>JABDBO010000034.1 GCA_013288575.1 Alphaproteobacteria bacterium
CGGCGATGTAGAACTCATCGGCAAACCCTACAAAAGCATCTACGATTACGTCTTAAAACAATTCTCCCCAGGCATAAAAAAAACACGAATAGCCGCCATCGGCGACAGCCTAACCACTGACATCAAAGGCGCAAATATAGCCGGGATTGATTCAATCCTCGTCATGGGTGGCATTTTAAAAGACGAAACAAAACCACTGGCGGAACTGATGAGAGATTCAAACGCCCAACCAACTGCCACTTTGCCGGAATTTAACTGGTAATTAGCGAAATGCTGGCGGCATTAATTTATAGGCGGATGAGAGGCTTGACAAAGCCCTTTCGGAAAATGGTTTTCTAATTTCTCTTCTAGTTTCATCAATTAGTTTTTGATAATCAGGATGATCCGCCAATTCTTGGTGAGATACGTAAGACATTTTTTCTGCAAGTTTATATATAAAAGCGATTTTTTGTTCGGCATTAAAATCTTCTGGGAGCGGCACCAACTCTATATAAGTTTTATCAGGCTGAAGCGATTGCTTGGCCGGTCTATTAAATAGAAATTCTAATAAGTCCCAAGCCTGTTCAGGGGTTCGTATGCTCGGTTCACGCATAATTTGCCTGAGTTCATCACGAAAAAGCTCATGCAATTTATCGCGATATCCGCCTGCCCAATAATATGCTATGCGATGTTTTCCATCCGACGTAGCATAATGCCCGCACTCATGAGCCAAAACGTCGGAAGCGGTTCCATAAGTGCAGAATGGATGAACCCTAATGGTTTTAGGATATCTGGAATAGTGGCTGTCACCATCTATTTTAGCTGAAATCAGTAATTTTACTTCTCCGGCGCTTACGCCTTCATGAGCCCTCGCTATTGCATCAACATAGCCATCTGAAACGGTATCTAGATCAACTTCTAAAAACTTTTCTAAAACATTTTTTTTTAGTTTACAAAGATCTCCCTCTCTCATATTTGGGTCAATATGTTCATCTTCGCTATCGAAATATGTCGCTAATTCAATTAATCTTGAAATCATGCCTATCAATTCTTGATTAGTATAATTAACTAATTCAGGCGTGATATCCGCATAATACAATCTTCTTAAAAATTGGAGTTTGGGGCTTACAGATCTCCGGTGTTCTTTGCTGCTGCTATGAATGATACGTTCTGTAAAAGATTTTGTACTATCTTCAGCGAGAGGCATTTCAAAACCCAAATAAATTATTACAATTGGATAAATAATAGCGGAATTTTATTGCATACATGTGACGCGTACAGGGCTTGCAAGATAAGATATTGTAATTATTGTAATTTTTGGTGTTAAAAAAAGCCACATCGCGGAGCTGACAGAGTTGTTGCAACACTTTAAAATCTAAGTTAACCTAATTTATAATGAGCAACATTTTGGAAGTGGAACAGAGTGTATCGGGTTATAAGTGGAAATTTAGAGATTGTGACGAAAGACAGGTAAAAGCCTTGATGGAGCATTTCGGCTTTTCCGAAGTGTTGGCGAAAATTTTGGTAGCAAGGGGCATCGGCAAAGAAAACGCGGATGATTACTTGAAGCCAAGCGTGAAGAACTCACTACCTGACCCGCTACACTATAAAGATATGAAGCAAGCCGCCGAAAGGTGCGCTAAAGCCGTGATCGATGGCGAGAAAATCGCGATATTCGGTGATTATGATGTTGATGGCGCCACCGCTTCAAGCCTCTTAAAACGCTTCTTCAACTCAATCGGCGCCAAAGCCGTAATTTACATCCCGGACCGTATCGAAGAAGGCTACGGCCCCAATGAAAAAGCTATCCAGCATTTGTGGGATATCGGCTGCAAAATCTTGGTAACGGTTGATTGCGGAACAGTTTCATACGAGCCATTGGCAGTCGCCAAAAAAATCGGTTTCGCAACAATCGTTGTCGACCACCACATCGGCGGCGATTTGCTGCCTGAAGCCCATGCCGTAATAAACCCCAACCGCATGGATGAAACCACCGAGCATAAACATCTCTGCGCCGTCGGCGTTTCCTTCATGCTCGCCGTTGCCGTCAACACCGAACTCCGCAACCTCGGCTATTACAAAACCCACGCCGAACCGAATTTGCTCAAACTCTTAGACCTCGTCGCACTCGGCACAATTTGTGATGTCATGCCACTAACCGGCATCAACCGCGCCTTCGTCGCTCAAGGGTTAAAAGTTCTCTCTGGCCGCACCAATGTTGGCCTGGCCGCACTTGCCGATGTTTCCGGTCTCTCCGAAAAAGCAGGCGTATTCCACCTTGGCTTTATGCTCGGGCCACGCATCAACGCTGGTGGACGGATTGGCGAAGCATCACTCGGCGCAAGACTACTAACAACTGAAGATCCGCTCGAGGCCAAAGAAATTTCGCTCAAGCTAAACGAACTCAACAACGAACGCCGCGCCATTGAAATGCAGGTGGAAGAAGAAGCTACCAAAATCGTCGAAGCCGAACATATGAATGATCCATTCATCATGCCTATCGGCCGTGGTTGGCACCAGGGCGTAGTTGGCATCGTCGCGAGCCGCATGAAAGATCGCTATTTCAAACCATGCGCAGTGGTGACAATTAATAACGGCATTGCCAAAGCCTCCGGCCGCTCAATCCCCGGTGTTGATTTAGGCGCAGCAATTGCTAGCGCTCGCGATCTTGGCTTAACCCTCACCGGTGGCGGCCACGCCATGGCAGCCGGATTCACCGCTGAAGAAGCTAAACTTCCAGAACTCCGCAAATTCCTCTTCGAACGTTTATCAATTCAACCCGGCCATAATTCCGGCCGCACAATTAACCTCGATGGTGCAATCGCAGTGAGTGGAATTAATATTGCATTAGTGCATGATCTGGAAAAAGCCGCGCCATATGGCACCGGCAATTCCGAGCCGCGTTTCGTCATTGCCAATTGCCGTTTGGTTGATTCACAAATAGTCGGCAATGGCCACGTCCGCTGCATTTTTGATGACGGCGGAATCGGCAGCGGTTCAAAAGTTTACGCCATGTGCTTCCGCGCCATGGAAGGCAAACTCGGCCAGTTTTTCCTGCATAGCAAAATGAAGAACATGCATGTAGCCGCAAGACTGCGCCTCACCAACTGGCAGGGCAGGGAGCGAGTTGAGACGCAAATTGATGATGCGGTTCTGGCTTAAATCCATTTTTATAAAACATTTAGTTGTAGTCTTTCGAGTTAACATATTAATTTATACTAACAATAATCAAAATCTGTCATAAATCGGCAATATTTATTTGCTAAAATTAACTTATGTATAAAAGGACAGAAGCCATAGTTCCAAGCGAGTTTATTGCAGAGACAAAATGTTTAGTTGAAGACGGACAACTTGTTCTGGATATGAATGGCGATCCGCGGCTGGATAAATTATTAGCACGCGTTCAGAGCGAAATTTCTGCCCATCATTGGAATTCTAAACGTAATGAAAAAGAGATTTGTAAAAAGATCGTTTCGCTAATGCACAGCGATGAATTTTACGGCCCTTATGACAAGGGAATGGCAGAAATTGATAAAAAAGTAAGCCAAGCTAAATACGAAGCTGATCTTGAAGAAAAGAAGGGCATAGAAAATGGGCCTGCAAGTATAAAGTTTGCAGAATTAACGATACAAAGACATGAATATTATGCCGCAAGAGGTGGCGATAAATTAGCTAATTATGCCACGGGACATTTAGTTTGCAGAGAAGAAGCCGCAATAACCAGCTATGTTATGGATAAAGTTGGAATTAAAAATTATTTTTGTGGAACTAGAGGCTACACATCTGCTTCACATGCATTTATTCAATCTAAAGCAAAACCGCATAATATTATTGATGCTACTAATCCAGATATGAGCTTTAAGGAAAACTTAAATGGTGGTTTAATTTTGAATGGTGATATTGTTATTACCAGAGGCGAAGATAATAGCATAAGAAGCTACGGCGAGGGTGCTATTGAGAAGCCTGGGACAGATATTAAAGCAGCTGTAAAAGCCCGTTATAACGATAATCTGGATAAAGCCTACGGGAAATATGAAGAAGCGATGGCGCATAAACCAAGGCGTCATTATGACCCGACAAAAAATATAACTATTGCCGAAGCTCAGGATAGTATAATGCGCGAGTTTGCTGAGCAAGATACAGGTAAATATATTTTAGGGGTAATTCCTGCCGGTGGAAAATATGATGGCAAACTAACGGGTTTGGAGCAGATGGAAGCGGAGAATAAAAGGCTTCATAAAAAAACTACTGCACAAGATATAAAATTTAATAAGGACGCAAGACCTGATAGGGTTAGTGATATGTTTTTGGACAGATCTTCTCTGTTGAAAAGTATAGATACTAATCATGACGGTGTGATAACGCCGGAGGAATTTGATAAATATATGAAGTCTGAAGAGAAAAAAAATAAACAATCAATCCAATCCTCGACTCCCAAAGAACTCAAAGATTTCAGAGATAATATCAGGGCCCAAGTTTACGGTAAAAACTAAGCCGCTTCTTGCTGGCTTTAGCTTAAGTTATTAATATCTTAATAATTAAATATTATCGTTATAAGATCAATAAATAAGGAATGATAGATGGTATATAATCCAGAATTTGGGGAATTTGTTAAGGCACAATTAGGGTTGACCTTTCCTTACATGGGAAGTGATCCGCTCACATCTACACTAGCTGTGAAGATTGAGGTTGATGGGCAGACGGCGCAAACTAGACCGGGTGATTATATTAAATTTGATGGCTCGCCCGTATACCAAGCGGCGCACACATTATTTCAGCAAACAGGTTATAATGCTAATTTGGAAGTGCGGGAAGAACCTTATCAAAGGCCAAATACCGGTGGGAAAGGAGGCATATGTGTAAAAATTGTTTTGAGCGTGCCTATGGCGCAAACGCAAGATATGGGTTTACTGGCAAAATTAAAACAGCTGGTTGAAAAAGATGCAATAGAGCGGGAAGTCTTGGCGTTAAAAGACAGGTTGTTTTCCGGGCATTCGGATGAAGTGACGCAACTATTGCTAAATAAGCTTGGCCTCAAGCGTGATGTGGGCGGGAGAAGCCCTGTTGATTAGTAAGCCGGGTATCAATAATTAAAAGATCAACTAAGCCGCTTCTAATTCTTTCTTGCTGGTTTTGCCTTTTGCTTTCTTGCCAATACCAAGAATATTTTCCACTTCTGCCACCAAATTTTTCACTTCATCAGAACCCATAGTGCCCGGAAAAGCTTCCATCACTGTGCGCCCATCAATCATCGAACCGGCAAAAGATACGCGATTGCCGAGCTGGCTTTTTAGCAAATCCTTGCCGACTGATTTTTTCAAATCAGCATTCACCGCTTTCGCCAGTTTTGAATTTGCCGAAACGCGGTTAAGCAAAATCCGCATTTCAATATTTTCCTGCTCACCAATTTCCAAAGTCGCTTTAGTTGCCCACAAATCAGTCGGGCTTGGCTGCACTGGCAAAATAATCAAATCAGCTGCGCGAATCGCATTGCGCGCATCAGCTTCAATATGTGGAGGAGAATCAATCAATATAACATCATGCTCATCTTTCAGGTCAGCAATTTCGCTGGCCAAGCGCCAGCCGGTTGAGGAGATGCAAGTGAGGCCCGTATAATCTTCACCAAACTTTTCTTCGCGGATGCGATGCCAGGTAGAGAGTGAAGCTTGTGGATCAATATCAATAATAGCCGTGCGTTTGCCGCGCTGAGCGAAAGCTACTGCAAGATGCGCAGTTACCGTGGTTTTTCCCGCACCGCCTTTTTGTTGTGCTATTGTGATTACTTTTACCATATTCCCCCCAATTGCTACTATGCCTGGCGAATAAATCCGAAATTCTTCACTTCCGGTTCGCATGTATAATTTATACACTTACGCTTCCGGTTCTCGAATTTCAAGTTTATTCTCTTCGGCCTAGCGCAATTGTAATTTGACGTGTTATAAGAACTACATGATTGAAAAAGCAATCGAGTTATTAAAAGCAGGCGAAATTGTCGCGCTGCCGACCGAGACTGTTTATGGGCTGGCAGGAGATGCCGGCAATGATACCGCTGTCGCTAAAATTTACGCCGCAAAGGGCAGGCCAAGTTTCAATCCGCTGATTGTGCATGTTTATGATTTCGCGGCTGCCGAAAAAATCGGAGTGTTTTCTAAAGCCGCAAAAAAATTCGCAAAAAAATACTGGCCCGGTCCGCTCACCATCGTCGTGCCAAAACGTGATAAAAAATTCGCCGCCCTTGCCACCGCCGGCCTAGACACAATCGCCATCCGTGTGCCAGCCCATCCTATTATGCGCGAAGTTTTAAAAAGCGGCCTAATGCTGGCAGCTCCCAGCGCAAATATTTCCGGCAAGCTGACGCCGACTGAAGCCAAACATGTCGCCGAGAATTTTCCACATATATATATAGTGGAGGGTGGCAAATGCGAAGTTGGTTTGGAATCAACTGTTATAACCTTCGATGAACATGATAATGTGATAGTTCTCCGTGAAGGCGTTTTGCAGATTGAAGATGTGCGAGGCAGGAGCCGAGCGAGCCATCAGCCCGCGGAGCGGTGTTCTATCGGAGGGCCAGGAGGTCCGCACGGGGAACATAAAAAAATAATATCACCGGGGCAGCTACTAAAGCATTACGCACCTAAAAATCCAATCCGCATCAATGCTGACTCACCACAACCAAACGAAACCTTCATCGGTTTCGGAAATATGAAATGTGATTTCAATTTAAGTGAGCGCGGAAGTTTAATAGAGGCGGCCGCAAATTTATTTTCCATGCTCCATGCTGCGGATGCATTAAACAAACCAATCGCAGTTGCGCCAATTCCAAACGAAGAAGTTGGTGCCGCGATAAATGACCGTCTAACTAGGTCTAGTCATAAGTAGTAAGTCATAGGTCATAAGGAGCAAAAATCTTACGACTTAAGACCTATAACCTACCATCTAAATCTTGTGTCAATACGATTCAAAAAAATATTTTCCAAAAAGCGATTTTTGCAGTTGAAAAAATAAAATTTCGGAGTAGAAAAATTCCTACAAACACTTTAACGCGCTGTTTTATCTTCGCAAAAAACCGATGTTGCAAAAAACACAATATATTGCATTTTTTCGGTTGATTTGTAAAAAATAAGGGCGTATCTAGTAGTTATAGAATTTTTCATCTGCGCCAACAAAATCTTCTAGGGAGACATATAATATGATCAATTTACAAGTTCCAAAATCAACGGCACTAAAGCCAACAATCACCGTCATCGGTGTTGGTGGTGCTGGTGGTAACGCGGTCAACAACATGATCGAATCAAACCTTGAAGGTGTGAACTTTGTTGCAGCTAATACCGATGCGCAAGCGCTCGAATATTCAAAAGCTGATCATAAAATCCAACTCGGTATGCACATCACCCAAGGTTTGGGTGCAGGTGCAACTCCTGAAGTTGGTCGCGCGGCAGCGGAAGAAACTGTTGAAGAAATTCTCGAACATTTAACTGGCAGCAACATGGTGTTTGTAACTGCTGGTATGGGCGGCGGAACTGGAACAGGTGCTGCTCCGGTAATTGCTAAACTCGCACGCGAGCAAGGTATATTAACTGTTGGCGTCGTTACTAAGCCATTCCACTTCGAAGGCAAACATCGTATGAAACTTGCTGAACAAGGCCTTGATGAATTGCAGCGTTATGTTGATACGCTCATTGTTATCCCTAACCAAAATCTTTTCCGCCTTGCTACTGAAAACACAACTTTCAGCCAAGCATTCAAAATGGCTGACAACGTATTACATGCAGGTGTTCGCGGCGTAACTGATCTGATGGTTATGCCTGGCCTCATCAACCTCGACTTTGCGGATATCCGCACTGTTATGTCTGAAATGGGCAAAGCGATGATGGGAACTGGTGAAGCCGAAGGCGATAACCGTTCTATCGAAGCTGCTGAAGCTGCAATTTCTAATCCACTGCTTGATGATATTTCTATGAAAGGCGCGCGCGGCGTGTTGATCAACATCACTGGCGGCCCAGATATGACTCTCTTTGAAGTTGATGAAGCTGCAAACCGTATCCGCGAAGAAGTTGATCAAGATGCTAATATCATCTTCGGTTCTACTTTCTCTGATGATCTTTCTGGCAAAATCCGCGTTTCAGTTGTTGCAACTGGTATCGATACCGGTGTTAGCAACGCTGGCATTCACGGTTTCCAATCAAGCTCTGAAAGACAAGAACGTTCAGAACGCGCTGAAACCCAGCCGCGTCAATCTTCTGCTAATTCATATGGACAGGCAGAAACCGGAAAAAAGACCCAAGCCTCTTCAAGGTTCATACCGCCTAAACCGGCAGAAGTTGAAGAGGAAGGCGATTATAATTCAGGCAGCAACGTAGCATCTTTCCCAGCTGAGAAAGTTGTCACTGCCCGCCAGCAATTCGGTACGCCTCAGCAGAAGAAAGCCAAAAAAGGCGGCTTTTTTGAGCGCGCAGCCCGCAGCTTCGGCTTTGCTGATCATGAAGAAGAGCAGCAAAACCGCCGTCGCCCAGTTGGCAACCGCGAGCGCGTAAAAATTGATTCTGATGAGGATTATTACGAAATCCCGGCTTATATGCGCCGCAAATCAAACGGGGAATAATCCCCCAATCCTCGAGTCGGCCTAACCGATCTCGTGGATCTCATGAGGAGAATACCAAAAGGCCCGCCATCAAAAGCGGGCCTTTTTAATATATAAATATCATTTAATTTACACTTGCGCTTTGCTGGAAATTGCTTTATAAAAGTTAATTATTTTAATAAAGGGAATCAAAATGATTTTTGTAGATCAGCAAGCTTTAAGTGAGCGCGTGAAAGGCCTAATACATTCATTTGTAGAGAGAGTTAAAGCAGATGTAGAGCAGCCAAACGAAGATTTATCTAAAATTCAGACAGATTTATCTGCAATATTCCATGTGAAGCAGACCCAAGGTGGATGGATTACACGTCCATTATCAGGGGAATTGGCATATGAAATAAAATTGAAACCGGTGCTTATGAGAGGTACTACGCTAGCTGGTAAGGCGATTACAGAAATTCCTTATTCTAAGGCGGAAAAAGATATCATATTTTCTAATGTTGAAAGATTTGTTAGAGGGCACGGTGGACAGCTTGGTTTTCGCAATAATTTCAACGATTCAGTAGCTGTTATAATACCAGAATTTGGGAGTAGGTTATTAAGAACCTGTTTAGATCAAGCAGTGCATGAAACAGCATGCAGTCCTGCAAATTCTCAAGGAAAATAATATTAAGTTCAAAGATCTTGCCAAAATCCCTTATTTGGTGCTAAAACACCTGCCTCAACACATATATAAAAGAGCACCACATGAAAGTTTATTACGATAAAGACGCTGATCTTTCCATCATCCAAGGCAAAACAGTTGCCATCATCGGCTATGGTTCACAAGGCCATGCGCATGCGCAAAACCTCAAAGATAGCGGTGTGAAAAATGTGGTGATCGGCCTGCGCAAAGGCTCATCAACCCAACCGCGCGCGGAAAAAGATGGCTTCGTCGTTAAAACCCCGGCGGAAGCGGTTAAAGGTGCTGATGTAGTAATGATCCTCGCTCCAGACCAATTCCAAGGCGAGCTTTATCAAGAAATCAAAGATAATATTAAACAAGGTGCAGCACTCGCATTTGCGCACGGCTTCAACATTCACTTTGGCTACATTGTCCCACGCCCTGATATGGACGTGTTCATGGTTGCTCCAAAAGGCCCGGGCCACACAGTTCGCGGTGAATATGTTAAAGGCGGCGGCGTTCCATGCCTGGTTGCAGTTCATAAAGATGCTACTGGCAACGCACTCAAAATCGCGCTTTCATACGCATCAGGTGTTGGCGGCGGCCGTTCTGGCATTATCGAAACCAATTTCAAAGACGAATGCGAAACTGATTTGTTCGGTGAGCAGGCAGTTCTCTGCGGCGGCGTAACTGCGCTTATGCAAGCAGGTTTTGAAACTTTGGTCGAAGCTGGCTATCCACCTGAAATGGCATATTTTGAATGCGTCCACGAAATGAAACTGATCGTTGACCTCATCTATGAAGGCGGTCTGGCGAATATGCGCTATTCAATTTCCAACACGGCTGAATATGGTGATTATTTAACTGGTCCAAAAATCATTGATGCCGATACTAAAAAACGCATGAAAGAAGTTTTGACATATATTCAAAACGGCGGCTTCGCGAAAGAATTCATTGCCGATACTTCAACCCAGGGCGCAAAACAATTGCTCGCTTGGCGCGAAAAAGGCAAACAACATGGTATTGAAAAAGTCGGTAGCAAACTCCGTGCTCTTATGCCGTGGATTGCCAAAAACAAACTCGTGAAAGAAGATAAGAAAGAAGCAGCAAACGGCTAATCTTAGTTCTACTGCCATCAATTTAAGTTTCAATACCACATATGGTTGGCGGTGGGCATTTGCGAAAAATCTGCCCACTTAATTTGACTATTAGCTCACCCCATGCCTACAATTTTCATGTAGAGCCAAATTCTGTCTTTAAGGCGTCCTCAAGCGTCTCGAAAATGTCAATAAGTGGCTTTGCATAGCCACTAACAAATTATTAAAATTGAATTAAAACAATGGGTTGGGTCAGAAAATGCACAAAAAATGAAAAATTTAAATTTGCACTAGCCTTAAAGCACATTGCGCAGTGATTTTACAAACACGCCAATATCTTTTACCAACTGTTTCGGGTCAGATTTTGAGCTGTAGTTTTTAGCATATTCACCAATTTTGCCAACGATGGCCGAGCCAACCACAACCGCATCGGCGAAGTTGCTGATCTCTCTCACATGCGCCGCGCTTTTAATTCCAAAACCAACCGCCACCGGCAATTTTGTGAAGCGTTTGATATTGGCGACATATGGGCCAACGGTTGAAGGGTTCACCGCTTTTGCACCGGTAATTCCGGCCATGGAAATGTAATAAACAAAGCCGCTGGTGTTTTGCAAAACCGTTTGCAAGCGCTCATCATTGGTCGTTGGCGAAATTAAACGGATAATCGAAATCCCTTTTTCACGCGCAAAATGCGAAAGTTCCGCATCTTCCTCCGGCGGCAGATCAACAATAATCAAACCATCAACTCCGGCGAGTGCTGCGTCGTGGCAAAATTCTTTCAAGCCGTAATGCAAAAGCGGATTATAATAACCCATCAAAATCAGCGGCGTTTCAGCATTTTTCTGGCGGAAGCGATAAACCATTTCTAAAGTTTTCGGCACC
>JABDBO010000035.1 GCA_013288575.1 Alphaproteobacteria bacterium
TCTTGATATTAATATCAAATTTTAGGCGCAGATCATTATTTTCTGCATAAAGTGCAATTTGCGAAACCACTTGCGAAATCAATTCAGCAAAAAGCTTATCTTCTGCTTCATCAGCATGTGCAATAATAATATCTGAAAAATCTAGAAGTGTATTTGTAACATTATCGCCATTAGCATCGGTGGTCGAGAACGCTTCCGGATAAGCGATTTTTGCAAGTTCTACTGTGCGTTTGATATCTTGTGGAATGAATTTTTCAAACAATTTCTGTTTGCGGCGGTCAAAACCCTCAATTTGCAAATTTGCCAGATCACGGCATACGGAAATGATTTTATCAGCATTTTTAAGAACTGCGAGGTGCTTTTTATCAATAAGCTCAGAACCGGTTTCAAATGAATCGGCAATTGGTGCAATCGCAAAGAGGTCGCTGGCAATTTCCTTAGCTTGCGCTACTGGTTTTACGCGGCTTGCATGCTCAAGCAGTACAATTTCCAAGTTGTCCGGGTTTTCGGCAAGATCATAAACAATTTCAGCGCCTTCTTGCAAATTCATGCCGGCATAGGAAGTCGCGAAATATTTTTGTGGTAAATTGCTTTTTGCGGAGCTGGCAGTATCTTTCTTGCTTTGCTTGATTGAAACAACTTTTTTCTTCTTAGTTTCTTTCGCTTCCGGTTGTTCTTCAGAAATTTTCGCCGCAGCTTGTTCGGCTTCTTCAAAATTAATGTTATTCTCCCATTCAAGCGGCTGGTCGAGTTTATATTCTTGTCTGGCTTCTTGTTTAGGCTCTTGCTTGGCTTCCAGTTTATATTCCGCACGCGGCATTATTGGCTCTTCAACATATGATGGAGCGGCTGGTGCTGGGGTTTGAAATTGTTCAGCAAGTGAAGGCTGCGGTTTAGGTGCTTGCGCCTCAGCTTGTATTGCTTGCGGCGCAGGAGCTGGTGCGGCAGGCTGCACAACAGGAGATTTTGGTATAAGAAATGCACTTTCTTCTTCAACTCGGTTAGGAGAGCCGAGTGAAACCGGTGCAAAGCCAGCCAAACGGCGCGCTTCTTCGAGGCTATAAGCAAGTTTGCCAAGAACAACTTTATCGCTGGTGACCAAACCTTTCGGATTCAGCGCCATGATATCATAAACTACATCCATAATTTCCGGCGTTTTGGTAAACCATGATTTGGCAGACTCTGGTACTGGGTGGCCCTGTTCTAATTGCTGCGTCAATTCATGAATGCGGCGAAGCGCTTCAATAATATCAACAATGCGCAAAAGCGGTTTGGTGTTTTGCCCGTTTTTGTTCAGTTCCAGATCAAAATATTTTTCAGCGCGGGCCAGGTATGAAAGCGTTTTGATAGATTCGTTCAAATCTTTGGAAATTACGTTTGAACCTTTTTTGGCCTTTCTGAACATATAATATACCTGTTACGCTTTTAAGAATTAATGCTAAAACTTACCCAACCGCTTTATAAACCGGTGAGTTTTCTTCATTCTGTGCTGTTTGTTCTATTTGCTGCTGTGGTTCTGCTTGCGGCTCAGCTATGGCTTCGCTGCTTTTTTTTTCGGCGGATTTTTCATTTAACCGCTCAGTGACGCTATCAATGCGCAAATTATATAGCAAATCGCGAATTTCAGCACGTGCAGCAATATGCGATATCGTTACATTAACGCCAGTTTCGCTATCAAGCAGATCAAGCAGAGTTAAGCCTTTTAGGAATAATTCACGATAAATAACGCGTTCAGAAAAACCAGTCGCAATGCGGAAACCTACGCGTTTTGAAAGTTTATCGAGAGCTTCTTCAACTTTGCGTTTATTTTTCGCATCCAGGTGCGAAAGGCGGTTACGCATAACAATCCAATCAATACCTTTGTTGTTTCCCGCACGTTGCGCGCGAACCATGCGCTGGTTCCACATCATTTCTGCATATACGCTCGGGCGAACGATTTCGCCAGTATCGCCATTAACTTTCGCTAAAACGTCAAAATCAACGAAACTGTCATTAATTGGCGTAATCACTGTATCAGCATGCGAATGTGCCAAACGTGAAAGGAATGAATCGCTACCCGGAGTATCAACAACAATGAAATCTTTACGCGTTGATAAAAACGCCAAACGCTCCATATAACGGTCATGCTCATCTTGTTCAGCTTCAGCAATCAGCTTTTTGCCGGTCGCTTTATAAATTACATAATGCTCAGTTGTCGGCAGAGTAATATGCTCTTTTTCCGTCGTATGCAGACGGTTTTCAAAATAGCGTGTAAGAGTTTGTTGACGTGCGTCTATATCAATGCTGCCAACGTCAAACCCCAGCTTCACTAAGCCGGTGATGATGTGCATTGTAGTAGTGGTTTTACCCGAGCCACCTTTCTCGTTGCCCACGACAATTACATGAGCCTGTTTCTGTGAATCTTTATTTGCCACGATTTTTAACATCTACGGAATAAAAATTAGTATGAAATTTATCTAATAACCTAGTTGAAATTTTTTCTCAATAATTATTTACATATTAATTATGATGCTTGCGGAGAAGCCCCAATTCTGGCAAAACTGGCCGCATGGATATTAAAGGCAAAAAAGTTCTGGTTACCGGCGCAGACGGTTTTATCGGCTCGCATCTGGTTGAGGCGCTAACCGCCCATGGCTGCGACGTACGGGCATTTGTCTATTACAATTCCTTCAACTCCTGGGGCTGGCTCGACCATTCTCCTCTCCGCGACAAATTAGATATCTTCGCCGGCGACGTGCGTGACCCATTCGGCGTCAAAAAAGCCATGGAAGGCGTCGAGGTTGTTTTCCACCTGGCCGCCCTAATTGCCATTCCTTACTCATATCACTCTCCAGCCTCATATATTGATACAAACGTCACCGGCACATTAAACGTGGTCCAGGCGGCCCGCGAACTCGGCGTTAAAAAAGTCATTCATACATCAACAAGCGAAGTCTACGGCACCGCCAAATTCGTGCCAATTACTGAAGAACACCCGCTCCAAGGCCAATCTCCATATTCCGCCAGCAAAATTGGTGCTGACCAGATTGCCTATTCATATTACGCCTCATTCAACACTCCAGTAACAATCCTCCGCCCATTCAACACCTACGGCCCCCGCCAATCTGCCCGCGCCGTTATCCCTACAATTATCACTCAATTACTGCAAGGTGACGCCCGCGTAAAACTCGGCGCCTTATATCCAACCAGAGATTTCAGCTTCATCGAAGATACTGTCGCCGGTTTTATTGCCGCGGCCGAAAGCGATAAAGCAATTGGCGAAACCATCAACTTAGGTGCCGGATTCGAAGTCAGCATTGAAGACACCGCCAAATTAATCGCTGAAGTCACCGGCCACAAAATTGAAATCACCACTGACGCACAGCGCCACCGCCCTGAAAACAGTGAGGTTGAGCGTTTGCTATCATCAAACGCCAAAGGCCGCGAGCTAATGAACTGGCAACCGAAATATATAGGAGTTGATGGTTTCAAGCGCGGCTTGGAAAAAACTGTCGAATGGTTCCGCGATCCGAAAAACTTGAGTGCCTATAAAAGCAACATATATAATCTCTAATGAATATAGCAGATGATATTATCGCCAGAATCAAATCCGCTCTCCCGGAAAAGGCTGATTATGCGCTGCACGAACCAATCTTTGGCCAAAAAGAAGTTGATTATGTGACAGATTGCGTAAAATCCGGCTGGGTTTCTTCCGTCGGCAAATACGTCGATAAATTCGAAGCCGATCTCGCCGTCTACACCCAAACCAAAAAAGCTGTCGCCGTCGTCAACGGCACCGCCGCGCTCCACATTTGCTACCAGCTCGCCGGCATCCAGCCTGGTGATGAAATCCTTTGCCCCGCAATTACTTTCGTCGCCACCGCCAACGCCATAAAATATTGCGGCGCCACCACCCATTTCGTTGATTGTGAAACCGAAAGCCTCGGCGTCTGCCCTGATAAACTCCGCGAATATCTTAAAACAAAAAACAACAAAAAAATAAAAGCGCTAGTTGTCACCCACATCTTCGGCCACCCCGCCAAATTGCAAGACCTGCGCAAGATCTGTGACGAATTCGGCATCATATTAATCGAAGACGCCGCCGAAGCCTTGGGCAGTTATTACCACAACCAACACGTTGGCAATTATGGCCAGCTTTCTGCCATTAGCTTCAACGGCAATAAAATCATCACTACCGGCGGCGGCGGCGCAATTCTCACTAATGATGAGGCGCTCGCCAAAAGAGCTAAATACATCACCACTACAGCCAAACAACCGCATCCGTATGAATATTATCATGATGAACTCGGTTACAACTACCGCATGCCCAACCTAAACGCCGCACTTGGCTGTGCGCAGTTGGAAAAAATGGATGAATATTTGGGTATAAAACGCAAACTTCACTCCAAATATGTTGAGGCTTTCAAAACTTCAGAAACCGCAAAAATAATGTCGGAACCCGCAAATTGCCAAAGCAATTATTGGCTCCAGGCAATAATTTTAAAACCGGAATTTAAAAAATACCGCGACGAAATCATGCAGAAAACCAACGCCGCCAAAATTATGACCCGCCCAATTTGGCAGCCGATGCACCATTTGCCATATTTAAATAATTCTCCAAAAATGGATCTCACTAATGCGGATGAAATGTTCTCTCGCGTAATCAACATCCCAAGCTCGGTCAACCTCGCATGAAAAAAATCTGCTTCATCACCGGCACACGCGCAGATTATGGGCTAATTAAACCCCTGATCGAACAAGTGCAAAAAAATAAGAGCTTAAAGTTGCAGCTAATCGTAACCGGCGCACATTTGAGCAAAGCGCATGGCCTAACCGTCAACGAAATCTCAGAAAAAATTGATGCCAAAGTCGAAATGCTAGAAAGCGGTGATAATGCCGAGAGTATAGTCAAATCAATGGGCCGCGAACTAATTGCGCTCGCCGCCACACTCACCAAACTGAAGCCTGATTTAATGATCATTGCCGGTGACCGCTACGAAATGCTGACCGCTGCTAGTGCCTGCCTAATTATGCGCATCCCAATCGCGCACACATACGGCGGTGATGTCACCGAAGGAGCGTTTGATGATGCCATCCGCCACGCTATCTCCAAAATGTCCCACCTACATTTTGCCACCAATGAAGATTCCCGCCGCCGCATAATCCAGCTCGGCGAAAGTCCAAAAACTGTTTTCAACTTCGGCTCGCCATCGCTCGACAAAATCAAAACTCTTAAAAAACTAAGCAAAGAGCAGCTGGCTAAAGACCTAAAAATCAAATTCCGTAAATATAACCTGTTAGTCACTTTCCACCCCGAAACACTCGCCACAATTCCGGTTGATAAACAAATCACCCAATTCATCAGCGCACTTGGCGAGCTAAGCGACGAACATTCCGTTATCATCACTATGCCCAATGCCGATCCGGAAGGCCAAAAAATCCGCGCTGCTCTACAAAAATTCTCCAAAACCCGCAGCAACATCTATCTCTTCGAGTCCTTAGGATTTCTGCGCTATTTCAGCATGCTAGCAATTGTTGATATGGTAATCGGCAATTCTTCCAGCGGTTTATATGAAACCCCAAGCTTTAAAATCCCCACTGTAAATATCGGAAACCGCCAAAAGGGGCGGCTGATGGCGAAATCGGTCATCAACTGCGCCTGCGATAAAAAAGCAATTTTATCTGCTATCACTAAAGCCAAAAAACTGGATTGCAGCAAAGTAAAAAATCCTTATGGTGACGGCAATTCTGCAAAAAAAATAATTGATATAATCGCCAAAACCAAACTGACTACCATAAAGAAGTTTTATGACCTACATAATAGCTGAGATCGGCGTTAACCATAATGGCGATATGAAATTGGCCAAAAAGCTAGTCGATGCCGCTAAAGCTGCTGGCGCTGATGCTGCCAAATTCCAGATTTTTATCGCTGAAGATATTGTTTCTCCAACCGCGCCAAAAGCGGAATATCAGGTAAAAAACGGCTCGGTCGGCAAAACTCAATATGAAATGCTAAAAAGCCTTGAGCTTACATTTGAAAACGCAAAAAAAATGAAAGCTTATTGCGAGAAAGTAGGCATTGATTTCATGTCGAGCGTTTTCGGTATTCGTGAGCTTGATTTTTATGTCGATGAACTCGGCTGCAAAACTGTAAAATTCGGCTCTGGCGAATTAACTAATGCGCCATTGATGTTAGCAAGCGCCCGTAAGAAAGTGAAAATGCTAATATCAACCGGGATGTCAGACTTAAAAGATATCGAACAAGCGCTCGGCGTAATTGCTTTTGGCTTTACTGCACCTAAAACTGCGAAACCTAACGCCAGGGCATTTCAACAAGCCTATAAAAGCAAAAAAGGGCAGGCAGCCTTAAAGAAAAACGTCCTGATATTCCAATGCACCACACAATACCCATGCCCTGACAGCGCCATAAACTTACGCGCTATGCAAACAATCGCCGCTGAATTCGGCTTGTCTGTAGGCTTCTCTGATCACTCTGAGGGGCTCGCCACCGCTCCAGCAGCTGTCGCTTTAGGCGCGGAAATGATCGAAAAACATTTCACTTTTGATCGTAACGCTGAAGGCCCAGACCATAAAGCCTCACTCGATATCCCGCAATTTAAGCAATATGTAGCCGGAATTCGTGAAGTTGAAAGAACATTGGGTGACGGCAAGAAAACCGTAACCCCAGCGGCTCGCAAAATTGCTGATGTAGCTTGCAAACATGTCGTTGCTGCCAGAAATATTAATAAAGGCGAAAATCTTACCCTAGAAAATATTACCACCAGAAGAACCAATGGCAAAGGCACTCCGGCAGCGAAATATTATGATTTGCTAGGAAAAAAATCCGCAAATAATTATAAGGCAGGAGAGCCGCTGGCAAAATGAGCAAATACAAAATTCTACTTTTAACAAAAAGCAGCGAATGGGGCCATCTCGCCGAAGAAATCATAAATAAATATGATGGGGATATCGAATGCCACAAAGGCCAGTTCGGCCAAAAAATGCCGGCGCTTAAATCAGATAAATATGATCTGATAATTTCGTTTTCATCCCCTTGGATAGTGCCAAAACATTTGCTAGAAAACGTTGGCAAAGCCGCGCTGAACTTCCATCCAGGCCCACCAAATTATCCTGGAATCGGCTGCACGAATTTCGCACTTTATAACCAGGAAAAAGAATTTGGTGCCACTTGCCACCACATGGCGCCAAAAGTTGATAGTGGGGATATTGTTAATGTTGCTCGCTTCCCACTTTACGGGAATGAAACCGTGCTCTCAATTACTGGGCGCACCTATATTCACATGTTTGCCATGTATGAAAAAATCCTGGCTGATTTCTTTAAAAATGAAATCATTCCTACAAGCAATGAAAAGTGGACCAGAAAAGCCTATACCCGCAAAGAGCTGAATGATTTATGCATCATTACTAAAGATATGCCAGATGATGAAGTGAAAAGGCGCGTCAATGCTGTTGCCTTTCCAGGTAAGCCGGGTGCATATGTAGAAATTGCTGGCAAAAAATTTATCTACAAATCGTATTATAATTAACTACGCGGCAAATCTTTTCTTAAGATTATCTGCCAGAGATTCAACTAGGTTTTCATAAGGCTCACTGGCAATTTCAATATTGTGATGTCCGCCCATACTGCCAATAACAATTTTATCTTGCATGTAAGCCAAAAATTTTAACTTATCGGTAAAAATTTCATCTGATTTTTTTTCTAAAACAGAAGCAATTGCCTTTTTGCACGAATCAACGTCATCAACCCTATATGCGGCACGGCATGCCGAATACCATGAATTGGAAAAAATCACGGCACCTTTGCCGCTACCAATAGTTTCCCAGCCGACTGTGCCTTTTAATGTGCTAACAATCGTGGCGTTCTTAATAAGATCGGCAGTTTTCACATCTTGGCGCATTAATTTTACGTTTGGTAATCTCGTATAATCTGTGTAGTCACTCGCGTCGCGGTAATGTTTACCATTCACAATGTTTAGCTTTTTGCCATATTGCGATGGGTTTTCTTTTACATAAACCACCCAATCATTCGGCACAGATCTGGCCAGAATTTCGATTGCTAACAAGTGGTCTTCAAACACTTCTGCTTCAGGCTGACTAGTGCGCTCTGGGTTTAAATGCATGGCGAAATATACAAATTTATTGTCGTAATCTGGATAAACAGCTAGTTTTTCGTATGCATTCTTTAATCTCTTCAATCTAATGCCAGATTGCAGACGAAACAGCCGCCGGCTAAAATCGGAAAACTCGCCATTCATGGCAAAAGTTGCCTTAAACCTTGGTTTAAACATAGTGAGGGTTAAATATTTCACCAGACGTTTTTTATAACGTATGAGTTTTTTTAGCCCGGGCTGTTTTGTGGGTTTGATATTCACATTTTTAAGGCCGAGCGTTTTATCATTAAGTAGTTTTGTAAAGGCAATCTCTCTGCTTTCAGAAAAAGCTTTATTGTAAAGCACTGGGTTGATTGAAGAAATTATCTCTTCATTGCTTTTTTTAGCCATAAAATCTTCTGGCACTTTGAAAACCTGGCGGTAATCATCAAGTAACAGAATATGGTCATTAATCATGACGTCAGTTGTCATCAAGGTTTTGATGCCTAAATACTTCGCAGTATGGAAAGCCAGATAATCAGGGAAATTATGCGGCGAGCAAATTGCAAATAAACCATCTATTTCATTCTTAGCAAAAAAATCCAACCAATAACGAATAGCATAGCGAAACAGGCGTTTGCGCGTCCTGAATGATTTTGAAAAATAGGCGTAGCGATCAGATATAGTATAAAAATCGCGTTCAACTTCGACAAAATAATCAAGTACTTCTTTGGAAAGTGCCGGCGCATCGGCAGGCACCATTTTTTGCATAGTTTTTATCTGGTAAAAATTCTGGCCGTTAATGAGTGTAGTATTGTGCTTGGCATAAAAACTACAGGTAGTCTTTTCACTGTCGGGAGCATGACTAACCACGTGCGTTGCAACAATTCCCTTATCATAAAGCGATTGCAAAACGTCTTGATGGTATCTGTAATTTGTTGAGAGGGCGAGAATTTTCATAATTTAGCTCTAAAGATTACAACTCTAAGAAATTGCGGCAGATTTGCAAGCCGCTTTCTGCGCTTTTTTCAGGATGGAACTGGCAACCGAACACATTTCCTTTTTCCACGCTGGCAGTAATTTTGTTTTCGCCGTATATGGCGAAAGCCGCAAGATCGGAAGGATTTTCGCAAATTCCACGGTAGGAATGCACAAAATAAAATGAATGTTCCTCACCAATTCCTTCCAATATCTTTGGGTTTCCATTTTTGATAATTTTTGCCCAGCCGATATGCGGAATTTTTGCATTTTTTTCTGCCGGAATTTTCGTCACGCGGCCTTTAATAATACCAAGCCCATTATGCTCGCCATTTTCTTCTCCAGTTTCAAATAACATCTGCATGCCTAAGCAAATTCCCATCAGCGGTTTGCCGCTAACTGCATATTTGCGAATAACTTCAATAAATCCACGGCTTTCTAACTCTTGCATGCCTTTGCTAAAAGCTCCAACGCCAGGCAGGATTAAATGTCCGGCTTGGGCAATTTCACTGGCATTACTGGTGATGCAAACATTCGCGCCAAGGCTTTCAAAAGCACGGGCAACGCTAAACAAATTGCCTAAACCATAATCAATAATTGTAACTTTTTTATTCATGCCGTGCGCAGCTCAAATTTATTGCGGTCAAATTTCTCACGAATTTGCTGTAATGTCAGTGTGTTATAATGCAGCACATTAGCAATTGCTACTGCATCAACATTTGTGGTTTGAATCAGTTCTTCTAAGTGCTCAATTTTCCCCATACCGCCACTGGCAATTACTGGAATGGCTGCATTTTCACAAACGGCTTTTATTAATTTGATATCAAAACCTTTTTTAGTACCTTCCATATCCACAGAAGTTATAAGAATTTCTCCCGCGCCTAAATTTTGCACTTTTTTTACCCAGTCAATTACATCAATGCCGGTTTTTTCACGCCCATTATCTGTATAAGCTTCCCATTTTCCTGGTGCAGTTTGTTTGGCCTCGATAGAAACCACAACGCATTGGTTGCCAAAATTATCGGCGATTTCTGAAATTAGCTCTGGCCGCGCGATTGCCGCTGTATTCAGTGCAATCTTATCTGCGCCCGCACGCAAAGCCTCTTTGGCATTTTCAGCGCTACGAATTCCACCACCGACTGTTAAAGGAATAAAAATATCGCTAGCTGTGCTTTTGATAATTTCTAAAATACTGTTGCGTCCATAAAGGCTTGCTACTGTGTCCATATAAAGCAGCTCATCCGCGCCAGATTCGTAATATTTTTTGGCAAAAGCGCTCGGTTCACCAAGCACGCGCAAGCCTTCTAGGTGAACGCCCTTAATGAGATTCGGCGCTTTAATATCAAGCCGCGGTATGATCCTGATTCTTCTCATTTCTGTTTGTAGCTATATAAAATTTTATGTATAGATGTTAGTATGAAAGTCGATATTTCTATAGTAATTACCGTATATAATAAAGCATCTTATCTGGCCAATACAATTCGTTCCTTGAAGGCTTTGGAAGATAATTACATAAAAGAATTCATATTTGTTGATGATGGCTCAACAGATGGTTCATTAAACATCATCAATCAAGAAACTAAAGACATGGAAAATGTCACAATTCTTGCCAATAAAACCAATTTAGGCCCGGCTTTTACCACAAATAATGGCGTTGCAGCTGCTCAAGCAGAGTGGATATTTTTCCTTGATGGTGATGATATGTTTGCACCCAATGCATTCAAAGTAATGGGTGAGTTGCTAGAGAAAACAAAAGCAGATTCAGTTTATTACAGCATTAAAAAAATTAACGCGGTAAGTGGTTATAATGAAGTTAAACCCATGCTAGAACCTATTGATTATGAAGTAATGGATGAGCCACTCAAAATGCTGGAAGATAACATGCCTGGTGGCAGCACCTATGGCTTGAAACGCAGCCTGCTAGAAGAAATCGGCAAA
>JABDBO010000036.1:0-10647 GCA_013288575.1 Alphaproteobacteria bacterium
GAAGCTGGTTTGGAAAAATATTCACAAGAGAAATTGCTCGATGAAGCAGCGCTTTTGACAGATTGGTATGCAACCGATGCGAATGGCGATGAATATAAGGCAATATGGAGTGAATTACTTGCAAAGCTCGATAACTCAAAGCAAGTGCTAGTTTTGCGCGATTATCATGCTGATAACTTGATTTGGCTACCGAAACGCCAAGGACTTCACAAAATTGGTTTGCTTGATTTTCAGGATGCGGTAATCGGCCATCCGGCCTATGACCTAGTTTCGCTTTTGGAAGATGCTAGGCGCGATGTTTCTCCACAAATCGCCAGCAATGTTTTGAAAACCAAAGCTCCTGACTTTGTTCGTGATTATTTTATTTTAGCGGCGCAACGCAATTGCAAGATTATTGGCATCTTTAACCGTTTAAAAAAGCGTGATGGCAAAGATAATTATTTGAAGTTTTTGCCGCGCGTTTGGGCGCATTTGCGGGGTGATTTAGAATATCCGGTGCTGGCGCCGCTTAAAAATTGGATTGAGAAAAATGCGAGGGAAAATGGCGAGTCCTAAGAAAGCATTCGTTCTCGCTGCAGGTCTTGGCACGCGGATGCGGCCTTTGACCGATAATATTCCTAAGCCATTGGTTGAAGTAGAGGGCCGCACTATGATTGATCGCGCCCTTGATAAATTGGTGGAATTCGGCGTTGAAGAGGCGATTGTGAATTCGCATTATCAGGCTGAAAAATTGCATGCGCATTTAGCGAAACGCAAAGATATAAAAATTACGATTTCGCATGAAAAAGAACGGCTAGAAACTGGCGGCGGGCTTTTATTTGCGCGCGATAAACTAGGTAATGATCCAGTTTTTGTGGTCAGCACTGATATTATCTGGAACGATAATAATGGCAAAACTGCGCTGGAAACCCTGGCTGAAAATTGGGATGATAAATTAGTTGGCCTGCTTTTACTCAACCAAGTTTCTACCGGTTATGGATATGAAGGGCGGGGTGATTTCAAGCTTTATGGCGATGGCCGCATCGAATGGCGTGAGCCGGAAGGTAATGTTCCATTTGTTTTCACTGGTTTGCAGATTATCTGCCCGAAGGTTTTTGACCGGCCCGCAGTGCATGATATGGCACCAGCATTCCCATTAAACCGTATTTATACTGCTTACTTAGATGGTTTTCGCGGTGTCGAATATGGTGGAAAATGGTATCACATCGGCACGCCAGAGGCATTAGCTGGCCTTAAATTATAAAAGCCCCAGCTTTTGAAACTTATTCTGCACGTCATCAAGCGTAAAAGGCTTGGTAATATATTCATTCGCACCGGCGGCCATCGCTTGCTGGATTCGTGGAGTTGATTTTTCGGTTGAACAGAAAACCACTACTGGCTTTTGCCCATTGGGTAATTTGCGCAAAGCCTTTAAATATTCCAGCCCGTCCATTTCCGGCATGTTCCAATCAAGCGTGATTATATCTGGCAATTCTTTTTGCGAAATTTCCAGTGCAACTAGGCCGTTTTCTGCATGTGTTATTTCAGAAAAACCTAGAGATTCTAGGTAATCGCTCATCAATTTCCGGATTGATATATTATCATCAACGACAAGAATCTTCATTTCTTTTTGGCCGGGAGTTTTATTTTAACATGCTCTGCAAAAGCGTTGATATAAATGGTAAAGCCGGTTGCGCTTGTTTTATTAATTTCATATCTACCGCCGCGGCCTAGCTCATCGCGGATATCGCGGGCGAAAATTGAGAAGCTGAAAATTTCGTGATATTCAAAACCGCGGTTCTCAACAAAATCGGTAGTAACGTTAACCGTAAGGTTTGATTTTTTGATCTTCTCATAAACCTGGCGGCAATATTCAATTTGCTCTAACGCGGTTTTTGGGAGTTTGGCTTTCTTCAATGCTGTAAACGATTTTTCAGCGCTACCACTGGCTTTAATTAGCTCTGCAATAACTGGCGGCAGATTTGAAATATCACGCTTCTCGATCAGTTTCTTTGTTTCATCATTGATTTTCACGCCAAGTTTCTCAATTAAATTAGGTGTGTTCAAATCAATCGTAAGGTTTTTTAGGCCGAGCTTGGCAAGTGATTCAATTGCCAAAATTGCAATTTCTGCATCGGCTGCCGGATTTGGTTTTTTATCAACAAATTCAACTCCGGCTTGTTTCAACTGGCGCTGGCCGCGCGTGTTAAGCGCATAAGAGCGGATAATATCGCCGGTATAGCAAAGTTTTAATGGTAGTTTGGCTTTGCTCAAACGAGAAGAAATCAATCGCGAAACTTGAGTTGTTATATCAGCGCGAATGCCCAATGTTTTTTGGGATTGTGGGTCAATTAATTTTAGCGTGCGCGGCTCTAAGGCTTTGCCGGCGCCTTCAAAGAGTGATTCCTCAAATTCCACCAGCGGCGTGGCAACTAAGCGATAACCGTGCTTATAAAAATTTTCTATAAGCGAAGTTGTGCAGAAATATTCCTGCTCAGCCGCATCTGGTAGCAAATCACGAAAACCGGGTGGTAAGAGATATTTGTTCATATAAGTTAGGGTAATTAATGATAACGCCCAAGTCTACAATAATTTAGCACCCGAAAAGGCCAGTTTTAGCAGCAATTTCCAACGCGAAGCAGTTAAGCTACGGTTATAATGGCCGGTGATGATATCAAAAACATTATTATGTTCAGGCAATAATTCTGCTGATTTTTGTATAAGTTGTGCTGGATCTATGCTCAGTTTTGCATAATTTGCGCCGTTTTGTTTTATCTTGCGGGCGAGGAATGTGTAGGCGTAGGCACGAGCAGTATTTTCAGCAAAAGTGATTTCGAGAATATTTGCTAGCTGTTCGAAAATTATCAGGTATGTGTGGTTGATGAATTCTTCCAGCTCGGCAAGCGAGCGCGGGGTTTGGTTTTCAAGTAGAGCATCATAAGAGTTTATGACCAGTTCAAGCTGGTTATAATTCACATTAGAGCCTTTTAACCCCAGTAAAACCGGGTGCGGGCGCGATGGTTTGCCAGCGCGGATTTCTTCAAAGCAATCACGCCACCATTGGAATTTTATTAAACCAACCATTGGTTCGCTAACTTCCAGCGGAATTTGGGAGATTTGATAGTGGAAATTGAATAGCGCCTGAACTTGCAAACGCTTTGCTGCTGGCGCGAAAAGTGAGGCGATATATTTATCGTTATCAAAAATTTTTAAATTCCGCGCATTCTCATTCATTTTTTAGCTAAATGACCTGTTTCACCAGCGGAATAGTGATGTTGCGCTTTTGCTCGAGCGATAATTTATCAATTTTCTCAACTGCTTGCGTCGCGCCTAAAAAGCTGCGTTCAACGCGGCCAGCAAGATAAGCGATTACATCGTCACTTACTTTTAACTGCCGGGCAGCGAAGTAGCGTGCAAAGAGTAGGTGAAAAATTTCAGCATCGGGTTTATCAATGTGCACCGAAACTATGGCGGAAAGGCGAGAAACAAGATCAGGCAAGGCAAAACCAAGTTTGTTCAACGGCTTTTCCGAAGTCAGTAAAACATGGCCGTTGGTTTCCTTCACCTTGTTTAGAGTATGCAGCAATTCAACTTGCGGAGTTTGAGAGTTGATATCTTCAATAATAATTGCATTGCTTTTTGCCGCCAGAATATTGGCCAGGTAAGTCTTTCCGCTAGCTTTGGGGCCATGTATGGAAAGCGCATAGAAATTCCACGGAAAGCTTTTTATATGTTCGAAAGCTTCGCGGTTTGAGCTGGAAACCAGGAAGTTTTCGGGTGAATAATCATGGTTAACGTCAAATTTGAAAACAGTCTGGCTCATTTGGCTTTTTTCGCGGCCTTTTTCCGGTGGCGGAATACGCGTTTGCGTTTTGGTTGTGGTGGTTCATCAATGGCAAGTAGCGAGCCAGGTTCAGCTTTATAATTTAGGGGTTGCTCCAAATGCTCGGTATTGCGGTTTCTAATATAATATGAGCTGTGCTCATATTGCTCAACTGCAAAACGGACGAGAACGGCAATAACAGCTGTCATTGGCACGGCAATAATAACACCAAGGAATCCGAGGAGTGATGCGCCAGCTAACATGCTAAAAATTAACCATGCCGGATGAACGCCGATTTTATCACCAACGATCTTAGGTGTAACGAAGTTGCTTTCAATATTCTGCCCGCCAATAAATATGGCGGCAACTAATGCGATATTATACCAGTCATCGCCAAATTGTAGGAAGGCAATGGTAAGCCCGGCGAGCGCACCAACTAATGGCCCAACATAAGGTATGAAAGTTAGAATGCCGGTAATAAGGCCGATAAGAAAGCCGAAGTTAAGGCCAACAATAGTTAGCCCGGCTGCATAGAAAATGCCGATCAAAAAGCAAACCGTGAGCTGGCCACGCATGAAAGCTGAAATTGTATCATCAATACGGCGCGCCTGCTTTTTAATGACCGGTGCATAATTTTGCGGCAGCAAAGAATAAAGCTTGGCAAGCGAAACATCCCAATCACGCAAGAGATAAAAACTCACAATTGGTGTGATGAGTATGAGCGAGGCTATATTTAACAGCCATAAGCTTGAATGGAAAATTTGCGCCAGCGAAATTTCAACCACATTGCCGAGATTATCGGAAATATCCTTGGTTTTATCATCTAGCTGTTCTGCCAATGCTGGGCTGATGTGGGAAAGTTTGTGGCGGATATTTGGCCAGATTTCGTGATTAAAGGTGTTGATATAAGTCGGCAATTTTGTCGCAAAACCTTGAACTTGCTGGAAAATGAGCGGGATCACAACAACGCAAGTAGCGATAATTATACTGAAGAAAATCGCAAGAACGACAGCAGAAGAAAATCCGCGTGGAACTTTGCGCGCCTCAAAACGATCAACCACCGGGTCAAGCATATAAGCAACTAAAATGCCCAAAACAAATGGCAGTAAGATACCGCTTACTGCATAAAGGAAGATGCAAAGCGCCGCAAAGGCGAGGAATAAAAAGGTGAGTTGGCGGTTTACTTTCATTTATTTCTCTTTGATTTCCCAGTTGGTTCCGTCAGTGTGAAGTTCTAGACCTTGTGCGGCGAACGCCTTATTAAGGCTTGCCATATCACCCGTATGGCCGAGTGAAACATAAGCGCGGCCAGCCGTGAATGATTTTATTTGCAGATCACTGACTCCCGGGGTTTTTGATATTTTATTGCGGATGCGGCTCCAGGCAACTAAGTCGGCGGCAGTTATAAATACATCATTATGTGTAACTGCTCCATTTGCAACAGGGGTTGTAGCCGGAGCAGGAGTAGCTGGCATGCCGGTTACAGATGGAGGTAATGTAGTAGTGCTGCCGCCTAAATAGCCAACTCCTGGCGCAGTTGGAGAATATGGCTCTGGCGGCTCAGGCGGAATTTTGAAATTTTTCGGTTGTTCTTCCTGAACTGGCTGGCTTGGAGCTTGTGCTTGAGTTGCATTCGGGCTGGTGGTCAGCGTTTCATCAGTCAGCTTATCATTTTCAAGACGATATGAGATATCATTAGTAGCTGCTTGAGCAAGTTCATCTTGGGTAATTTCATCATTACCAGGATATTCATAATTAATAACTGTGCGTTCAGTGCCTTTGATTTTGGTCAGTTCAACATCAAGCACATTTTTGCTTTTAAGATATTCCGATTTCACCAAAACAACATTATTAGTGCCGTAACGTTGCTGCATTTTGTTAAGGCCTTCAAGTTTATTGGCACCAAGATCTTCTTCTTTAAAGTTTTGAATGTCCTGCAAATCACCAAGTGGGATTATGATGTCTGGTTTTTTGGAATCTTGCCAAGTTTTTAGCCAATCATTTTTCCAAACTCGGGTTTTGCCATCTTCGGTAACAATTGGCAGAACCAGAAATTTTTGTGGGTCTTTTGTAGGCTCAATTTTGCTGATTTGGAAAATTTTGCTAATTTCCAGCGGGCTAAAAATTACATTATAAGTTGCGGTATAGCTCCCAGCGCTAATTTTCTCATTAACAATATCCAGCGAATCTACAGCCGTTGCTGCGCGTGATGCTGGAATATTTTGCCGAATATTTATAAAGCCGGCAGTAAGCAAGCGGCTCTGCAATTCATCTAATGCTTTTTTTTGCGCATCAGCCATGCCTTTTTCACGGGCGGCGCTGCTTTCCATATCCGGTTCTGAAACAGTTACATTTTGGATTTCGTAAATATTGGCAGCATGGGCAAGCGTAGGAAACGCCATCAGGAAAGCTAAAGTTTTTAGAACGCGCATGTGGTTATAATCCGGTTGAACCAGATTATTGTATCCTGCCCAAAGATTTAGGCAAGGATATCTTGGCTGATCGCCCAGTTTTCAATTTTACCGGTCGCGGCAAATGTCATTTTCGAGTTGAAGATGCGCTGCGCCAATGCAACCACGTCACCTGATGTTACTTGGTTGATGCGTTCGAAAACTTCCTCATTGGTAATATAGCGGCCATAGGTGAGGATGCATTTTGCAATTTCATCAGCACAATAATTACTGTTTTCTGCTGCCATGACTAGGCCAGAGATTAATTGCACTTTGCTGCGCTCAATTTCATCTTCAGAAACTGATTCCATAATTTTGCCAAGCTCGGCTACGATAACATCAATCACTTCGCGGAATTTATCTTCAGAAGTGCCAACGTTAACTGTAAACGTTCCGGTATCATCATAGGTGTTCAAGTTTGTGCTGATGCTATAGGCAAGCCCGCGTTTTTCACGAATTTCCTGGAACAGGCGCGATGACATACTGCCACCGAGAACGGTTGAAAGTACATGCTGGGTAAAATAATGCGGATCTTTATGAGTAACACCTTCGAAGCCAATAATCATATGAACTTGTTCAAAGTCATCTTTATGGATCGACATGCCGCCAACATAGCGCGAAACTTTTTGCTCAGGTAAAGGTGCTATATTATTAAAGACAAAAAGCTTTTCTGCTTCGCGCACAACCTCATCTATATTAATGTCGCCAGCAAGAGATAAAACCATATTAGATGGTTGATAATATTCAGCCATATAATTCAAAATATCCTGGCGCGTCATTGCATTCACCGTATCAGCATCGCCCAAGATTGAGCGACCAAGTGATTGGCTTTTATAAGCATCGAGTTGGAAAATATCATTCACCACATCTTCAGGGTTATCATTGTTTTCCAAAATCTCTTGCAGCACTACACCTTTTTCGCGGATGAGTTCATCATCAGGGAAAGTTGAATTCAAAACGATATCACTCAAAATATCTAAGCCGCGTTTCCATTCAGTTGAAATTACTTTGCAATGGAAGCTAGTGTTCTCACGTGATGTATATGCGTTGTTATAGCCGCCGATATTATCAAACTCTTCAGCGATCTGGCGCGCGGTGCGTTTTGCAGTTCCTTTGAACGCCATGTGTTCAATCAAATGCGAAATGCCGTTATTGATTTTGTTTTCATCACGCGAACCAACTTTCACCATCACGTTGATGGCGACAGTTTTTAATTCGGGCATTTTTTGGCATGCAATTGTGAGACCATTTGCTAATTTTTTAATTTCAACGCTCATATTTACCGTGCTTACTTTTAGAATTACATTTATGCGGAGATTCAAGCTTTCCGCGGCTTACATAACTTATTATAGCCCAAAAAATATGCAGCTTGCACAGGAATATATTTTATTTTTTTATTACAACCCTATTGCAATAGTAGTGTTACGGGTAATTATAAGGCGGCTAAGTGCTGTAAGTTATATATAACAGTTAGTTAGCCTAGTAAACTGAGGCTAGCCATTAAGGAAAATAGGTTGTATTTAACTAAAATTGTTAATAAATGGGCTCAGGAATTATTTGTCCAAACTACATATAATATGGTTGACAAATGATTCAAGCGTCACACAACCAGAAGTTGTATAACTTAAGCGGCTTTATCAAGATTAAGCTCGAAACGAGTATTTATTAGTTCGTTATAATAATCGCGAATCGCATTCTTCACATCAGCAGGGTTATCCATTTTCATAATGCGCCCACGGAATTCGGCAGAGTTAAATTTGCCGGATGAATACCAACCAATATGTTTGCGCGCCATGCGCACTCCGGTAACTATGCCGTAAAGTTCGAGCATCTCATCATAATGTGTGAGAATGATTTTCAATTGCTCTTGCAATGAAGGCTCATCAGTTTGCTTCTCACCTTTCAAATGTTTGATAACCTGGCTAACAAACCAAGGTTTGCCATAAGCGCCGCGGCCGATCATAATTCCATCAGCGCCGCTTTCTGCGAGAGCGCGTTCGGCGGAATCAAAATCAATAATATCACCATTGGCGATCACTGGAATTTTTACCGCGTTTTTGACGTTTCTGATAAATCTCCAATCTGCGTTGCCAGAATATAATTGGTTGCGCGTGCGTCCGTGAACAGTGAGCATTTTAATTCCGAGGTCTTCAGCGATGCGCGCAATTTCAGGTGCGTTTAATGTGTTATGGTCCCAACCCATGCGCATTTTTAATGTCACTGGAATTTTTACGGCTTTGACTGTTGCTTCTAAAATTTTTGTAGCCAGTGGCAAAACGGCTGGGCGCATTAATGCCGAACCTGCATCACCGTTGGTCACTTTTTTTACCGGGCAGCCGAAATTGATATCAATTACATCCGCGCCCAAATCTTCGTTCATCTTGGCAGCTTCGGCCATAACTTCCGGCTCACAACCGGCGAGTTGCACAACTGAAATATCTTGGTTATCGGCTTTGGCGAGTTTGGTCATCGATTGGCGAGTTTCCAAAACCATTGCCCGGCACGCGATCATCTCACTCACCACTAATCCAGCGCCATAATTTTTGACAAGTTTGCGAAACGGCACATCGCTCACCCCGCTCATCGGTGCGAGAATGACATTTTCCTTTATTTCCAGATTGCCGATTTTTATGCTCATCGGCGTGGCTTATAGCAAAAATCTTTGTAAAAATCCAGTATTTATAGGGCTGGATCGTAAATTCCCTTAGTTTTTAGCTTTTCCCATTTTGCGTCTGACATTTCTTCAAACGAAGGTGCCACTGGCACTTCGCTTTCCGGCCATAAAGTTGCCCAAATCGTTTCTAAAAGACTACGCATACGGTCATTATTAAAGGCATAGGTTCCGGCATTTAGCTGGCTGGCATCTTCTTCCGGATGAGTGAGCACGTATTCGATTGCCAATTTTAGCCATTTTAAATCGCCGCTTTTTTCGGCAGATTTTTTTATATTATCGATATATGTAGCATATTCATCCGGGTTATTTGGATGCGTGTCATGTTGGGTGAAATAATCAACGGTGACGCGTGCCAGGTGGTTACGAACCATGGTTTTGCTTATTATCATAAATAAATCTCAAAATTCGAATGTACTGATGTGATAAATATAGTACATAGAAATTTATGCAAATTAAAAATCTAGCTTTAATCGTCGCGGCAGGGGCCGGAAAGCGCTTTGGTGGGGAAGTTCCGAAGCAATATTTGCCTATAGATGGCGAAACTATGTTGGGCAAAACCGTGCGTGCGTTCCTTGAGCACCCGGAAATTGATGCTGTTAGAGTGGTGATCGCCAAGGGTGATAAGAAAATTTATAATGAATGTTTTCCTAAGGGCGTGGATAAATTGCTTGATCCGGTAATAGGCGGGGCAGAGCGCCAAGATTCGGTGCGTTTGGGATTAGAGAGCTTACAAAAACTCAAACCTGAAAATGTTCTCATTCATGATGCAGCGCGGCCATATGTGAGCCATGATCTCATCACAAGAATTCTTGAAACGCTCGATAAATATGATTCGGCCATTCCGGTAGTGAGTGTAAAAGATTCGGTGCGCGTTGATGGCAAAGCGGTGAATCGCGATGAAGTTTTTGTTGTGCAAACGCCGCAAGGTTTTCATTACAAGCGGATTTATGATGCGCACAAAAAAGTGAAAGCAAATTTCACTGATGATGCACAAGTTGCCGATGCGGCCGGTGTGCGGCTGCATTTTGTGGCGGGTGATGAGGCGAATATAAAAATAACTACTTTAACTGACCTCAAACCTCAAAACTCAAACCCAATAACTCGAGTTGGTATGGGTTTTGATGTGCATGCATTTGAAACCGGCACGCATGTGACAATTTGTGGGATTAAAATTCCGCACAGCCATCAACTCAAAGGCCATTCAGATGCGGATGTTGGTTTGCATGCGTTAGTAGATGCAATTTTGGGCGCAATCGGTGAGGGTGATATCGGCGAGCATTTTCCACCAAATGATAAGAAATGGAAAAATGCGGATTCTGCAAAATTTGTTCAGCATGCTGCAGAACTTGCCGCGCAAAAAAATGCTGTGATAAATAATGTAGATATAACAATCATCTGCGAAGAGCCGAAACTAACCCCTTATAAAGCCAAAATGAAGGTGCGCGTTGCGGAAATTTTAAAAATCTCGCCCGACTGTGTTAATATTAAAGCAACAACTACTGAAAAATTGGGATTCACAGGCCGTAAAGAGGGAATTGCCGCGCAAGCTGTTGCGACCATTGTATTTTTAGGATAATTTTTAAGCAATGGATTATAAACATAAGAAATCCAAACTCTTAGTTTGTGTCGAAAACTCTGACCATTCGCGCGTGGCGGTTCGGTTTGCTTGCAGTAAGGCGAAGCATTTACATTTCGCGCTGGAACTTATTCATATCATGAAC
>JABDBO010000036.1:10657-10929 GCA_013288575.1 Alphaproteobacteria bacterium
ATATAATGCCAATACGCTATTTGGCGTTTCCGATAAAATTCGCGATGAGCGCCGCACGGAAGTTGAGCAACTAATGAATTCGCTGGCCGAAATGTCGCAGAAATATTATGGCATTACGCCAAGCTGCATAATTCGCGAGGGAGTTTTGGCGGATGAAATAATCAAAGCAATAGGCGAAGACGGCAATTTCAATATGATTATTTTGGGCAAAGCTCCGCAGGAAGCTGCCAAAAAAGATATTATTAAGCAACTAACTGCAGAACTTGCCGGTA
>JABDBO010000037.1 GCA_013288575.1 Alphaproteobacteria bacterium
GTGGCTTTGATAACCAACTTTGCCGGGCGCATCAGCACTGCTTTGGAAAACTTCATGCTGCTTGAAAAAATCCAGGAAACCGACCACCGCAAGGATGAATTTTTGGCAACCCTCGCCCATGAACTTCGTAACCCGCTTGCGCCAATACGCAATGCTTTGGCGGTGATGAAGATGAGCAAAGATCAAAAACTACGCGAACAATCAGAAGATATAATTACACGCCAACTTGACCATATGATTCATCTTGTCGATGATTTAATGGATATATCGCGCATTACCCAGGGTAAAATTGAGCTGCGCAAAGAATCTGTAAAACTCAACGATATTCTAAGACATGCCATTGAAACTGCTGAACCGTTGATAAAAGAACGCGAGCATACACTTGAAGCCAGCCTTCCTGAAAAAGACATCTGGCTAAATGCAGACTTTTCGCGCATATCGCAGATATTTTCGAATTTGCTCAACAATGCCGCAAAATATACCGATGTTGGCGGCCATATCCAATTATCGCTCGAACAAACTAAAGATTATGCCACCATCAATATCAGCGACAATGGTATTGGCATATCTTCTGATATGCTTTCGCGCATATTTGAAATATTTTCACAAGTTGATAGCTCTCTTGAACGCACGCAAGGCGGCTTAGGAATTGGCCTCACATTGGTGAAAAGTTTAGTAGAAATGCACGGCGGAACTATTGAAGCATCAAGCGCCGGTCTACATAAAGGCAGCAAATTCGTAGTGAAGTTGCCGGTTGTTGAAATATTTGCCGCCGATGAAAAAGAAGAAATTATTCCGCAAATCCAAAATAACACATCTTTATTGCGCGTGTTGGTAGTGGATGATAACGCAGCTTCCGCCAGAACTTTGGGTTGGATGATAGAGTTGGCCGGCCATGAGATAAAACTTGCGCATGACGGAAAATCTGCAATTGAACTCGCCAAAACTTACCAGCCGGCAATTGTGCTGCTTGATATCGGGCTTCCGGGTATGAATGGTTATGAAACTTGCAAAATAATGAAGCAGATGCCAGAACTTAAAAACACTATTTTCATTGCTCAAACAGGCTGGGGGCAAGCTGAATATCGACAACAATCAAAAGAAGTAGGGTTTGACCACCATTTGGTTAAGCCAGTGAGGCTAGAAGATTTGCATAAGCTATTAAGCGAATTCAATTCTTAAGCTAATTCACTACAGCATTATCCAGCTTAAAAAACATCCCAAAATTCTGATTGTTAATCAGTGAGAATTTGCCGGTGACAGTAATAATATTTTCGCTCCATTTAACTGGTTTGGTTGAAAATACTTCAATAATCTCATTCGGTTCACCCGGTGGGCAATATGGGCAGGTCGGCGTGCGTTTTGATAATATAAAGTGCTTAAACTTTTCCGTCGTTTCCAACGGCAGCATAAAACCTTTTATGGTCATTTGCGTTCCATTTAGCGCTTTTACTTCCGGCGAATATTTGGCGGAATAGGTATATTCCTTCTCATCAAGACTAACTTTGGTTTTACCAAGCACCGCCCACATATTATCTTTTGATATCGGCAGTTTGTTTTGCGCAGCTCGTTCGTCTGATGGCTGTGATAATGTTTGCTGCACTTTTTGAAAAGCAGAAGTGCTCAAACCAATAAAGATCAGCAATATAATAATAAAATATCTCATACTGGCGGCTGGCTGATTATGCTTTTAGGTTTTATCGGATTATCATTATTCTGAATGGTTGCATTTTCCAGGCGGAAATACAAACCGCTTTTTGTATCATCTACAAGCTTGAAAGTACCGGTAATAAACAGTAGGCCGTTATTATATTCAACCGGTTTTTGCATATAAACATCAATCACCTCCGTCGGCCCGCCCGGCATGCAATATGGGCAGGTTGGCGTGCGTTTTGAAAGCAGGAAATGGTCATGCTGCATGGTTGATTCAAGCGGCAACATAAACCCGGCAATACTTTCAGTTTTTCCTGATAATTGTTTCACATCTTGCGGCACAGTTGCGGTAAATGCATTTTTCTTATCATCAAAATCAATTTTTGCTTTAGCCAGTTTCTGCCACAAATCACCGCTTGCTATCGGCAAATTTTCCTGCATTTTGCGCTCAGTAGCTTTCTGCTGGCTAAGACCGGTCGTCATCACGAAAATGGCAATTAGTAATATGATTCTGGTTTTCATCGACTGCTCAAGGTTTTAAAGACATCTATCGAATATACCTTAATTGCCGGAATCAAGCTCGCAACAAATGCAATTACCACTGAAGCGCCAACCACATAGAGTGCTGCTTGCTGGTCAATCTCGCTTGCAAGCTGGATGTTTTTAGTTGAGGCAATATAACCGTTGACTAGATTTATAGAAATATAGCTGAGCCCGATACCAAGAACTGCACCGCTTAATGCCAAAATCAAACTTTCGGTTAAACTAATTTTGAACAGTTTTGCCTTTGTTCCGCCAAGACTCCGCATCAGCGCCAGGTCATATTTGCGCTCATTCATCGAATTATAAAGGTTGATGAACATAATCAACACGCCAAGCGCAATTATCAGCAAACCAAACGCCTTGATAGTTTCCGTTCCCTCGCCCATTAAACTCATTAGCCGCGCCGTTTCATAAGCCGGGCTTGCCGCTTGCATCGAGCTATTTTTATTCACAAACCGCGGCAATAGTGAGGCCGCAAGTGGCGAACGATAGCTTATCAGCAAAGCCGTCAACTCATTGCCCGGATGGTCTTTTTTATAGGCAATTTCCTCCGGATTATCCGCATCTGGATGCTCATGCACATGCCAAACACTCTCCACCGGCGTCAGCACAACGCGGTCAAGTACGGTGCCAGTCGGCTTCAATATGCCCACGATCGTATATGGAAAATCACTATGCAAATCATCGCTATTCACCAAACCATGCGCGCCAACGATTTTATCACCAATTTTATTATGGTTTCTTGCTGCCACCTGGCTGCCAAGCACAGCCTCCATCTGCTGGTTATAAAACCGCCCTTGCGCCAATTCGCCATTATAATGTTTTATATAATCAACATTAGTCCCAACAATTCTGTGTCCATTATAATTATCACCCAGCGCCATCGGCAAAGCCTTAGCCACCAGCGGATGATGGCTCAATTTATCAGCTTCCTCAATCGGAATATTCCCAGTTGGAATATCGAGTTGGAAAACGGTCGATAGAATAATCTGCAACGGCGAACCTTTGCCGCTCACCACCAAATCAATCCCTTTGAGGTTTTTGCTGAATTCATCTTCTAGCGCATTATTCACCGTCACTAATGAAAGAATAATCGCCACCCCAATCGCAAAAGTAATAATAGTTAGGATCGTATTCGCAAGTTTATGGCGCAAATAAGCGCGCGCGAGTTTGAAACTATTCATTTGCACCTCCAACATTCAAGGTTTTTTTGAAGTGCTTCTTGATCCGCCCGTCATGCGAAGCAACAACTAAAGTCGCGCCAGATTTTTCCGCAATTTCAAAGAGCAATTTCACAACCTTTTCTGCTGATTCATCATCAAGTGCCGAAGTCGGCTCATCCGCCAAAAGCAATTTCGGAGAATTCGCTGCTGCGCGCGCAATTGCCACCCGCTGCGCCTGCCCGTGACTGATTTCGCTAGGTTTTCTATTAGCCAAATCTTCAATGCCCAAGCTTTTCAGCAATGCTACAGCATCCACGCGTGCCAATGATTTTCCACCCATAAACGGTGCAACCAATATATTATCCAGCACCGTAACCGCTGCAATCATATGCAAGGTCTGGAAAACTATGCCGATGTTCTCACCTCGAAACTTATCCAATTTTGAACCGCTCAAATTTGTAATTTCAGTTCCTGCAATTTCAATGCTGCCAGCAAGCGGTTTCAACAAGCCGGAAAGTGCATAGAGTAGCGTGGTTTTTCCACTACCAGATTTGCCGCTAAGCAGTGTGTGTTCGCCATTAGCAACGCTAAATTTGGCAAGGTTTAAAACGGCTTTGCCGCCATACCCTAGTTTCAATTCTGATATTTTGAGCATATTTCCTTAAAGCAGATTTTTGTTGATCTTACAAGTTTCATAGTCTAGTGACGATAATGTTATATTATAACATAACACATGAGGTCAACATGAAAATAAATAAAAAATATCTCTATATTACAGCAGCTTTAATAATTCCGGCAGGCGCAAATGCTGATGATAACGTCGCAGATTACGAAATCATCGCACAAAAATTAGATGAATCCCGCAATGGATTACTCGCCGAAACTGGCAGCAGCATTTACACCTTCGACCAAAAAGCGATAACAAATTTACCCCTCGGCCAAGAAACAGAACTCAACAACGTGCTCTTGCAAGCCCCCGGTGTTGCGCAAGATTCCTACGGCCAACTCCACGTGCGCGGCGACCATGCTGACCTCCAATATCGCATCAATAGCATCATAATCCCCGAAGGCATTAGCGGCTTTGGCCAAACGCTTGATACTCATTTCGCTGATAAAATCGATTTCCTCACCGGCGCCTTACCCGCTGAATATGGCTATCGCACCGCCGGAATCGTCGACATCACTACCAAAACCGGCGCCGCAGAAACCGGCGGCCGCAGCACTATCACAGCTGGCAGCAATGATACTTTTGAGACTAATCAGGAATTCTGGGGCAGCCAAGGCAAACTCCAATATTACTTCACCGGCACTTATGACCAAAATGATCGCGGCATCGAACCGCCAACCCCAGGTGATGCCATTCACGATGACACAAAACAAGACAAAGAATTCGGCTATATGTCATATTTGTTAAATGACGAAAACCGTCTAAATTTCATTTTCGGCAATTCCACCAACCGTTTCCAAATTCCCAATAACCCTGGCCAGCCGCAGAACTTCACACTAACCGGAACACCAACTTACCCCTCACAAAATTTAGACGAAAACCAATATGAACATAACACTTACGGAATTTTAGCCCTGCAAGGCACCCGTGATAATTTGGATTACCAATTCGCATTATATTCCCGCTACAGCGACGTGCTCTACAAACCCGATGAAATCGGCGACCTGATATACAATGGCATAGCCTCGCGCGACGACCATTCCAGCTTTACAAATGGCATTCAGAATGATTACGCCTATCACCTTAACGACGCCCACACAATCCGCGCCGGCTGGGGTTTCAGCTACGAATGGGCGCGCTCACTTAGTGATTCTGCCGTATTTACTACCGACGCATTCGGCAACCAAAACAGCTCTACCCCATTTTCTATCCAAGATAATTCCAAAAAAGCCTCTACGCTTGAAGGAATTTATTTGCAGGATGAATGGAAACCATTCGATAAACTCACCATCAACTATGGCGCCAGATTTGACCAATATGATGCATATGTCAGCGATAACCAAATTAGCCCACGGCTTGGCGCGATATATGAGCTAACCCCAACAACAAAACTACACACTGGTTATGCGCATTATTTTACTCCGCCGCCAACTGAACTGATTGCACCAACCAGCATTAACCAGTTCACCAATACAACCGGTCAATTAGCAAACAGCACATCATCCCCAGTAATGCCAGAAAAAGATGATTATTTTGATGCCGGCGTAAATCAAAAAATCGGCGAGCATTTAAACTTGGGCGTCGATGCATATTACAAACTCGCGCATGACTTGCTAGACGAAGGCCAATTCGGCCAGGCATTAATTTTCGCGCCATTCAATTACCAAAAAGGCATCGTCAAAGGTGTTGAATTCAGCGCTGATTATAACAACGGCCCATTCTCCGCCTACAGCAACACCGCAATTTCCAAAGCTGTCGGCAAAGGCGTTGCTTCCGGCCAATTTAATTTTGAGCAAGATGAATTAAATTACATCAACAGCCACTATGTCCACCTCGATCACGACCAGGCGATAACCGGCTCAGCTGGCACGTCATACCAATTCGGCAATAACAAACTCAGCGGTGATTTATTATACGGCAGTGGGCTGCGCTCCGGTTTCGCCAATACTGACCACCTGCCGTTCTACACGCAAGTAAACGCCGCGATTGACCATAAATTTGATTTCGACGCAATCGGCGAGCTCGATACCAAATTTTCCATCATCAACATATTTGACCGCTCATATGAAATCCGCGACGGCTCCGGCATTGGCGTTTTCGCCCCGCAATTCGGGCCACGCCGCGGATATTATTTAAGCCTTAGCAAACCGTTTTAATTATGAAACTAGCTTTACCCGGTAGTGTTATTCTTCATATTTGCATTATGATGCTAATAATTTTCTTAGCTCATAAGCAAATCACAACACTGCCACCTAGTGGTTTGATGCCGATAACCGTACATCTAGTAACTCTCTCCGAGCCTAAGCAAACTGCACCCAAGCGCGCAATAATAAATAAAACACTAACCAAAAAACCAATACCCGTCGCGGCAAAAACCAGCGTGCCGCCCCAAACTATTCAAGAAGCAAAATCAAATAACACCGGCCCAAAAATTCTCTCCCAGCCGATGCCACAAATTCCTGAAGATTTGCGGCGCGAGGCTTTTTCTACTTCGGCAATCGCGCGGTTTCACATCACCACCAATGGCACCGCAACAGTAGAATTACTCACCCCCAGCCAAAACCCGCGCTTAAATCATCTATTACTGGAAGCACTGAAAAATTGGAAATTCGCGCCCGCCACCCAAAATGGCAATAATATAGATGCAGATTTTGACATTAGAGTTCACTTTGCTGTGAATTAGCAGTTCGCACTTAAAAGTGGTGGTGAAGATACCCTTAACCTAACTTTCACCTCCGTATTTTATAAATAACCATCGATCAAATCATTAGCTAATTTTTCGGGTGATTCAGTGTCAGTTAAATCCAACTTACCTGATAAGGCCAAAATAGTAATCCCGTGAATGCTAGCCCATAAAACCTGGGCACGCAATTTGGTTTTGTTTTTATTCTGTTGTGTTGGCGGCAGAAGTTCTTCAACAATTTCAAAGAACCGCGCAAGTTTTTCTTTATACCATTTGGGCGATTTAGTGTTTTCCCGCATGTGATCTTCAAAAAGTGCCAGCCACTCATTATAATTATCTCTGGCATAATTTATATAAAACTTCGCAAGGTTATGGATCAGCCTGTTGCCCTTGTAGCTTTCTACTTCACTTTTAAGCGCCTCATACCATGCATCTAAAATCCGGCTGTTAATATGCAGAATGAAATCATCATAGCTACCAAAAATATTATAAATTGTGCCCACAGTATAACCAATATCTGTTGCCACCCTCCTGGTACTAAACCCCTTAAAGCCCTCATTTTTGATGATTTTTAAGCCAGCATCAATTGCTAGTTCTTTTAATTCCTTAGGTTTGTGGTCATATCTGCGTGCCATACGGGCCTTTTTAATTGAACGATGTATAATTGTTATTGAACATTGTATAATTATATGCTATAATTACTTTAAATCAAGTTAAAAGAGGGGTTATGAATCAGTTCAGCTTATTAAAAACAAAACGATTCCTGCCATTATTCGTTACCCAATTTCTTGGTTCATTTAACGATAACTTATTTCGCAGCGCGCTTGCTGTTTTAATAACTTATCAGTTTACGCAAAGTCCTTTCTCATGGCTAACTGCGGGAGTGATGGTAGCTTTGTGCTCGACGTTATTGGTAATTCCATTTCCAATTCTTTCTCCGCTCGCTGGTCAATTGGCAGATAAATATGATAAGGCAAAGTTGATCCGCCTTGTGAAAATTTCTGAGTTGATAATCATGTCGATAGCTGCATATGGCTTTATTTATAGTAACATATATTTGCTAATGCTGATGTTACTAATGGGCGGTGTGCATTCGGCGTTTTTTGGACCATTGAAATATAGTATATTATCGGACCACCTAAAAGAAAGTGAATTGCTGGCCGGGAATAGTTTGTTAGCTGGTGGTACATACGCTTCAGTGTTGGCTGGATTGATCTTTGGTGGCGTATTGGTAGACACAGATCAAAGTGGTTTACTTATAGGCGTGGTTCTAGTTTGCGGTGCCTTATTAGGTCTAATTTCCAGCCACTTTATATTACCAACCATTCCAGCAGCGCCAGCTTTAAAATTAAATTATAATTTTATCAAAGAAGCCGTGAAAATTGTAAAATATACCAGCACTAATCGGTCGGTCTTTTTGCCAATATTGGGGCTTTCATGGTTTTTACTGATCGCTGCGGTATTTATGGGCCAGTTTCCAACCTATGCTAAAGCCGTAGGTGCTAATAGCGAAGTTTATAGCTTATTTCTTGCTATTTTCTCACTCGGCATTGGCCTTGGCGCGCTTATCTGCCACAGAATTTTAAAGGGCGAGATTTCAGCGCGATATACACCAGTGGCTTCGTTCTTTATTTCGTTCTTTATGATAATGCTGGTTCTTACTTCAGATAAAACATCACATACTGAACTGGTAGGATTGGGAGAATTTATAAATCATGCAGCAAACTGGCCATTAATGGTTTCCATGCTCGGCATTGCCGTTGCTGGCGGCATTTATATCGTGCCACTTTATACACTGATGCAAGCCCGCGCTGAAGCTGAGTTCCGCTCACGTGTAGTCGCAGCGCGGAATGTGCTGAATTCGATATTTATTACTTTGGCGATGCTGATAAGTGCTGCAATATTGGCTGCGGGTCTGGACGTCTTTGATTTATTTACAATCATTGGTATTGGTAATCTAGTAATTACCATTAAAAGCATGAAGATTCTGCCAGAAATTCCACAAAAGTTGTTCAGGTGCGCATGAATTTGAAAAAGATAATTAGCCATCCATTATTAGGCATGACACCGGCAAGATTAGCAAACCTTCTAATAACGAACGGTTTTCGTACTAATTTTGTGACTATGGCGAGAGTCATTTATATTTTTCTTTCATCGTTTCCGGTGGGAATTCTAGTCGTTATAGAGGCCGCTTTATATAAGCGCCGTATAGCCAAAATCAAAATTAAGAGTGACCCTGTGTTTATCATCGGTCATTGGCGTAGCGGCACTACGTTTTTGCATTACATGATGGCTGAGGATAAAAGGCTCGGTTATATAAGCAATCGCCAAGCATTCATGCCGCGTGGCATGTTGGTGGCAAGAAAGATCACCAATATGCTGGCTAAAATGCACATGCTGGAAAAGCGGCCAATGGATGATGTGAAACTAACGCCAGAAAGCCCACAAGAGGAAGAATACGCTTTGTTGCATTATGGCGTTGGTACTTACCTAGGCAATATATTTCCTAGAAAAATGCGTGATTATTTTATGATTTATGCCGATCTCGAACCATTCAAAGAGGTGTATTATAGGTTAGTACAAAAAATTACCTTTGCCAGCAGCGGTAAACAATTATTGCTTAAAAATCCCGTGAATACACTGCGCATAAAAACTTTGCTGGAGTTATTTCCAAATGCGAAATTCATTTATCTCAAGCGTAACCCTTATGAGGTTTATTTCTCAACCATCCGCTTATATGAAAAAATGACGGAAAGCTTTACTTTACAAAAATATGACCCGTCTGCCATAAAATTGATTGTTCCTGAATTATACAAATTTTTTGAAGAAAAATATGCCGCAGATAAAAAACTAATTCCGCAAGGTCAATTGCTGGAAATATCATATGAAGAGCTAATGACAGACCCATTGGCTAGTGCTCAGCGAATATATGAGAGTTTAAAGCTTCCCGAGTTTTCAGTGGCGAAAGAATCATTTGCGGCATTTCTCAAAACGCAAAGAGAATATAAACCGGCAGAATACAAGATTACAGAAGAAACAAAAAAACATATAGATGAGCTTTTATGCCTGAGCAAAAATTGAAAACTATTCCTGGCCCTAAAGGTCACTGGTTTTTTGGCAGTATTAACGATATGCGGCGTGATGTATTGGGTTTTTACGCAGGGGCGCAAAAGCAATATGGAGATTATCTTCGCTTCCGCGCGCCGCTAGGGTTTAAATGGAATGCATTCTCAAATCCGGATGCGGTTCATCATATCCTTGTCAAAAATCACTCCAATTACAGCAAGGGCGCGCATTGGACGCGTGCGGTTTCGATGCTGGGCGGCAGTGGCCTGGTTACTAGCGAAGGTGACTTCTGGAAAAAGC
>JABDBO010000038.1 GCA_013288575.1 Alphaproteobacteria bacterium
GCATTGGCAAATTTGATCGTTACCGGCATGCGGTCATTCAATAAGCACGAATTGAAATTGATTTTTGTTAAGCCTAGAATATCTTTCAATACCTGATCTAACGGGCAATCACCGCGCTGCACTTTAATCATAATCGGGTTTGGTGTTTCTGGCCCCATGTAAGTATCTAGGCGCGGCACATAGCCCGCTGTCCATAGATAAGCTTGGTGCTCGTTAATTTTCAACGCCATGCCGCGCATCACCGGATATTGACCAGGGCGAAATAGTTTTATACCGCCTCGCTCATCGGTGATCTGAATACCCACGAGGTTTGTTTCTTTCGCGCAGCCTTCTTGAAACCCCGCCCATTCTTCATTTGAAAACGCAGCTTGTGCGTGAATGAATAATTCCTTCGGCGGCTCGCCATGTGAACCAGTATATTCCGCGACAACAGTGCTGATTAAAGCGCGGGCGGCGTTTCTATCCAGGTGAAATTCTTTTTTGATAGTATGCCACCACGGCCCTAAAGCGCCACGAAACACAACGCCTTCGCCATTTGATAGGAACATCTGCGCTGCGCATACGGAATAGCGCCGGTCGCTTTGAGAATCATCTTGTTTGTAAACCAGCCCAACGTAACAAACACCTGGCCTTACGTCGGCCAGCTGCCAGGGGCGACCACCTGCCTTGTAATAGCAGCCTGTACCGAGTTTCCAGGCTATCGTTGCTGCGTCTTCGACGGGACGCAGCAACATACCATTTGCCTTCACGAATTCTTGCGGTGCCAAGGTAGTTTCGCGCACCAGCTGGGTAACGATCTTATCTTTAAGTAGGCGCGCTTTTAGCTGGCGGCGGAAATGGGCCGCGTATTTATAAACCTCGGCTTGCGCTTCCTCATCACCAAAAAGTGTAGGCTGTACTTGTAACTTCTTTGCTTTTGCCGGGGTGATGTAAATTTCGCCTTGTTCGCGCTGGCCTTTTGGTACCACAATAGTTGGGCGTCCCAGGCGGTAAACTTCTTCGGGTATTATTACGAACCAGAATTGCGGCGGATTTTCGGCCCGATTCTCAGCATTGATGATAGGTGCTACGAATAAATCCACGGCCTTTTGCACAGCCTCATGGCGATTGCCGATATGCAAAACACGGGAAAGTTCATCGGGGTCAATATCGCCTAGCGCGATCACAGGTTCTACAGGCCATTCAGCACCAAACGCTTCGGTAAAGCCAGGGAATGGCACATGCTGCGGGTTATTCGCGCGTGAACGCTTTCCGGGCTTTGGAATATCAATAAAGCCGTTCATGGTTTTTGCCCAGGCTTTGAAACGCTTGAGGCCATTAGGTGTTGATATCACGCCATAACGAATTTGCTTGGTGTCTTTGCTTTCATCTACCGGGCCATAAAGAAACAACCCATCGCGTGGATAAACAAGTTTCTGGCCGAATTTGAATTGTAGCAGCGGTTCTTCGAAATAGCTAACGGTGGGGGAAATTTTCATTGTTCCACCTCCACGGCGATATCGTCTAATTCCTCATCCGCGAATGGGCCCTCTACATCGTCCGGGTCGTCTTCATCTTCGGGGTCGGCTTCCTCGTTTTCTACCTGCATGCTCACCGGCGAGGTGAAAGTAAGCGGAGGGATAGCTAATACTGCGCTTTTTTCTTCACCGAACGGAATAATCAGAAATTCCGCACCATCAGAAATCCAATAAAGCAGTGCTAACATCATGTCGCGCCAGCGGGCATTACGCCATGATTTGGTGAACGAGCGCCGCAGCCGGTGCATTTTTTTCACGTCATCTATTACTGTTTCGCCATTTTCTGTAAAAATCAGGTTGCCGCGCAGCTTAATATGTGGTTCAGGCCATGTGGACATTTGTGGGCTGAATCCGTAATGCCAATGGATTTGGCGCTTCTTTGAAAAGCCGCGAATCATCCGTAAGCCTTTAATACCATTCGGCCAGCTAAAGCGAATTTTGCTATCTGGTACTACATCTTTTTTGCCATACCAGCAGAGCTTCTTATTTGACATTTCGTAGTATGAAAGTTGCTTGGATGCTAAAAAAGCTTCCAGCCCCTGGCGCAGCATTTCGGTAATGTGCCGCCGGGCATCCCAGGGTTCTATACCGAGCGCGGGCCAGCCATTTTCCATGAAATCTTCGCTTTTGCAGCTTGCCATTAGGGTAATATTATTCTCCGGCATGCACTCTTGCAGTGAAGGATAATCAGCAAAGCTAATAAATCCGCGATCTTTAGAAATTAGAGGAATAGGAGAATTTTTCAGCAGCCGCTTTTTGATGCTCATGCCAATCCCACCCTGGAAATCGTAATGATGAACTTGTACTGGTAGCGATGTGAATTTCAGCCAATTCGAAATCAGGTTTTCTTCCACCGCCACCGGTTCTTTGCCATGCACCAGCTGCACCGCCCGCCAGAAAGCTGCGTTTTCCGTTAGCGCTCTAGGAACCTTATATGTTTCCAACACTTCAAGCAGTTCCTTAAGGCCAGCAGCCCAACTTTTAGAAAAATTGATGCGCTGGGCGTGAACAATCAGAAACGGCGCTTTGTATTCTTCCAGACGCAGGGGAATAATATATTCCTTATCATCTATCGCTTTTGCGGTATCAGTTGCGATTTGAATTTCATTTCTTACACCTTGCTTTTCAACGCCAGCGGCCGTTCCAACCATCAGCACTTTAGTAGCGCGATTACGCAGGGCATCTTCAAGAATTCGCTGCCAATCCTGCCCAGCCACCAGTTTTAGAACATCGGCCCATACCTCATAACCTGCCGCAGAAAGCTTGGCTCCAAGCCAGAGTGTAAACACATTATCTTCGGGGTTGGCGTGGCTAATGAATATGGCGTTTCTTTGAATCATATAAAATTAAGAATATGTAACCATTATAGTTTACTAGTAAATATTAGAGGCAAATTGACCGTTTGCCTAGTTTTAGCTAATATAACTGTGAACTTTAGTTCCGGGTCTTCAAAAACCCGCATAACCGGCTGACATGAGCCGTACGATTTCATGTCGCTTTCCGAGCATTATGCCCGGGAGGCGGCAATGTATGTCCAGCCTTGCGGTAAAGATTGCCGCGATCGTGTTATGCGATTTTTGAACTCCCGGTCGCCAGGAAACTGGCGGCCATACTTTTAACTTTGGAGATTCAAATGGTCCTGACAAGATTTACACGAGCAGCAATAGTCGCACTTCTAGTTTTATTAATTCGACTTTTAGTGACCTACAGACCTGAGATAAGCATTTCGGTAGGAATTACGCTGTTGGCATTTGTGCTAGGCTTGGCGGTCCAATATGAGCTCGATTATAAGCATCCCGGTTGGCGTAGGTTATCTTTTATTATTTCTGGATTAGCGGCAATATATGAAATCGCTATGTATAAAGGCAACGAAGATAGAATGTTGTTGCGAGCGCTGATCGCACTTACAGCAGCAGGCCCCTGCTTATTAATACTTCGTGATTTATCTAATTGGATTATTGCAGGATTTAAGGTCGAAACAGGAGATCAATCCTATAACAAACAAAGTATTAGAAAAATAAGTGTAGAGTTCAATGATTGGCTTTTTGTGCCCACAAACAAACCATTGAGTTATCCAGCAGTTGATAATTTTACAAAGAAATACCTTCCATTCATAAAATCATCAAATCCTAATCCATCCGGTATTGGTGACTGGTTAGCCTTGTTAATCTTTGTACGTTTTATACTGCTTGCTTTCAGCGATACCGTCAACTTTCTTAGCGACAGGACTTCAGCTGTTATCGGAATAAATTCATGGTTAGTGTTCATTGCGGCTACAGTTCCTTCAATAATAGCGGCGTGGTTTCTTATAACAGTACGTAAGCCAATATCCATTTTAATAGCTATAATCGCTTTATGGGTCAGTGGGCCGGTAGCCACAGTTCTGGATGTTAGCTTGATACATAATCCACGGGTCACTGAGCCCGGTAGTTTAGTTCTAGTCTCAATCCTCTTGGCTGTTTTATGGACGGTCTATTTAAAACAATCGAAGCGGGTTAGAAATACTTATACAAGATAACCTAGGTTGATTTTGGTAATTCTTTTGCGATCATTCTTTCCAGTGCTTTAAACTCAGCAACAAGCTCAGCATTGTTCTTTTGGCTTTCAGTACTTCTATTAGAAATTTCCTGAATAGTGTGCCTCCCATATTTCCTCGGTGACATCTTAGCCAGCCTCCATTTGCGAACATCTATTCGAAGTTTACTATGGGCAATAGCGTCATGGTTAACTCTCTTATTACCTTTTTTATCAAAATAAGTATCTTTGCTGCCGTCATCGGCAATTGCCAATATATTTTCACACTCAAAATCGATCCATATCTCGCGCGCACGTACGTACTGCTCCGAAAACTCCGGGTACTTTGTTAACCAGTTGAAAATAGTTGATTGCGATGGCATATCTTCATCTCTGCATATAGATCGCAATGATTCACCTTTAATTAGTCGGTCGCAAATGGCTGTGACTAAGGCTTGGCTATATAAGCTAGGCCGACCATTTTTTCTAATAACTTTGCTCATAATCTGTCTTTTTTGGGTTTTGATTTAATCTTAGTTCTAATAATTGAAGACTTATTTTGCCGAGTGCGCGTGCATAACAAAACTTAACTTTTGCGCGTAATAAATTACACTCTAGCTTCTCTATCCCCCTAACTGATCTTTTTGGAAAACCTCCCAAGCTACTCTCATTCTTATTTTAATGAGCTATATTTCTTTCTATTCTTCTTTCTTATTTTAAAAGATAGAGGGGCTAGGAGGATAGAATCGAACTCTTTAGTATTTCTCATCTAGCTTCTCCCTGTATTTGTGCGGTTAGATCCGAGTTAGAATTTTCTTTCTTTACCCAAACTTTCTGGTTTCGGCTATTTATCCACTTCTGAGTTGTATCCATACTTTGAGCTTTTAATATTTTTATGACTCTTTTTTCTTCTCGTTGAGATACATTCCTAATATCCACACCCAAAGCAAATATGAATACATCCTTCAGAGAAAAATATGTTTCAATGGGTTTTGTACCGTCAGGATTAGAGGTATGTAACCACTCAATGATAGTATCTTGCCAAGCATCTTGAATAATATGCCGATCGTAAATGTTACGCGCCAAATATTCAGCTTCTTGCCAATGCACTCCATCGAGATAGTATCGATCACGGGCTTCGGCCCATAATTGCATCATATCTCGTTTAATAGCCTTGATGTCAGCGCCAGTAACTTCAAATGGTAACCAGCGTCGGTGGCCAGTTTCATCAATTAGAAATTCAATTGTGTTTGATGTGCCAGCGAATAAGCTGCGGCGAGGTGTAGTTGATGTAAATTCCTTATATTTTTCTTCATTAGTATCAAAACGCGTTGTCATGAAGGCTTTTATAGCTTCCATTTCACGAGCATAGAAACCTTGCATCTCGGCAATCTCACAATGAGTTCTACCTCGCATCTTGCGACAGATTGTAGTAGAGCTCTCGTGTAGGGAAATTGATGTATAACATTCAGGTGATGGAGCCATAGCTGACAATGCCGAAGATTTGTAAATCCCCTGTGCGCCAATAATTACTGGTGTCATATCTGCCTGGCAACCAGGATCCATTATGCGACCTGCATGTGCGCTCCACCAATAAAGTCCTACAGCTCTATGATAAGGTATATCTTCACAACCTAAGTAATCGACTAAAAATCTTTCAACGCGCCGCTTACCATCCCATTTTAATACATCAAGCCATTCTTGTGCTGAATCAAAGCTACGGTCTCTGGCAACCATAGAAATCATGCCGCGCAATACTTCCATTGATATATGTTTAAAGCGGATGGCGCTCTCAAGATGTGTAGCAATACGGGAATAATCGTCATCGTTGAAAGCACGCCAACCCGAATTAACGTCCAGTGATTTATATAAAATCTCACCTCGGAAGCGATCATATCTAATATCTGCATTAACAACATCAATCCGCTCAAGAGCTTTTTTAAGGTTATTACGCCCTTGTTCGACAAAACCATGTTTGTCGCGTCCAAAAACGGGTAAAGGTATTTCCTCAACTTCACCGGGCTTTAATATAATCGGTTCAATTTCTGGGCCATACAGATCTAAGGCCTCAATGAAATCTGAATCAGTACGGTGTTCGCAATGTGAATGGAAACATTTGAAATGTCCTTGTTGATAGCCATTAGTGCCCGCCGGAAAATAAGTCGTAGAAGTTACACTACCGGAGCCTGGCGTATGTTCATTCGACCACGGGCATTCAATATGTACCTCGCCATTGCTGCCTCGCGCTAAAGGACTTAAGCGGTCAACGAAAGGGTCAGCTTTTATAATATTGGGTCTAATATGACGCCCGCCACTACGAGCTTCGAAACTTTCGCCTATACCAAACTTCTCATTAATTTTTACCCAACATGTATTGGCGGTTTCTTCGGTTATTTCGGGGAATTCTGCTGGCAAACCACCCAGCCACTCATATCTTGCACGGGATGGATGAGTGCCTATTGCAACAAACTGCTGCCCAGTAGCAAGAAACTCGATCATATTCTTCTCACCATTAAGCTTAATGACTCTTTTCTTCATTCCTTCTTTGCAGCGAAAAGCAAGAAGTGCTCGAGGTGAATTTTTTCGTGTTCGCCTAGGAAGTTTAAATCCAAAGAATTCTTCGATAAACTGAATAATTTGTTCAACCAACTGCTTATCGTCAACATCAATATCAAACGCATAGATATAGCCAGTTCTTATACATATGCCGTAGTCTGCTCGAGAGCTCCAATCTTGGATTTGAATAGGATGTGATTCGTGCTTTGCCCATCCATGAAAGCCAACAACATCGCCACGCTTATCGTAACGGCTTGGGACTTTGCCTAAGTCTTTAAGACTAGATCGCGGGGAAATCCTAGAGGTTGGATGACTTACTACAGGTAATAAATATTTGGTTAAGCCAAGAGTTTCGCTAAAATGAACCCAATCTTCTTTTGAAGCACCGTAGTTCATTTTATGAGCCCTCCAGTATATGCCGGAAGATCGGCTGCCCACTTCTCCATGTCTTGCACCCGAATAAAAGTTCTTTTGCCATACTTCTTAGCTGGTAATCGGCCAGCTTTTATTTCTTGATAGAGCGATGTACGGCCCAATTTCAGTATTTTGAGCGTCTCTTGAATAGAATAAATTATTTCAATGTCATTTTGTGTCATAGATATTTCCTCATTCGTTGTGTGAACCCAAGCGTTCACATACGGATGACTCTATGACTAAAAAATGACATAAAACACAGGAGCTTTGTTTTATGTCATTTTTTATTTATTGCTACTAATCGGAAGATTTCTCCATCGCTTTTTATGTCAGCCATTAGCCGCCGCTTATTAGCGGTATGAAATCTACCCCGGACGATATCTTCAGGTTTAGAGACACGTCCTGTAGTCTTATTAACTGTAGGTTCTATACCCGATTCTTTCGCAACTTTATGATAACTCACCTTACGAGAAAGAGGTTTTGTTCCTTTATTGAGATCTTCTATCTCACTATAACTAACCATGAGGCCCCATAAATCATCAAGCTTATCTTCAGGTGTTCTGGATCGACCTTCTTTACCTGGGGTAGGAATATTTACTTTCAAACCTAGCATTAGTAAACACAGCTGATGCCATCTACCTTTCGACGCATGTATCTTCCAACTTTTTAAGCCATGCTGCTTGCATAGCTTATCAAGTTTCTTTTGGGCCTTTATTATTTCGGCTTTAGGAATTCCTTTTAATAGCGCTTCAACTTTCTTTTTCTTAGATGTCATGCGTCGGACCTTATTGTTTGCGAGAATATAACCCATTGTTCGCGGTAGTTGGGAAAATATTGGGAAAAGATTGGCCGACCATTACTTAATAGATTGTATTTATTAAGATAACCAGCTTGGGTTATCACCTTTTAAAGGAGGTATTGAATAAGACTACTTCATTGACATATATACTTCATTGGGGTATAATAGTTTATGACTAAGAATTGGCAAACTGTCGTAGAGCTAAAATCCTTTCAAAAAGAAGTAAAAGATTTACTTACTACGAAAGAAATCAAAGAGCTTATCGATCATCTCGCGTTGAATCCAAAGGATGGAGATTTAATTGAGGGTACGGGTGGAATAAGAAAGCTACGTTGGCGACGTACTGGAACAGGCAAAAGCGGCGGAATAAGAGTAATCTATTTTTACTACAATGATTCATACCCTATGTTTCTTTTAGATTGTTATGCAAAGAACGAAAAAGATAATCTAACAAAAGCAGAGCAAAAAGAATTTAGAAAATTAACAGAAGAATTGATCAAGATTTATTCAAGGAGAAAGTAATGAAAAAGTTAGTTAAAAAGACAATCAGGAAATCATCTCGTTTTGATAATATCAAAGCTGGATTGGAGGAGGCTATAGAATTTGCTAATGGAAACACTAAAGGAGCAAGAATTCATAAAGTTGAAGTTCCTGATATTGATGTACAGGCAGCTCGTAAAAAGATGGGTTTATCTCAAGATAAGTTTGCTTCAAGCTTTGGCATTCCAACTTCAACGCTCCGTAACTGGGAGCAAGGAACTCGCGAGCCTAGAGGAGCAGCAAAAATACTTTTGGCATTAATTAATAAGCGACCGGACATGGTTAGAGAAGTATTAGAGCAATATAGCTAACATTTCGAATTATTTGTCATAATAAGTTGTTATTTTTATGGCAATGATTTCCCATATTCTATCCCCTATACTTACTTCCTCACCAACACTTTTACCAATAAGAAGTTTAGAAAGGGGAGCCGTGTAAGAAAGCAAACCTTGGTTAGGATCAGCTTCATCCTGCCCCACAATACGATAAGTTATTTTGTTATCTTTATCTTCAAGCATTATGTAATGACCAAATGCAACTCTATCATCTTGTTGTGGGATTATTGCTTCGGCAGAAGTGCGCCTAGCTTGCCAATACCGCAGGTCACGTGATAATTGAGCTATTTCCATTTCATCTATTTTAACATTGTCTAAAGCTAGTTGCTGCTTCAGTTGTTCTATTTTATCATCAATTAGTGCAAGACCAGACTCAGTTACGAAATTGCGATCGGGACTTATCTGACGTTCCTCTAATTGAATCGGCTCACTTCCGTCTGATTCTTTTACAAAGGCTCGGCTCATAGTAAAAATGCTTGTTTTGATTCAGTTAAAATATCTATAGGTACAATTTCCTGTTTAGTTCGTTTGGCAATAGCATTTACTACTACAGTACGATGACAGTCTTCAGGTTTGCGTTCATAGCATAATAAACAGCAAACCTGCTTTTGAACTAAATCAATTGCTGTTTCTAAGTCTGCTTTGGCTTCAGGGCTTCGCATCTGATTAGCAAATATCTCGTGAAATTTGGCATGGTCGCCATGCTTGGCCGCTATTCTTCCTTCTTTTGGAGTTCCGAGTGCTTTTAAATGAATATATTCAATGTCGCTCTCTGCGAGAAGGTTACGTAATACATTTTTAGAAAAGCCCTTTCGTCGTGAAATTGGCAATTGGCGTACATCAATAATCTTTTCTATGCCAGCGGCTTTCATTGTAGCAATAAAATCGCTAACAGGAGTTTGCTCATAGCCAGATGTGTAAATTTTTGTGATCATTTATAACCATTTAATTTCATATAATCTTAGTTTTATATTCAAATTTCCCTCATCATTATAAAAAAATAATGCTTAGTGTTTTTTAAACGTGCGTATGGATAACTTATGACATCTAGAGTTTATTTAAAACTTCCAGCATGAATTTCTCATGACATTATTTTATTAGCGGAGACTCTAAAATTATTGGCCTGGTAACAACCATCAATGGAGTATCCCTATGCCTAAAGAAGCACACAAAAGCGCAGCAGACAGCTATAAGAAAGCATCACAACATCATGAAGAGGCAGCTAAGCACAGCGAAGCTGGCAATCATAAAAAATCTGCTCATAGCGCGCTACAAGCAAAGTCACACAGCAATCA
>JABDBO010000039.1:0-233 GCA_013288575.1 Alphaproteobacteria bacterium
CAATTTTAGTCAGCGGCAGTTTAGAAAGAATGGGTGGATATTGCCCGCCATTTTGTGCCGCAGACAGAAAAACTCTACAGCTGGTGGAGTTATCGCGCGGGCGACTGGCGAAAGAGCAACCGCGGGCGCCGGCTTGACCATATGTGGGTAACGCCGAATTTGAAAAATAATTTAATTGGGCTAGAAATTATTAAAGATGCACGTGATTGGATGCATAACACCACCGGCCCCAG
>JABDBO010000039.1:243-9771 GCA_013288575.1 Alphaproteobacteria bacterium
ATGTTCATTGGGGCATTTAGTTTCCTGCAGGCAGATAATATCTGGCAGGGCATGTTTTACCAAATTGTTCAGCAAATTAATGCGCAGGCGAATTGAGTTGATATTCCAGGTGGCGATTTTCATTTTAAAGTTGCGTAGTTGCTTAGTTATATAGTTGCATAGTATAGATACTGCATGAAACAAGACCACACAACCATTATTGGAGCAGGAATGGTAGGCCTTGCCCAAGCGATTGCTTTGGCATCACAAGGCCTGGAAGTGACAGTTATCGACCATGAAGATCCGGCGAAAATTCTCGGCGCGGAATTTGATGGGCGGGTTTCGGCAATTGCTTGGCGCTCGTATAAATTTCTCGATAAAATTGGTGCGTGGAAGGAAATGGCGTCGCATGCGGAACCAATAAAAGATATTCGCGTTTCGGAATTTGGCAGTAATTTATTTTTTGCATTTTGATAGCGATGAAATTGGCGACGAGCCTTTCGGTTATATTGTTGAGAACCGGTTTATTCGCGAAGCTTTATATAAACGCGCGGGTGAATTGCCGAATTTGAAATTGATCGCTCCGGCAAAAGTAAAGATGAAATATGAAGGAAGAAATGTGATTGAAGTAGAAACCAATACTTCATCCTTCATTCTTCATCCTTCGCTAATCATCGGTGCGGATGGAAAAAATTCATATGTCCGCAAAACTTCTGGCATTACCGAGCAGCGCAAAAGCTATAAGCAAATGGGAATTGTGACGACGATCGCGCATGAAAAATCGCATCATGGTTTGGCGCATGAGCATTTTATGCCGGTTGGGCCGTTTGCGGTGCTGCCTATGCAAAATAATCGTTCATCACTAGTCTGGACTGAGCCAACTGAGCTTGCGCATATTTATATGAAGATGAGCGACGAGGAATTTTTAGCACAAATCAAAAAGCGGGTTTCATATTTGGGCGATATTAAAATAGCATCGAAGTGCTGGTCATATCCGCTCGAACTGATGCATGCGGATAATTATGTGAAAGATAGTGTGGTGTTAATTGGCGATGCGGCGCATTCAATCCACCCGATTGCCGGGCAGGGGGTGAACCTTGGTTTTCGTGATGCAGAGCTTTTGGCGGAAATTATAACGACGCGGGCAAAGCGCGGCCTATTACTGAGCCAGGATTGTTTGTCTGAATATGAAAGTTTGAGACGGATGGATAATTCGCTGATGATTATGGCGACTGACAGGCTTAATATATTGTTTTCTAATAAAATATTGCCGTTGAAACTAGCGCGGACGCTGGGTTTGGGCCTGGTGAACCAAATTCCCCCATTACGGCGGAAGTTTATGAAATATGCCAGCGGAAGAAATTAGCTAACTAATTGTTATTTAAATGCTAATTTATGACAATTATGACATTTTCAGCAATTCTTAGAATTTTAACTAAATTTTTAATACTTAATTGCTAAAATTAACGATAGTCAACAAATCCGTAGTGTTTTTATGCTAAATCAGCTGATGAAATCCAATCTTATAACCAATAAAAAAGGCGCTGTTGCTATTATTACAGTGCTGGCATTGGGTATTATTGCTCTTGTGCTGATATTCAGCCTTGATTTGTCGCGTGGGCAGCGTGAAAAAACTAAAGTTCAGGGTGCTTCAGATGCAGCAGCTCTAGCGGCAGCGGATTTTATCGTGAAAGCAAAACTTAATGATAAAGCAGTAAAGAATGATGCCCAATGGTTGGGTTATATACCGCCGCAAGATAGTATAAAAGCAGCTGCGCAAGCAACATGGAATGCCAATCAAGATCCTAATCTGGTAAATACGGTAAGCTTAATTACCTATGGTACCAGCTATTATAAAGATAATAAAGACGGTAGCGGCACAGTTGGTATTCATGCCTGCACAATGACTAAAAGCACAGGTATGGCGCAAGACCATGATTTAAATTCATGTGATGATTCATATGCACAGTTCACCCTTCAGCCTAGTTTAAAAAATATTGAAGCAGCGTTTACTATCGACCTTTCCGGTTCGATGGCCGATACTGTTTCCGGCTCAACTACCGAGATTGATTTACTTACCGGTGCGATAAATAATATTTTCACAAAATATTATGTAAGCACTACTGCAGCACAAAATAATAATCTTACTGCGAGCCTCACACCGTTTAGTAATTTTGCTTCGATATATGCGCCAACCGATAAAACTCATCCTGGCACAAGTTATGCAAAACTTCTGACAACTACGCCAAGCACTACTGCAGCACCATGTTATAGTGGTGGCGGTAATATAGGTAGTTGCGGTGAACTATTCCCATACCAAGCTATTAGTTTAACCGATAATGACTTTACTGATTTTGATGGCATAACTGCATTTAGCAGCGCGCCATTTCACCATTACCAGGCTAAAATTGCTGTCAATTCGGGTTATGATTATATATTGGAGCGTAATAATCCTGCTCTTAAAAATTCATGGCCATATAATTTCCCAGGTTTTTATTCAGGTACTTTAGGTGTCTGCGGATTTAAACTTTCAGATGCTATGGTTAGTAAGGCATATGGTTATACACAATTTCCGGCGACTAATATCCAGCCGCTTACAAATGATGTGACGCTATTAAAGAAAATGACATCGGCTGCTGCAACAAATGTGGAAACTCCGGTATCAGGGCAAAACTTTGCCTATTGGAATAACAAGGTTGGCGGCACATCCGGTCTTTCTGGCATGATGACGGCATGGCTGACCTTAGCACCGAATATGCATGGTAAATGGGTTCATAAATCTGCCTATGAAACTAGCCAGAGCAGTATTATGGACCGCACAAATTTACCAGATGCTGCAGTCAATAGCACAACAATTAGAAAAATTTTGATTCACTTTACCGATGGTAATAATGCTGCGACCGGCGTCAATAATGCTGATGGTCACGGTGGACCTGATTATGATATTTTCCTAAGAAATACCCACCCGCTTTATGAAAGCGATAGCGGTAATTACTATACAAATATTCAAGATCCTGGCCCTCCTATAAAAGGCCAAAACTCAGCTACAGGCAAATGGTGTGATGGTCCTGGTGCTGCGGGTTGTTGCGGATATGACGTTGGCGATAGTCTGCATGTGCTAGATTTAGATATCAAATCAAGCCCTTCTGACTCTACCAGCAAGTATAATGTGAATCAGAGATATTATTATGGAACTCTATGCCAGAAAATGCGTGCCAGCGGTGTTGATGTTTACATGGTAATTTTCAATGGTGCGGCGTCGCCTGCACAAGCTGAATGTTTTGCCTCGAAATATGCGCCAAGCAGCTTTGCTCCTTATGCAGATTATTCTAGCTGGAAAGCGGCGCATTTACTGCAAAACGTTGATTCAGGCAGTGTTTATAAGAAGTTTGAGGACATTTTCACCAACAACACTACTCCAGCACCGCTTATCAGCCTGACCGGAGGTTTTTAATAAAGGGTTGAAATTTTTTTAGAAACATCTTACAAATAACAATCAGGCGGCCCTAATCAAAGGGCCGCTTTTTTGCATTATTGGTATAGCTACAAATGGATGAAAATAACGATATCAGACAAATTATCGAACCGGCGGTAACCAGCATCGGTTTTGAAATTGTGCGTCTTAAATGGCTGGGTGGTGATAAATATAAAACCCTGCAGATCATGATTGACCCTGCAAAAGGCGGAACGGTAACGATTGATGATTGCGAAAAAGTTAGCCACACAGTTTCGGCACTACTTGATGTTGATGATGTTATTGAAGGTGCTTATCGCTTAGAAGTTTCTTCCCCCGGAATTGACCGGCCCTTAACTCGCAAAAAAGACTTTGAAACCTGGGGCGCCTTTGAAATGAAAATTGAAACCCGCGAAGGCATTGAAGGCCGGCGCCGTTTTCGCGGCAATATCCGCAAAATGGCTGATGATAAAATTGAATTTGAGCTTAATGACGAGAAAAAAACCTTCACTATTCCATTTGCTAAAATTACTGAAGCAAAACTGGTTTTAACCGATGAATTAGTTGATTTTGTTACAAAAAATGCCAAAGGCCAAGGTTACGTCGAAGGTAATGAAATTGAGGTTAATGAAGGGGAAGAATTAGAATAAGCCCAAAATAGAAAAGGCTTGAATTTACTTTAAAAAGAGATTATATAATAACCATTCTAAACAAGCGGCCCGGTTTCGAGGCCGCTTTTTTTGCACTTAAAATTAAGGATACAAATTATGGCATTAGCATCGCAAATTACCGGTAATACGGAAATTATCCAAGTCGCAGAGGCCGTGGCCCGCGAAAAAGGCATCCAGCGCGAAGCGGTTGTGGAAGCAATTGAGCAGGCAATTCAGGTTGCCGCACGTAAGAAATATGGATATGAGCAAAATATCCGTGTGGAAATTGACCGTAAATCTGGTGAAACTAAAGTTTTCCGCGAGCGCACAGTAGTTGAACAAATCAACCAAGAAACTCTGGAAGAAAGCGGCAAAATTACCGAAATTCTGCTGGCTGATGCAAAGCGTATTAAGAAAGATATCAACCTTGGTGATGTATTGCGTGAAGATTTGCCACCGATGGATATTGGCCGCGTTGCCGCGCAAACCGCCAAGCAGGTTATCACACAAAAAGTGAAAGATGCTGAGCGCGAAAAACAATTCGAAGAATTTAAAGATAAGAAAAATACCATTATCAACGGTACGGTTAAATCTGAAGAATATGGCAACATTATTATCGAATCTAACGGTATAGAAGCAGTTATCAAACGCGAAGATACTATCCCGCGCGAAAATTATCGTACAGGTGACCGCATCCGCGCTTATGTTGCCGATGTTCGCCGTGAGCACCGTGGCCCGCAAGTATTCCTTTCGCGCACTCATCCAAAATTCATGGAAAAACTTTTCGCACAAGAAGTGCCAGAAATTTACGATGGCATTATCGAAATCAAATCATGCGTTCGCGAAGCCGGCTCTCGTGCCAAAATCGCTGTTATGTCGCATGATTCCTCAATTGATGCTAAAGCATCGTGCATCGGTACTCGTGGTTCGCGCGTTCAAGCGGTTGTTAACGAACTCCAAGGCGAGAAAATTGATATCATTTTATGGTCAGCTGATCCGGCTGTATTTGTAGTGAATGCACTCACTCCGGCAACTGTTGCCAAAGTGGTTGTTGAAGAAGATGACCGCCGTATCGAAGTTGTTGTGCCGGAAGACCAACAATCTCTTGCTATTGGCCGCCGTGGCCAGAACGTGAAGCTCGCTTCGCAGCTAACTGGCTGGTATATTGAAGTATTGACCGAAGCGGAAGAATCAAAACGTCGCCAGGAAGAATTCACTTCACTTTCACAACTCTTCATTGAAGCTCTTGACGTTGAAGAAATCATCGCCCATCTCTTAGTAACAGAAGGCTTTGGTTCAATTGACGAAGTTGCCTATGTGGATGCGGAAGAACTTGCCGGCATTGAAGGCTTTGATGAAAATGTCGCTAGCGAATTGCAAACACGTGCGCGTGATTATATTGAGCGTAAGTCTAAAGAATTGGTTGAAAAAGCCAAAACATTAGGTGCTGCAGAAGATCTCTTCACATTACCTGGTAAAGAAGAAGGCGAAACTCTTGATCCGCACATTGTTCTGAAATTGGCGGAAACCGGGGTTAAAACACGTGATGATTTGGGCGATCTTTCAGCTGATGAGTTTTTTGAACAGGTTTCTGGCTCAGGCCTAAACCGTGAACAGGTCAATGAACTTATTATGGCTGCTCGCGCTCACTGGTTTAAAGACTAAATTGATTTCTGCGGCCAATTTTGGTGTCGCTGCATGATTTTTAAATCCTCAAGTACGAGTTTGTACATTCCGGTTTAAAAATCTTTAGCTCCTAAAACTTGGCTCGCATAAATGCAATTTATGAAGTAAAAGGTAATTAAAGGAACAAAGTGACCGAAGAAACTGAAAAACCAAAAGGCAAACTTACACTCGGATTGGGTGGCGGTGGTGCACGTCCTGGAATTGGGCGCAGCGGTCCGCAAACCGTAACCGTGGAAGTTCGCAAGAAACGCGTTATCAGTAAACCAGGTGAAAAGCCGCAGACCGAACAGGAAAAGCTCGCGAAGCGTGCCGGCGAAATTGAAGCTGACACATTCCTTACCAATGAAGAAAAACGAGCCCGCTTAAACGCTTTGCAATATGCGATCAAACGCGCCAAAGATGAGGAAGAAGAGCGTCGCAATGCACCGAAAGTTGAATTCAAACCGGTAACTCGCGAAGAAGAACCTGAGCCAGAGGAAGAAGAGGAAAAAGAAATTCCAACAATTACCCGCGGCGGCCCAAAACCACGTCCGCAAAAAGTTGGCCAACGCAAAACTGACCATGATGCAATTACCGCAGGTTCTGAGCCGATAAAATATTCCATCAGCAAAAAAGAAGCGCCAAAAACTGAAAGCCCCGCTGCACCGGCTGTTAAACGCCCGCTGCCAAATAATGCTCCGGCTGGCAAACTTACTTTGAGCAAAAAAACCAGTGATTGGGATGAAGAAAAAGGCAAGCAGAACAAATCCAAACCAGGAGCTGGCGGCGGCGGAAGAAGAACTTCCAAAATTACCGTTACCAATTTTGATCAGGAAGAACGCCATCGTTCATTAGCATCAGTAAAACGCCAGCGCGAAAAGCATAAGCGCCATGATGACGAAGGCCCTAAAGAAAAAGTTATCCGCGAAGTTACCATTCCTGAAACGATCACCGTTGGTGATCTCGCAAACCGTATGTCTGAAAAATCAGCCGATGTTGTTCGTGAATTAATGAAACTTGGCATTATGGCAACCATTAACCAAGTGATTGATGCTGATACAGCAGAATTGGTTGTGACCGAGCTTGGTCATAAATTCAAACGCGTTACCGATGCCGATGTTGAAAATGTTATAGATACTCAGGAAGATTCTAATGAGAGCTTAAAACCGCGCCCACCAGTTGTGACCATTATGGGTCACGTTGACCATGGTAAAACTTCATTGCTTGATGCACTCCGCGATACTGATGTTGTATCAGGCGAGGCTGGCGGCATTACCCAGCATATCGGCGCTTATCAGGTAGAACTCAAAGGCAAAGGTAAAATCACTTTCATCGATACTCCGGGCCACGAAGCATTTACCGAAATGCGCGCGCGCGGTGCCAAAGTTACTGATATCGTTGTGCTGGTTGTTGCTGCTGATGATGGGATTATGGCGCAAACGGTTGAAGCAATTGCCCATGCCAAAGCGGCAGGCGTGCCAATTATCGTGGCGATTAACAAAATTGATAAACCGGGCGCTGATGCAAATCGCGTTCGCACTGAATTGCTTTCTCACGAACTTGTTACCGAAGAAATGGGTGGTGAAGTTTTGACCGCGGAAGTTTCGGCAAAACAAAAAATTGGTCTTGATAAATTGAAAGAGCAAATTCTCTTGCAGGCCGAAGTATTGGATTTGAAAGCAAATCCAGAACGTGCGGCTGTTGGTTCGATTATCGAATCACGCATTGATAAAGGCCGCGGCGTAGTGGCGACTGTTATCGTTGAAAAAGGTACTTTGCAAGTTGGCGATATCGTAGTTGCCGCAACTGCAACCGGTCGCGTTCGTGCGCTGCTCGATCATAATGGTAAAGAGACTAAACAAGGTGGCCCATCTGCACCTGTGGAAATTCTCGGCCTGGCGGAAGCGCCAATGGCGGGTGATGAATTCTCGGTGGTTGAAAACGAAAAACAAGCCCGCGAAATTTCTGAATATCGCCGCGAAAAAGCGAAAAACATCCGCGCTGCCGCTGAGGGCAAAACGGCGATGGAAAAACTCTTCTCTGGCCCGGATTCACAAAAATCATTGGCTGTGGTTATCAAAGGTGACGTGCAAGGTTCTATCGAGGCAATTGCCAATTCTTTGAACAAGCTCGGCAATGAAGAAATTAAAGTGAAAGTTATCCACTCGGCAGTTGGTGCAGTGACAGAAAGCGATGTGACTTTGGCGCGCGCTTCCAATGCAGTGATTGTGGCATTCAACGTTCGCGCTAATGCACAGGCGCGTGAACTGGCGCATCGCGACCATGTGCGGATTTCTTATTACTCCATTATTTATGAAGTAGTCGATGATGTAACCGCAATTCTTTCCGGATTGCTCTCACCAGTTGAGCGCGAGCAATTTATTGGCTATGCGGAAATTCGTGAAGTGTTCAATATTTCCAAAGTCGGCAAAATTGCCGGTTGTTACGTTACCGAAGGCCATGTGGCCCGCGGAGCAGGTGTTCGCTTGCTGCGCGATAACGTGGTAATTCACCAAGGTAAATTGAAAACGCTTAAACGCTTTAAAGATGAAGTTAAAGAAGTTCAAAACGGTTATGAATGCGGTATGGCGTTTGAAAACTATGATGACATCAAACAAAGCGATGTGATCGAGTGTTATCAAATTATTCAAGAGGCCGGTATTCTCAAAAAAGCTTAGAGATTCGTTCACTGATCAACGATAAACGACTAACAAAAATGAAACATAAACCACCATCACAGCGGCAATTGAAAGTAGGGGAGTTGATCCGTCACTCGCTTTCCAACATGTTCATTCGCGGTGAAATTCCTTATCTTGATGGAACCAGCGTGACGGTTTCGGAAGTGCAAGTGTCGCCGGATTTAAAAAATGCAGTGGCGTTTATTTACCCATTGGCGGGGCAAAATGCTGATAAGCTTTTAAAAGCACTGCCGGATTTTGCCGGGTTCATCCGCACCTATGTCGCCAAGGAAATTGATATGCGCTACGCCCCGCGGATTTCCTTCAAACTGGATAATTCCTTCGAATATGCCAGCAAAATTACTGACCTGTTGCGAAAAGCTGAAATACCGCAGCAATAGCTGCCCAAAACCCACCCATAAGCTTGAATTTTAAAGAATTATAAACCCTGTTAATTTAAAATGGGATTATGAAATTAATTCCTCATAAACACTACAAATTGCTTGGCGAGACGGCCAAAGGCATTTTCTGGATGCTGGTGCATTGTTTAGCATTAGTGCTAATTATGGGCGTGGTGCGGGAAATCACTAAAGAGGGTTTGAACAATTACATCATTATTTTTTGGCAGAACGTTTTTGCTTTTTTTATGATTGTTCCATATTCGTTGAGCCGCGGTGGATTTCCTAAAACCAAAAAACTGCATTTGCATCTGGGTCGTACGATGACGGGAATTTCATCAGGCCTATGTTTGTTTTATGGGCTTTCAAAAATTCATTTGAACACTGCTACTGCAATAACATTTACCGGCCCATTATTTTCAACAATTTTTGCGATAATATTCCTAGGTGAAAAAACCTACCGCCATCGCGTGGTTGGGTTGTTTGTCGGTTTTATTGGCGTGTTGATAGTGCTCCGCCCCGGCACTGATGCGTTTAACCCGGATTCGCTTTTCCTCGTGCTGACTGCAGCACTTTGGGGCGGTACGGATATGTTTATCAAACTGATGAATCGCACAGAATCTATCCGCACGATTATGTTTTACCGCGCAATATTGATGCTGGCAGCAACCACACCGTTTCTATTCCTTTTTCCGCAGCCGATT
>JABDBO010000040.1 GCA_013288575.1 Alphaproteobacteria bacterium
GCAAATGCAAGAATATAACCACCAATTGCAACAATCACAGCAACAAAGCTCTTCGCCGCAAAAAGTAATTCCGATGGATAATGACGCTTCTTACGTCTTGCCAGGTGCTTATTCTACTCAAAAAAGCCAGGTTCAGCCGCAAAATCGCATAGCTCCTCCGCCGCCAGAACAACAATCTGAGACACCAGCCAGCCAATATAACCAGAAATATAATTATAATGACCAAAATGATAATTCGCAGTCGTTGCCGAATTATTACTATTAGGAAGATTATGGTTAACTTAATGGTTTTTTGACTTTTTTTGCTGTAAAAATTTTAATTGAATATAAAGTATTTGAGGGTAATATCCGGGACATGAAAAATAAAATCTTGATACTATTAGTAGTATTCTTTGCGTCATTTAGCGCGGCATCCGCCAATGAGCATCACAGTTCTTCGCCAACTCAACCAGCTAATGCGCAAACTTCGGATGCAACATCTGATGATGCGATCACGCAAGCTGATAGCGATTATAACTATGAAAATTCGGATCCTGCAGAGCCGGTAAACCGCGCAATTTTTAAATTTAACAACGTTATTGACGGCGTTCTCTTAAAACCAGTTGCGCGTGGATATAAATATGTTGTTCCACAATGGGGCCGTGCGCGTGTTTCTAATGCACTTTATAACCTCACTGAGCCAGTTACAGTTTTGAACTCAGTTTTGCAAGCTGATCCGCAAAATGCTTTCACTTCATTATGGCGCTTTATTTTGAACTCTACATTCGGATTGCTCGGAACTTTTGACGTTGCATCTGATTTCGGCTTAAAACCACGCCAGGAAGATTTCGGCCAAACCTTGGGCGTTTGGGGCTGGAAAGATAGCGACTATGTTGAACTCCCAATTATTGGCCCTTCGACATTGCGCGATACATTAGGCCTTGGCGTTGATTATGTATCTAATCCATTCTACAATGGCATGGTTACTGATAATGATTATGTTGTATATGGCTTGCTCGGCATCCGTTTGGTTGATACTCGTGCAAACTATCTTGAAGTTACTGACCAGATCGACCGCACCTCTCTTGATACTTATGCGACTTACAGAAGCGCATATTTGCAAAAACGTGCGAATGATATCAAAAATGGTCAATCACGTGCGGTTGCTAATAACTTCACCAATTCAAGCCCGCAAACATCTGATTATCCACACTCAAACAACAGACCTTAAGGCTTTTTATGACTAAAAATATAAAGAAATTCGCTTTAGTGATTGCGTTCATCCTGTCCGCTGCTCCTGCAATGGCAGCTGATTGCTCTGACCCGAAAAACTATGTTGAGGGTGTAAAAAACGACGTTCTTGCTGTTTTGAATGGCAATGCTGATGCTGCGACTAAAAAAACTAAACTGAATGCAATATTCTTGAATGTTGCCGATGTAAACTTCATGGGCAAATTCGCGCTTGGCCGCACTTATAGCCAACTGACTCCTGCCCAGCAAAAAGATTATATGGCAGCTTACTCAGAATATCTTTCAGCTTCTTATGTTGACAAATTCAAGGAGTATAACGGCCAGAACATTACAGTTACCGGCGTAAAACCTAACGGAGATGATTTCTCGGTTGAGACTTCAATCGAGCGCGAAGGCAAACAACCAATTATTGTAACTTACCGTTTGCGTAAAGCTGGCGGCTGCTTCAAAGTTGGCGATATCATTGCTGAAGGTGTCAGCCTCATTACTACCGAGCGCCAGGATTTTGCTTCAGTTGCCAACCAAAAAGGCACTGATGGATTAATCCAGACTTTGAAAGATAAAACCGAGCAATATAAAAACGCTCCGGCGGAATAAGGTTATTGCTGATTTTTGAAGGTTGATTGCCCAAATAATAATTCAGCAATTAATTACCGATTCACATTCACCGACATCTCTAGCATCTTATCAAGAGATTGCTTGGCTTTGAGACGTGTGGGCTCGGGCAGCGTGATTTCCGGGCTGCGGTTGACCATGCAGAGGTAGAGTTTTTCGAGAGTATTGAGCTTCATATATGGGCAGGCGTTGCACCAGACGCAACTACCTTCAGTTCCCGGAACATCATAAAAAATATTGTCCGGGTTGTTCTTTTTCATCTGGTGCAGGATTCCTGGTTCAGTGAGCACGATGAATTCATTTGGTGCATTTTCTTTGGCGAATTTGATGAGCTGGGAAGTTGAGCCAACGAATTCCGCATGGCGCAAAATATGTTGCGGGCATTCAGGATGCGCGATGGTTTTCGCTTTTGGGTGGCGGGTTTTGAGTTTTACCAATTCCTTTTCGCTGAATTGGTCGTGCACCTGGCATGTGCCATCCCATAATAACATTTCGCGGCCGGTTTTATGGGAAAGATAGGCGCCGAGATGTTTATCTGGCGAGAATATGATTGGCTGGTTGGCCGGAATTTGATTGATGATCGCCTCAGCATTGCTGCTGGTGACAATGATGTCAGAGGCGGCTTTTACATCGGCTGAACAATTTATATAGGTGAGCGCTATATGGTCTGGATGCTCAGCGCGGAACTTTTTGAATTCCGGTGCCGGGCATGAAGTTTCGAGGCTACAGCCGGCGGCCATATCGGGTAGCAAAACCAGTTTTTGTGGAGAAAGGATTTTGGCAACTTCGGCCATGAATTTAACGCCGCAGAAAACTATGACTTCAGCATCAGTTGCAGCGGCTTTGCGGGAAAGGTCGAGCGAATCACCGACGAAATCGGCAATTTCCTGGAGGTCATCATCCTGATAATAATGCGCCAATATCACCGCATTCATCTCTTTTTTGAGGCGTTTGATTTCGGCTTCAAGATCTAATGTGGGATCTATGTCTTTTTCGGTGAGGAGTTTTGTCATATCTGTCGCCGCAATATTTGGCGGCTTTCCTTAAGGCTTATTATATAAGTTTCACTTTAGGAAAATCAATAAATTAAATTCATGAAACACACGCCCCATCCAGCCCTCACGGGAGGGAAGGATGGGTGTTAGGTGTTACTTCTTGCTCCAGGAGATTACAGACTCCCCTAGCTGCTTAGGTAACCTTGGATCTCTCCCCTTATAATCATGCTCCTGCAAAGAGCGAAATGTTCCGGCTTTCCGGTCAAACGCGCGAGCAGCATCGGGGGGCACTTCAATTCCGGCTTCCTGCAAAACCTTCACGGAATCGTTCTCGCCCAGGAATGTTGCCACTTGGCATTCCACTCTCTCTGACTCTAGCGTTGTTTGAGCCGCTCTAGCAACAGCGTTGTTCACTGGCACCAAGAAGTAGCGGCCGGAATCTACATATACGATTGTTTTCATTTACTCTGAGTTATTTACGGGTGTAAACCACTATAGCACCTCTCATAGGTGCAGCTTATATAGTGGAGGTTCTTATTCCACTTTAAATTCTGCGGGAATTGCAAAATTAGGAATGCGCGCTTATTACCATTTATTAACTTTTATTGCAAGCTTTATCTGTTTTGAAAGCTATATATTACAGTTGCTATAAGTTTTTAGTTTTATTATAACCCCTCACCTATGCCAATTATCGTACAAAAATTCGGTGGGACGTCGGTGGCCAATGTGGAGAGAATCCGCAATGTGGCCAAACTCGTCCAGAAAGAAATCAAGAAAGGCAATAAAGTTGCCGTGGTCGTTTCTGCCATGTCTGGTGAAACCAATAAACTTGTTGGTTTTGTAAATGAATTTAAAGTTCGGAATGATGCGGAATATGACACTGTAGTAGCAAGCGGTGAGCAAGTGACTAGCGGTTTGCTGGCGATTGCTTTGCACGAGCTTGGCATCCCTGCCCGCTCATATCAGGGTTGGCAGCTGCACATTCGCACTGATTCTGTGCATGGCAAAGCGCGGATTGAAGAAATTGTAACCAAAGATATTGTTGCCGGGTTCAAAAAAGGCGAAGTTGCGGTTATTCCGGGTTTCCAGGGTGTAACTAGCGAAAACCGCGTTTCAACTCTGGGCCGTGGTGGGTCTGATACTTCAGCAGTTGCGGTGGCGGCGGCTTTGAAGGCTGATCGTTGCGATATTTATACTGATGTTGATGGGGTTTATACAACTGATCCACGGATTGTGCCGGAAGCGCGCAAATTGAAGAAAGTTGGCTATGAGGAGATGTTGGAAATGGCGTCTCTCGGCGCAAAAGTATTGCATTCACGCTCGGTTGAACTGGCAGCGAAATATCAAGTGCCGTTGCAGGTGCTTTCAAGTTTTGAAGATTCAAAAGAAGATATACCAGGAACTATATTGGTAAAAGATGAGGATATTATGGAAAGACGTGTTGTAACAGGAATTGCCTACAGCCAAAACGAGGCGCGCATAACTTTGATTGATGTGGAAAACGTGCCAGGCATTGCCGCGAAAATCTTTGCGCCGCTGGCTGATGCTGAAATCAACGTGGATATGATCGTTCAGAATATTTCGGAAGATGGCAAAAAAACCGATGTTTCATTCACTGTGCCGAAAGGTGAAACTGAGAAAGCGGTGAAAGTTCTGGAAGGTGCGAAAAAGGCCAAGAAGGTTGGTTATGCACGGATCAATTCTGACACTAAAGTTGCTAAAATTTCTGTTGTTGGTATCGGCATGATCTCACATTCAGGTGTTGCGGCTAAAATGTTTGCTACCCTTGCGTCAAAAGGAATTAACATTCTCGTGATTGCGACTTCGGAGATTAAAATTTCTGTGCTGATTGATTCGCAATACATGGAACTGGCGGTGCGTGCGTTGCATGAAACTTATGAGCTGCATAAGAAACCGGCGGGTGGCAAAGCTGTAGCAACAAAGAAAAAAGCTAAAAAATAATACGCAAAATCACCCAATTTTTAGCAAACTCGTTGCATAGATTTTTATGCTACCTATAGTTGTTGCATGATTAATCGCAAAAAATCTTTTTTGAATAATGATGGTTTCACTCTAGTTGAGCTTGCCATTGTATTGGTGATCATTGGTTTATTAATTGGCGGCATATTGGTTGCCAGAAGTATGACAAGCACCGCAAAAATACAAAACTTCGTTCGCCAGATACATCAGTTTGATGCGGCTATATCGAATTTTGATACGAAATACGATACATTACCCGGTGATTCCACATCATTTGCTCCGGCTGGAAATGGGGATGGAGTTTTGGCCGGCAACCCTTCATGTCCCAATAATCCTTCCGTTTGTTTTGATGGGGAACTTGCAGGATTCTGGACTCAATTAAACCAAAGCGGTTTTGATAATTCAAAACACTACAGCGCAACAGTTGATAGCAGCCACCCATTTAACAGCAGTACTACAGCACCTAACGCCCCAACTTCAGTCGTCGGCGAAAATAACCCTGCTTTCATGATATATGTGGGTAATGACCAAAGAACCGTAGCCTACAGAATAGCTACATATCCAAATTATACTGACGCCACTCAGAACTGGCCGATTACGGGAATGGCATTCAAGCCAATAGATGCATTTGCCATCGATACAAAATTGGATGATGGGAAACCTTTGAATGGTAGAATGTTACTCCTTCAAGTTGATAATAGTGCCTGCGATCTTTCCAGTAACAATTTATGCTATATTATGACTAATATATTGATTGGCGTAAATACCGATAACGCTCGTCCTATTGAGTGCTGTTACCAATAACCTATTGTATTATAAGCATTGGCACAGCTTATGCTCTTATATATGCAATGGGGATATTATGTCTATTTCAAGCATAAACAATTCTAATCCAACAATTCAAAGCCAAACAGCGGCTAGCGCGCCTACTAGTGCTGATAGTAATGCGGATGGCTTTTTCGTAACTCTGTGGGATACGATAAACCCATTGCAGCATATTCCAGTGGTTTCTAGTGCATATCGCATGATCACTAACACACCGATCAACCCAGTTGCTGATGTTATCGGCTCAACAATTTATGGCGGACCTATTGGCGCTGTAATTGCTTTTGCCAGTGAAATTGGCCAATCTGCGCTTGGTATGGGTGAAAAACATGACTCTAATGCACTAAACGCAGTTGCGGGAAAGGCATATAATGTTGCCTCAAATAATAATTTATCCAATTCAGCAGCAAAACAAACCGGTACTGCCAGCGGTGATGAAACCCCGCAGCACTTTGCTGCTACAACCCAAGAGTGGTTAAAACAGGGTTCAGTTAATTTAAGCGCATAATAGTTGCTTCGCGGGCCATTGTGGTGTAACAACTGCACCATGTCGAAATTAGACCAATTATGGAAGCGCGGGACCGATTTATTAGGTTGCAAATATGCGATTTTGGGCGGGGCGATGAGCTGGGTTTCGGAACGCAACTTAGTTTCAGCGATTTCTAATGCGGGCGGGTTTGGCGTAATTGCCGCCAGTGCCATGTCGCCTGAATTGCTTGACCGTGAAATTAAGGAAACGCAGAAACTCGCACGAGCGCCTTTTGGGGTTAACCTCATCACCATGCATCCGCAGTTGGAACAGCTGATTGAGGTTTGCGGAAATAATAAAGTTACTCACGTGGTTTTTGCGGGAGGCATTCCTAAAGATACGGCAATTAAAAAAGCCAAAGAATTTTCCAAAGTGATTTGTTTTGCGCCTGCTTTAGTATTGGCAAAAAAATTGATTCGCTCTGGCGCAGATGGGCTTGTGATCGAAGGAAATGAAGCAGGCGGGCATATTGGCCCAGTTTCAACTTCAGTGCTCGCGCAGGAAATTTTACCAAATATAAAAGAAGTTCCAGTTTTTGTTGCTGGTGGAATTGGCCGTGGTGAAGCGATTGCAAATTATTTGCTGATGGGCGCAAGCGGCGTGCAACTTGGCACCAAGTTCGTTTGCGCGCATGAATCGATAGCACATGCTAATTTCAAGAAATTATTTATAAAATCAGCTGCTCGTGATGCTGGAGTTTCTGTGCAGATTGCCAGCGACTTTCCGGTTATTCCTGTACGTGCAATCGAAAATAAGGCCACTGAAGAATTCAGACGCTGTCAGGAAGACACGATTGCTGATTACCGCGCCGGCAAACTTTCGAAAGAAGAAGCGCAGCTAAAAATCGAACATTTCTGGGCTGGAGCTTTGCGACGCGCAGTGATCGATGGTGATATCGAGCGCGGCTCGGTTATGGCGGGGCAAAGCGTTGGGATGGTAACCAAAGAGCAATCTTGCGCGGAAATTATTGCTGAACTGGTGGCGCAGGCAGAAACACAGCTGAAAGCATGAAGTTAGAAGGATGAAGTGATTTGCTTCATCCTTCATATTTTATCCTTCATACTTAAAATTAAGCGGCATCTTTATCATGATTCATATCAAGCCCAGCCCAGGTGTTTAGCGGCTTGCCTGTTTCCAACAGGGTTTTTATGCATGAAATTACGCGTGGCCAGCCAATCGCAACTTTTCCGGCAGTGTTTGAACCAGCTTCAAGCCCGCTGTGAACAACATTCAAGCACACCAGATCTTCGATTGCTTCAATCTCATATGTTACTTTGGAAGTCGAATTTTCTGCCGCATCAACCCATGTAATCACTAGACGCTTAGGCGGGTTGCTTTCCAGAACTTCGCCATGAATGCTGCATGCGCCGCTAGTTTCCTTATGCCATTTTGAGCCTTTCTTGTTCCAATCGGCACTAATGCCATCTCCCCAATATTGGCGCTGGAATTCCTGGCTGGTGATTGCCTCCCACACTTTAGCTGGGGTGGATTTAATATAGGTTGCGTATACGAATTCAGTAGTCATAGTTTTCTCCTTTTTGTTGGTTGTTATTACTTGCTTTCCAGAGCAACTTGCCCGGTTTCGAGCAGAGATTTCAGGTTGGAAAGTATTTTCGGCCAGCCGCCAGATACGGCCTCAATAAGTTTTGACGGCTTCTTGTCTATCACATGGGTAACAGTCAATTTTGTAATGTTATTAATTGCTTCAATTTCAAATGTGCAACGCGAATAGCCTTCTGCTTTTAGCTCTGGCTTCCATTCATTCTGCCATTTAATGACTAAGCGTTTCGATCGGTTAATTTCTAATATTTCACCAGAATCAAAAAGCTGCTCATCAGAAATAATTTTCCACGGTGAGCCAACTTTCCAATCACTTTCACAACGCGCGCCGAACCAATATTGTTTTGTGAATTCCGTATTGGTAATTGCATGCCACAATTTTTCGGGCGTGGTTTTGATATATGTTACGTAAACAAATTCCGAATTAGCCATATTATTTTTCCTCTAGTGCTTGTTTCAAATTCTGCAGCGCCTGCACACGTTGCTCCTCAAATTTGCCGATCCAGCGATGGTAGATTTCGCTAATTGGCATAGGGTTTAAATAATGGAGCTTTTCTCTACCTCGCTTCATGGTCACAACAAGATTCGCCTCTTCAAGCAGCACAAGATGTTTCGTCACAGCTTGGCGGGTCATATCTTGCTTTTCACAAAGCTCGCCCAAAGTCAGGCCGTTTTTCTTGCGCAAACGATCAAGTAAATCACGCCGGCTAGAATCTGCCAGTGCTTTGAAAACTTTATCATCATTTGTAGCCATGGAAATATAATAGGCAACTATTTGGTTGCATGTCAAGATAAAATTTTTAAAGCTTATTACGACTAGAAAACTAGAAAGCTAGATTTTTAGTTTTGCTAATTAGTTTTGGAACTTTAGTTCAGCATTTCATGAATTCATGAAATGCTGAACTTGTGACCCACAAGCCTATTTGTTTACTTAAAATCAAAATGATAATTTGGCATCACTCTACGTGAGTTACCAGTGATACCGCAATTTGACTCAATTTATTATTATAATACAATTATCTACACTTAAGTAATAAAATCGCAATAATAGTAGTTTACAATAATTAACTATTCACTAATTAGGATTTTTTTATGAATCAGATAATTACAACTTCGAATACAAATAATTCAATACAAGAGCCTGGTTTTTTTTCAAAATTGATGGATGTGGCAAAAAACTTACTGGCATTTGCACAGAAAACATTGAGTGGGATTATGTCTCCACCATCAGAATCAGCTCAAATTGATAAGCTTGCCAGAAAATTAAATGATAGATTTGGCTTTCTCTCACCATCATTAGTTTTTAGTCATAGCATAGATACTGTTGGTGCTCACAAGTTATTGCTCACGGTAAAAATTCCAGGTTGTACGCCTCAAGAAAATGCAGATGTTGCTAAAGAAATTTTACCTTTTGTATCACCGCTTAGAGAATTGGACAGAAATTTTATAACGCACAAAGCTAGCGATAGACTTGGCCTATCAAATATTGGAATGCTTAATGGTGTTAATGGGATTGGGGATATTAATAATATTATAAGATACGCTGAATTGGGCGTTGCAGAAAAAAGGCAAGCAGCAGAACGAAAGCAAACTTCAGCCTATGTGCTGGAACCTGGCGAATATGAGCAGTTAACCGAAGGTAGATTTGCTAAAGAACTAGCTGTTACAGAAAAATCTACACAAACACCTGGTTTAGAATAGATACACAATTATTTAAATTCTAAATGATAGTTCAGCGTCATTCCACGCGAATTGCCGTTTAGCGACCAATGTGGGGCATCATCATGCGTAAAATGCATCTGGAATTTATCAGTCGCCGGCATTTGCATTTCATAACGAAACTCCATATTGAGTTTGCCATAACGTTGCTCGGCAATGCGGAAATAGCCGTCATC
>JABDBO010000041.1 GCA_013288575.1 Alphaproteobacteria bacterium
CTGCCCCCAGCTAGAGAAGATTCAACAGATATTTCCGGAGTTGATTTAATTAGGCAGTTTCAACCAAAAGGGGTAGGGATAATAATTGACCCATTAGTCGATATAGCACCTAATAGAAATAGGTTGATCCAATCTGCAAATTCAGCGCCGATATATCGAATTCCTGTACAAATTGACGTTAGTAATCTGTACGATACACTGCTGGATGGAATGCATAAGGTCGACCTTTCTCGCAAAAATGTCATAATCGTTGAAGATGATCCTGCATATAGGGAAATCCTAGAAGGAGTTTTTCAGCAGAACTCGAATGCAACTCCGAGAGAAGCTTTGTTGGCTCAATTTCCTGATGAAGAATTAAGGCAGGCTTTGCAAATTGATCTTAATTCTAAAGATGTTCCACTTGGCATAATGCCAGTGTTAGATAGCTCTAAATTTAATCCTAATAGAGTTCATATTTTTGGCCATTCTGATGAAGCGCTGAAATTTTTAGAAGAAATGGAAAAAAAGGGCGAAACTGTGCACATTGCAGTTTTAGATAATGATTGTCCAATAAAAGGTGCAGGCTTGCAAATATTAGAAAAACATGCCGAGCAATTTGAAGTTTGCTTAGTAATGACAGGGGCTCCGGATGTGTCAAAAGAAGCCGTAGCTCGCCTTCATGGCGCAGCATTTTTCCCTAAGCCTTTTAAAATCGATGGTATTATGAATACAATCATGAACGCCTACATTCAGCAATATGCTGGTCGCTCACCAGGCCAATAATAACTTCCAATCCTCACAACTGTCATAAAAAGTTCATTTGAACTCTCAATAACTTATTCTATATTAGCTGCGTATGGTTAGTTTTACAAAAACCCAACCAATTACACTACACATCGTCATCGCCGAGGATGAGGCTTTCCAGCGCGCCACTATTCATGAAACTGTGAATCGCGCGCTCCTACTTCTAAAAACAAAAGACGGAATCGAAATCCGCGCCGTCGTTTATGAATGTGAAAATGGCCAATTAGCGCTCGAAAAAATAAAAGAATTGCGTAGCCATGGACATCGCGTAAGCCTTTTGCTAACTGATTATGAAATGCCGGAAATGGATGGTTTTAGCTTAGTTAATAACACCGCCATCAAACATGATAAAAACTGCCAAGTTATCATGATATCTGCCATACCTAATGAGAGTGCCGAGCATAATAAAGTGGCGCAACTGGAAAATGATGAGGCTCTAGCCTCTCATTTCGAATTTCACGGTAAAGGTGACGGCTTTAGCTTCAGGCATCTTAAAGAAGTTTTGCGTGCATCCTCAGAAGCGCGCCTTGATACATCCCCTCGCGGTCATTCTAGTAGATTTTAACTAAATTTCCCCCTTGCACTTTTGGTGCATTTACCCTAAAAAACTCCGCATAATTAATAAATATCCAGGTGGCGGAAATTATTAGCATGAAAAAATTCGTATACAGCTTTGGTGATGGCTCGGCAGAAGGTTCTGCTTCTATGAAGGAAACCCTAGGCGGCAAGGGTGCAAACCTGGCCGAAATGTGCAACTTAGGCCTGCCGGTTCCTCCAGGATTTACCATTACGACCGAAGTCTGCGTTGATTATTACAAAGAAGGCAAAAAAACTCCGGCTGCGTTAAAAGACCAAGTTTCCGAAGCTTTAAAGAAAATTGAAGATAAAATCGGCGCCAAATTCGGTGATGCGACTAATCCACTGTTAGTATCAGTCCGCTCAGGTGCGCGCGTTTCAATGCCTGGTATGATGGATACAGTTTTAAACCTCGGCTTGAATGACCAAACCGTTGAAGGCTTAGCCAAAAAATCTGGCAATGAACGTTTCGCTTGGGATTCATATCGCCGTTTCATCCAAATGTATTCTGATGTTGTCTTAGGCGTTGATCACTATATTTTCGAAGAAATTATCGACTCAATCAAAGATGGTGCCGGCGTTTCATTAGATACTGAATTAAACATCAATCATCTCAAAGAGCTGGTCAAAACTTTTAAAGCAAAGGTTCAAGAAGAACTCGGCCGTCCATTCCCAACCGATGTCAACGAACAGTTGTGGGGCGGCGTTATGGCCGTGTTTGATTCATGGATGAGCAACCGCGCCATCGCTTATCGCAAAATCCACGAAATTGGTGATAACTGGGGCACTGCTGTCAACATCCAATCAATGGTGTTCGGCAATATGGGCGATACTTCCGCCACCGGCGTTGCATTTACCCGTAACCCATCAACTGGCGCTAAAGAACTTTATGGTGAATATTTGGTGAACGCACAGGGCGAAGATGTCGTTGCTGGCATCCGCACTCCGCAATCAATCACCAAAAAAGCCCGCGAAGAAAGTGATTCTGATCTTCCTTCGATGGAAGAAGTTATGCCGAATGTTTATAAGCAATTCATCGATACTTGTAAAAAGCTCGAAAGCCACTACCGCGATATGCAAGATATCGAATTCACCGTCCAGGATAATAAACTCTGGATGCTGCAAACCCGTGGCGGCAAACGTACAGCAGCTGCTGCATTAAAAATCGCGGTTGATCTCGTAAACGAAGGCCTAATTAGCCAGGAAGAAGCGCTCAAACGTATTGATCCTTCTGCACTTGACCAATTGCTTCACCCATCACTTGATCCGAAAGCTCCGAAAAAAGTTATCGCCAAAGGCTTACCAGCATCTCCTGGTGCTGCATCTGGAGGCGCAGTATTTTCGGCTGAAGAAGCTGAAGATGCCAAAGCAAGAGGCAAAGATGTTATTTTGGTGCGTATCGAAACCAGCCCCGAAGATATCAGCGGCATGCACGCTGCCAAAGGAATTTTAACTGCTCGCGGTGGTATGACATCTCACGCGGCCGTAGTTGCTCGCGGCATGGGTAAATGCTGCGTTTCCGGCACCGGCACGCTTAAAATTGATTACAAAGCCAAGCAATTTACCGTCGGCGAACATACCGTGAAAGCTGGTGACATCATCACTATCAACGGCACAACTGGCGAAGTTATGCTCGGCAAAGTTCCGACCACCCAACCAAATTTATCTGGTGATTTCGCTGAAGTGATGAAATGGGCAGATTCTGTCCGCACCTTAAAAGTTCGCGCCAATGCCGAAACTTCGCTCGATGCCGAAACTGCCCGCAAATTCGGCGCTGAAGGCATCGGCCTTTGCCGCACTGAACACATGTTCTTCGACCAAGACCGCATTATTTCAATGCGCGAGATGATTCTCGCCGAAGATGAAGAAGGCCGCCGCAAAGCGCTCTCAAAACTGCAGCCAATGCAGCGCGAAGATTTCATTTCCATCTTCAACATCATGGGTGATTTCCCGGTGACAATCCGCTTGCTTGATCCGCCTCTGCATGAATTCCTCCCGCACTCGGAAGAAGAAATGGCAGAAGTTGCTAAAGCATCCGGCGTCAACATCGAGAAACTCCGCCATCGTGCTGCAACTTTAAAAGAAAGCAACCCAATGCTCGGCCACCGCGGCTGCCGTTTAGGAATTACTTACCCTGAAATCTATGAAATGCAGGCGAGGGCAATATTTGAAGCTGCGCGTGAAACCGGCGCGAAGCCAGAAATCATGATCCCACTTGTGTTTGGCAAAAAGGAATTATCAATCCTCAAAAACGTAATCGACAAAGCGCATAAATCCGTCGCGCCGAAAGTTGAATATTTGCTCGGCACTATGATCGAACTTCCACGCGCCGCGCTAAAAGCCGGAGAAATTGCCGATGTTGCTGAATTCTTCAGCTTCGGCACGAATGACTTAACGCAAACCACAATGGGAATTTCGCGCGATGATTCCGCCGGATTTATCGATGACTACAAATCCAAAGGCATCGTCGAACACGACCCATTCGCCGTGCTTGATGTTGAAGGCGTTGGCGAGTTAATCAAAATCGCCGCCGAACGCGGACGCGCCACTCGCAAAGATATCAAACTCGGCATCTGTGGCGAACATGGCGGCAACCCAGCCAGCATAAACTTCTGCCAGCAAGTTGGCCTTGATTATGTCAGCTGCTCTCCATACCGCGTGCCAATCGCAAGGCTGGCAGCGGCTCAGGCGGCAATTAATGCGAAGATTGAAAAGAAAAAAGCGGCTTAACAAACTGCTGCTATTTCAAAAATTTGTGAGAATTTTGAGAAATATATAAAAATCCCATAAAGCCGCGCGAATAAAACATTATCTTCACGTTAAATCTTTGCAATATTGAACATTTTACGTTGATTTTAAACGCAACCTATACCTATAGTCTAAGCATTAGCTTTATGGCTATAATTTAAACTAACTAAACAAACAAAGGGTTCTATTATGAAAAAACTTCTCGCAATTCTCGCAGTTACAACATCGGTTGTTGCTGCAACTCCAGCTTTCTCTGCTGATGTTACTGCTACTACAGATACAACATCAAAAGCAACTGATGCTGCTGGCACAACTACAAAATCAGAAGTGAAAGTTGATAAATCAGCTAGCACTGATGGTTCTGCTAAAACTGAAGTAACTAAAGAATCTTCAACTGATCCTAAAGGTCTTGGCAACGAAACTTCTACTAAAACTACTGACGTAGCCAAAAAAGACACTAAAGGCAAAGTGACTAAAAAACACAAAAAAGTAGTTAACGGCACAACTACTGAAAACACTACAACAACTGAACAACCAGCTCAGTAGTTTTAGTTAATTCTAAAATTTAAGACACGCCGTCTGGTAATTCCAGGCGGCGTTTTTTTATGTTTTAGCTCTTGACAAACAACATCAGGATGTATTAATAAATATTAATGAACACTCAAGACCTTTTACAACAACTAACTTCAGCTAATTTAGGCCGTTTAAAAGAAAATGGCCTTTATAGGAAATTCGTTGCAATTCAACACGATAGGGTGAATTTTCCTGTGGGCATACACATAGATTCAGGAAAACCTGCTATTGATTTTGCCTCAAGTGATTATCTTGGTTTAAGTGTAAGCGATGTTACAGTAGAGGCAGCTATTTCTGCCGTACAAAATAATGGTGTAGGGTCGGGCGGCAGCCATAATCTAGGTGGTAGATATCCTGAATTAGAAGAATTAGAAATTTTACTGGCAAACCAACATTCGAAAGGTGGAGCTTTACTATTCAATAGTGGTTATGCAGCAAACATTGGGATTCTAGGTTCATTAAGCCTACTATTTAAAGGTAAAAATCCTATTTTTTTTAGCGACGAATGGAACCACAGATCCATTATTGAACCGCTTAGATCTCAAGAAAAAAGAATATATAGTCATAATGATATTAAAGATCTGGAAGCTAAATTAGCAGAAGCTAATCACACAAAGCCAGATAGTCCTAAAATCATAGTATTTGAAGGCTTATACTCAATGGACGGCTCGGTGCCAAATATAAAAGCAATTGCAGATTTGGCAAAAAAATATGGTGCGATAATAATAGATGATGAAGTTCATGCGGTCGGCATGTATGGAAAAAATGCTTGTGGGATATGCGAAGAACAAGGCGTTTTAGCTGATATTGATATTATCGTTGGTGGCTTTGGCAAAGCGCATGGATCAACAGGCGGATATGTAGTCGGAACCAGGGAATTAGTTGATTATACTAGGAGCTTTTGCCCAGAATTTATTTTTACTTCCAGCTCGAATCATCCAACAATTTCAGCATCTCTTGCAGCAACAAAATATTTAATGACTAATCCTCCGGAAAGGCAACAGCACAAAGAAAATGTGGCCAGGCTAAAACGATTGTTTGAAGAAAATGGCGTTCCTTTTGCAGATTTTTCTGGCCATATAATTCCTGTAATGATAGGCGATGCGGAAACGGCAAAAGATATAGCAAGTGATATGTTAGAAAAGCACGGCGTTTTTGTAAGAGCGGCCTTTTTTCCGTCAGTTCCTGCAGGGCAAGCACGGCTTAGAATTATACCGAACGCTCGCCACACCGAAGAACATTTGCAACAATTAGCAAGCGGATTAAGAGAAGTTTTGATTGAATATGGAATAATCCAAATTGGCCAAGCAATGATTAATGAATTAGAAAAGCAGGGTAATATTCCACAAGAAGAAAGAAAACCAGATGCTGTTCATCGATAAAATCAAACTTCATAATAATAATTTTCTGCTTCTGGTAGTTTTAGAAGATGGTAAAGGCCAACATCATGTTTATCTCGAAACTTCCGGTGAAAATTACAAAAAATTAGAATCATTCCAAATATCTAAAAAAGCAGTCACTCTCTCAGAATACGGAAAAATTATCATTCAGGGAAAAGGCAGAGAACCAACTGATGTCGAAAAATATTATATAAAAGAGAAATATAAACTTTAACCCGCCATAAGCTTTTTATTGGCCGCAATCAACTCATCGACAATTTCAGGGTTCATCAGCGTTGAGGTATCACCCAAATTCTCCGTATCACGGTTAGCAATTTTGCGCAAAATCCGCCGCATAATTTTGCCAGAGCGTGTTTTCGGCAAAGCCGGCGTGAAGTGAATATGGTCCGGCACCGCAAACGGCCCAACTTCTTTCCTCACATATTGCACCAATTCCTTACCCAGCTCGTCATTGCCCAATTCGCCACCCTTCAAAATCACATAAGCATAAATTGATTGGCCCTTGATTTTGTGGTCAATCGCCACTACCGCCGCTTCCGCCACTTTTGGATGCGAAACCAGCGCACTCTCAACTTCCGCCGAGCCAATCCGGTGGCCGCTCACCTTAATCACATCATCATTGCGGCCCGTCACCCAATAATATCCATCCTTATCACGCCGCGCGCCATCACCACTCAAATAATAACCGGGATATTGCGAAAAATAAGTTTCCACAAACCGCTTATGGTCGCCGTAAACCGTGCGCATTTGCCCCGGCCAAGAATCTTTTATGCACAGCGCCCCTTCGCCTTCGCCATTAACTTCCTTACCCTCAGCATCCAGCAAAACCGGCTGCACACCCAAGAACGGATTCGTCGCCGAGCCCGGCTTCAACTTCGTCACCCCCGCAATTGGCGTAATCATAAACCCACCAGTTTCCGTCTGCCACCAGGTGTCAATAATCTGGCAGCGTTTATCACCCACCACATCAAAATACCACCGCCAAGCCTCAGGATTAATCGGCTCGCCAACGCTACCTAGCACACGCAACGAAGCCCGCGAAGTTTTCGCCACCCACTCATCTCCAAGCGCCATCAGTGAGCGAATCGCCGTCGGCGCAGTGTAAAAAATATTCACCTTATGCTTATCCACCACTTCCCAAAACCGCGAGGCTGAAGGGTAGGTGGGCACACCCTCAAACATAAGCGTAGTTGTGCCATTTGCCAGCGACCCATAAATTAAATAACTATGCCCGGTAATCCAGCCGATATCTGCTGTGCACCAATAAACATCATCCGCCTGCACACCAAATGCATATTCATGCGTCACCGCCGCATATAGCAAATATCCCGCCGTCGTATGCAGCACACCCTTCGGAGTTCCCGTCGAACCAGAAGTATACAAAATAAAAAGCGGATCTTCCGCCCCCATTGCCTGAGCTTCATGTTTATCAGAGGCCTTCTCAACCTGCTCATGATACCAAACATCGCGCCCATTCACCCAATTCACCGGCGACCCGGTTCGTTTCACCACCAACACATTGCGTGGCTTATATTTTGCCTTCGCCAATGCATCATCCACATTTTTCTTCAACGGAATTTTCTTGCCCCCGCGCAAACCCTCATCGGCCGTAATTACAAAATCACTTTTGCAATCATCAATTCGCCCTGCAATTGAATCCGGTGAAAAGCCGCCAAAAATAACCGAATGCACCGCCCCAATTCGCGCACAAGCCAGCAATGTATAAGCCGCCTCAGGAATCATCGGCAAATAAACCGTTACGCGATCACCTTTCTTCACTCCAAGCGAAACAAGCGCATTCGCCAACTTACAAACTTCCGCATGCAATTCCCGATACGTAATTTTGCGCGAATCTTTCGGGTCATCCCCCTCCCAGATAATCGCCACCTTATCACCACGTTCCTTCAAATGTCGGTCGATGCAGTTATAAGCCACATTCAGCTCGCCACCTTCAAACCACTTAATTGAAACATCGCCTTTAAAACTTGTGTTCTTTACGCGCAACCATTTTTTAGTCCAATTCAGGCGCTCCGCCTGTTTTGCCCAAAACTCATCTGGTTTCTCTATCGACTCTTTATATAATGAAGCAAAATTTTTCCCGTTCAGCTCGCGGGCCGGTTTGGAATTTGCTGTGACTTCATACATTTCTGTCATATAACAAGTTTATTTTATAGGTATAAAATAACGATATGGAAAGTTTACTCAAGGATACAAGCCTTTACAGCGACGCAAATTTCTGGATTGTGGCAGCAATCGCATACACTGTAGGTTGTGTGCCTTTCGCCTTGATCGTGGGTTATATTGGCGGAATTGGCGATATCCGAAAACTTGGCAGCGGCAATCCGGGTGCCACCAACATGGCCCGCCAAGGCGGAAAAAAACTCGGCGCGATCACATTATTATTAGATATGGCGAAAGGCGCTGTTGCTGTTTACATCGGCCGCCAATTTGGCTACGCAACCGCTGCGGCGCTTTTCGTTGTGCTTGGTCACTGTTTCTCCATCATCCTAAAATTCAAAGGCGGCAAAGGTGTTGCCACCACGCTTGGCGCATTATTGGTTTTATACTGGCCGGCAGGGCTTACTTATCTCGGCGCATGGTTGGCAATTTTTGCGATTTGGCGCATCTCTTCACTTTCCGCGCTGATCGGAATTTGGCTAACTACATTAGTCAGCATTTATTTATGGTACGGCAATTTAAGTTATCTGATATTTTTCTTCGCCGTACTCATCACCGCACGTCACAAATCAAACATCAAGAAATTGATCTCAGGCACTGAGAGCTAAAATTTTCATCAATAATATTAAACAGCGCGCCCTCTGCAGGATGCGCGTATTATATTAATTAACAACTATGCAGCTAACACCCTTGCCACGCAGCAAATCACAAGCTGAATCAGCCTGGCCGGTGCTTGAATATGTGCCAACGCGCAAGCGGTAACGGCCATTGCTTTCAACTACAGTGTGCGTAAGCTTTTTCAAGCCGCGATTTTGCTTGGTAAGATCTTTCCAACGTTCTTCCGCTTCATCCGAAGTTGCGAAAAGCCCAAGCTGCAGCGTATAATTGCCGCCATTGCCCATTCCCATATCACCATTTGAGTGGCGCGGTGCAGCATATGCGGGGTTTCGCATAGTGAGCGAAGAATGGCGCGGTTCATAACCATCGCTATTATTAACGCTACCAAATGCAGAAGCATGAGCGCTCATATCAGGCAAAATATCATTATAACGCACCGGCATTTCGCCGCTGACTTTACAGTTCATGCCTTGCGTAGTTACCAAGTTGCACATATTTTGTGCGCGCTGTGCATTTGCAAACGGCCCAATTTCGGCTGAAATTTGTGAATAATTTTCCAGCGGAGTAATAGTTCTCATGCGGTAATTGCTAAGCCCGCTCTGAGTTTTCAAATTATTCCAATAAGCGCGAGCACTTGCCTGGTCGCTGAAATAATTCACTTTCACCCAATATTCACGCGCGGTTGGGTTGATCTTGTCATCAGTTTCTTCAATTGGAGCT
>JABDBO010000042.1 GCA_013288575.1 Alphaproteobacteria bacterium
TTTTTGGGGTTACTAGCTATATTTTAAAAAGCCATATGTCGGCGCACCCAGCTCTTTTTAGTATTTTATATATTCTCGCTCTGTCGCTTATGTATGTTTTTTCCATACCGCTTTATATTATGATTATAATATGGTGGCTAAAGTTGATGAGGCGCATTCACGCGCCTTTTTTTGATCGGGTTTTGCTTTTGGTAAAACTGTATGCTGATCAAATAAGGGAATTTATTGCGAAGTGAATTCGGCTTTCAGATTCGAAGAATGAGGGGGGTTAATGATAGGTGGTTTAAATATCCGCGCCACTACCAGCGCAACGATAATGACGCGGTAATTATTTGATAATTCTGATATTTACGTCCTGTTGCCCTTAAGTTAACTCAAGCCCGCAACAGCCATATCAGATATTTTAATTTAGAAGCAAGAATCATGCCAAAGTTAGCTATTTGTTAACTTTATGGGGCTAACATCGAAATATAAGTAATTATTTCGAGGCTATAATATGGCACTTCAACAAGGTTTACAGCAGCGGCAATCGCAGAATTTGGCTATGACGGCTGAGCTGCAGGAATCACTTAAAATGCTCCAGCTTTCGTCAATTGACCTAGCGGATATTATTAATGGTGAATTGGAAAAGAACCCGCTTTTAACCACCGATGACGGCGAATCTATAGAAATTGGCAGCTCTAATAAAGATACCACAACTTCTGATCTTACTGAGCTTGGCAAAGATCGGGATTCATTTGAGAATGAAAGCCTTGATTACCAGACCAATTGGGATGATGTCGGCAAAGGTGGCGACCATAAATTTGAAAATAACGATTTTGATTTTGAAGATACGATTGAGGGTGAGGAAGATTTAAACCAACTTATATTAAAGCAGTTCCACATAGATGTGGCAGATGCGCAGAAGCGTATGATCGGCTTACATCTTTTAGATTATCTTGATCCGTCTGGGTATTTTATTGGTAATCTTGCTGAAATTGCCGAAAATCTGGGCTGCGAAGAGGCGGAAGTTGAAGAAGTTTTGCTCTCTTTACAGAAATTAGAACCAACCGGAATTTTTTCGCGGAGTCTTGAAGAATGTTTGAAAATTCAGCTCGAGGAAAAAGATAGGTTAGACCCGTGCATGTTTGCGTTGTTGCAGAATTTGCAATTGCTGGGCATGCGGAAATTAGAGACACTCAAAGAAATCTGCGGCGTTGATGATGAAGAATTGCAGGATATGATTCTTGAGATTAAGGCGTTAAACCCTAAGCCAGCCTTGGGTTTTGCGCGCAAAGAATTAACTCCTGGCCAGCCTGATATCTTCGTGAAGAAGAAAGATGACGGTGCTTATTTTGTTGAGCTAAATAATGCGGCGCTGCCAAAACTTTTGGTGAACAAAAAATATTATATGGAAATTTCGGCGCAGCTGAAAAACAAGGATGAGAAGCAGTTTGTGAAGGCTAATTATCATAGCGCGAATTTTTTGGTAAAGGCTTTGGATCAACGCGCGAATACGATGGTGAAAACAGCCGCGGCGATTGTGAAATATCAGGAAGAGTTTTTCAAATTTGGCATTAAATATTTGAAGCCGTTGACTTTAAGCGCCATTGCGGAAGAAATCGGCATGCATGAAAGCACGATCAGCCGGGTGACCAGCAACAAATTTATGGTAACGCCGCGCGGTAGTTTTGAGATGAAATATTTCTTCACATCGGGTGTTTCTAACTCAGGCGGTGAGGTGGCTTCAACTTCAGTAAAAGAAAGCATCAAAGAAATTATTACCGCCGAAGATCATGATAAACCGCTTTCTGATGATGCGATTACGGCAATGCTGAAAAAGCGCGGGGTGAATATTTCGCGTAGAACCGTGATGAAATATCGTGAAGCGCTGGCAATTCCATCCTCATATGAGCGGAAAAATTCGCAGATGTATCGAGCTGGTTAATCCACAATTTCCGCCAGTAAATTTTTCATAAAAAGACTGGATTTTTACACAAAATTATGATATTGTGATCTTTATACCATAGTTTATTGCAATGCACAAAATAGCAATAAGTCGCTCGGGTGTTTATTGCGGTGAACTTCTTGTTTTATCAACATAATTGAAGGAGTTACCATGAATCTTCAAGCTCATCTTTCTTCACTATACGATAAGAAAAACGAAATCGAAGCCGAAATTAAAGCTGAAAGCGCAAGGCCAATGCCAAATTTCCTCAAACTCACAGAATTAAAGCGTAAAAAAATGGCGGTCAAAACTGAAATCACCGCATTTGAAGCGCAAAATGCAGATTATGCAACGTCTTCATAAACACACAGAATTTTCATAAGTCCATCCTTTGTTTATAAACTAGAAAAGCCGGCGCCTAAAAAACGCTGGCTTTTTGTTGTTTTATTGATATTTTTTGTATATTAACCTATCTTAATAAATTGCTAGAGGCGATTATATGAAGCTTGAACGGGGCGAATCAAAATCTGGCAGCGTTGTAGTAGAAGGGCATAAAATGCATATCCGCGCAACCCGCGAAGGTGCTAGTGATTATGGGTTCCTTGCAGGCCCATATGGGATAATTGAGAATGATAGCTGGAGTTTTTTCATAGTCTGTGATGAAGTAGTGCAGACACCAGATGATGATGGCAATCTAATTACCGGAGTTAATATAAATTTTGCACGCGATGTAAGAAACTACCGAGAAAAAGGCTTAAGCCCTGATGATCGTTTTAAAGTAATGTATTTGGTAATTACAAACACGCCAGATCAGGAAAAGCTGCAAAGAGCTATGGAAGATGATGCTGGTTTTAAAGAATTCGCGAAAGCTGATGTAGAGTTTAAGCGTCGGAAAAGCACTCTAAGCGAGGCAGAGGCAGATTTTTACCGGTCACTATATCCTGATTTTCCAGTTCTAGAAGGGTATAATCAGTGGCCAAACCCCTTCGCGCTCTTGCTTTTAAATGAGCTGGAAAATAAAAGGGGGGAAAAGCCAAATTTAGCACCTTTTTTCAAATTCATTGAATTCATAGACGGCGGGAAATTGCTGGCACCGGAACTGGCAAAAGCTTTAGCGGAAACAATAAGGCAGTGTATTCCATCCATTCAATATCAATTGGTTGCTGAGGCTGCCATTGAAGATAGTGAAACAACTGTAGTAAGCTCATTGCCGGCTGATTACCGAGAACCTGGAACAAGGCCTGCTGCATTAGAAGGCTTTCAGGAACGTTAATAACCCCATTGCCTTACACGGTTTTTTCTACTATTAAAGGCCCATGATTAAAAACACCGGACTTACATACAAAGACGCAGGCGTTGATATTGACGCGGGCGATGAACTCGTTGAACGCATCAAACCTTTTGCCAAAGCCACGCGCCGCATTGGTGCAGATACTGATCTTGGTGGTTTTGGGGCGTTGTTTGACCTTACTCGCTTGAATTATAAAAACCCGGTTTTGGTTTCATCAACTGATGGTGTAGGCACTAAGCTAAAACTCGCGATTGAGACTGGAATTCATGAGACAGTGGGGATTGATTTGGTCGCGATGTGTGTGAATGACATTATCGTGCAGGGTGCGGAGCCGCTATTTTTCCTCGATTATTTTGCGACTGGCAAATTGAATGTTGAAGAAGCTTCTAAAGTTATTGCCGGCATTGCCGAAGGTTGCAAACAGGCGGGCGCTGCGCTGATTGGTGGCGAAACGGCGGAAATGCCGGGGATGTATAAGGCGGGTGATTATGACCTGGCCGGTTTTGCGGTGGGCATTGTTGAAAAAGACCAAATCCTCCCGCGTGATATTAAAGATGGCGATATTTTGCTCGGCCTTGCTTCAAATGGTGTGCACTCAAACGGCTATTCGCTGGTGCGCAAAATTTATGAAAAGAACAAGGAAGATTTTACAACACAGGAGTTGATGGCGCCAACTCGCATTTATGTAAAATCATTGCTGGCAGCCATTCGCGCCGGGTTGGTTAAAGGTATGGCGCATATTACCGGCGGCGGTTTGACGGAGAATTTGCCGCGTATAACTGGCGCTGAAATAAAACTTGGCTCATGGGATATTCCGGAAGTTTTCAAGAAGCTTAAAAACCTCGGTGGCGTTGAAGAGGCGGAAATGTTGCGCACATTCAATTATGGCATCGGCATGGTAGTGGCTTGCGCACCTGAAAATAAGGCAGAGCTGGTGAAAATGTTGGAAAGCGCGGGCGAAAAAGTGTTTGAAATTGGCGTAGCGCGCGCGACGGATAAAGTTGTTTATGTCTAAGCTAAAAATCGCAGTTTTAATTTCCGGTCGCGGCAGCAATTTGAAGGCGCTGATTGAGCAAGCTTCTGAGCCAAATTTTCCAGCGGAAATTGCACTTGTGATTACTAATAAAAAAGATGCAGGCGGAATTGCCCATGCTGAAAAAGCCGGAATTCCTTATGTTTTCCTCGATCACAAAGCTTTCACCAACCGGCATGATTTTGATATGGCGATGCATGCAGAGCTACTCACACGCGGCATTGATTTTGTGTTTCTCGCCGGTTTTATGCGCGTTCTCTCAAAAGAATTTGTAGCTAAATGGCATGATAAACTGGTGAATATTCATCCATCGCTGCTGCCAGCATTTCCAGGCGTTGATACGCATGAACGTGCGTTGGTAACCGGCGTAAAATTCCATGGCTGCACAGTGCATTTTGTGCGCGAAGAAGTAGACGCTGGGCCGATTATCACGCAGGAAATATTGAAAGTTGAAGATAAGGATACGCCGGAAACTTTGGCGGCGCGTTTGCTTCCGCTGGAGCACAAAGCTTATAAGCACACACTGCGGCTGATTGCGGAGAAGCGATATCTGGTGAAAGGGAATAGGGTCGAAACATGGGATTGATTCTTTCAGGTGTGCAGCCGACCGGGAATTTGCATCTTGGCAATTACCTTGGCGCGATTAAGAACTGGGTGAAGTTGCAGAATGAGCATGAGTGCTTGTTCATGCTAGCAGATTTGCATGCGATTACCGTGCATCAAGACCCGGCGGAATTGCGTGAGAATGTTTTGAAGGTGGCAGCGCTTTATGTTGCTTGCGGAATTGATCCGAAGAAATCGGTGATATTTAACCAATCACGTGTTTCCGGCCATGCTGAGCTGGCTTGGGTTTTGGGGTGCAACACGCCGCTCGGTTGGCTGAACCGGATGACGCAGTTTAAGGATAAATCAGGCAATGACCGTGAGAAAGCTGGGTTGGGTTTATATGCATACCCAGTCCTAATGGCAGCCGATATTTTGCTTTATAACGCAACCCATGTGCCGGTTGGCGATGATCAGAAGCAGCATTTAGAATTGGCGCGCGATATTGCCGGGGCGTTTAACCGGAATTTTAAAACTGAGTTTTTCACAATTCCTGAGCCGCTGATTCAAAAAACTGGGGCGCGGGTGATGTCGCTGACCGATTATACCAGCAAAATGAGCAAGAGCGACCCATCGGAATATTCGCGCATAAATTTGACGGATGATAATGATATAATTCGCAATAAGGCGAAAAAGGCCAAGACTGATAGTATTGCCGAAGTGACTTATGAGCCGGAAGCGCGGCCTGATGTGGCGAATTTAATTAATCTGATTTCGGTGCTGACAGAGAAAACGCCTCAAGCTGTGGCAGCCGAATTAGCGGGCAAGAAATCATCGGATTTGAAAACTATGCTGGCGGATTCACTAATTGCAGTGGTTGAGCCGGTGCGGACGAAATATCTTGAGCTGATGAATGACCGGATTATGCTGATGAAAATTCTGGATGAAGGTGCGGCAAAGGCTGGAAGAATTGCGGGGGCGAACTTCAGTAAAGTGAAAGAGATTGTGGGGTTTATTTAGAATTAATCAATCATTCAACTCTGTGGCCGCGAGTTAGAAAGCGACTTTCAATTGCTTCCAATAAAGTTGCGGCTTCTGCTGAAGGTCTTACGCCATCAAGGATTTTTTCAATGCTTCTTCGCGTAGGTAACTCTATTAGCTTGTTACCAGGGAAACGATGTTCTCCAACAAATCTTGATAAGTCTTCAAATTTTAAGTATTGAAACTTTTCAAAAATAGTTTTTATGCTGGCGGCCATAGAATCATTGCCAAAAAAATTATCCGGTAGAAGACTTAATGGCGTGGTGCGGACTATAGGTTTGCCGTTTTTATCAAAAGCAGTTATTTGTGCGCGGAGTTCGGCAAAAATCGTATATTCATAAAAATTAGGCACTAATTCTGCAACTTCGCTGAATACTCGTTGCATATGATCGTGAACGCCAAGGCCAGTACCAGGAATTTTAATTTTTTTATTTACTTCTGGTTTGCAAGTTACTTGTCCATCTCTTATGGAATTAATAAGTAGATGGCCGATAATTATTACACCAGGGTTACGGGCTGGCAAGATACCAAGCCCTATTGCGCTACCTAAATTTTTTTCTCCTTTAGTAACTCCACGAGTAAAAAAGTTTGCGGGTATATCGGTAGTTAAAGTATTTACCGTTACTGGCTTACCATTTTTACCGGTAGTTAGAATAGGTGATTGTTGGTGTTCTTCCATAATTTATGAAAGTATAAGAAAAAGCTTAAGTAATAATTAACTTATTGAATATTTTGAGTTATTTAGTTAAATAACGACTGCCAGGTTTCACTGCTTCCGTGCCTTTTAAATGATCGGGCAGGTTGGCTGGGTCATAGGTTGGGACATTTAGTTTAAGCAGTGAAAATAATGGGAATGGCAGGTTCTTCGCGCCTTCGCCACGGTCAACTAAGCAAGCTTCAGCTACTACTTCGCCGCCATATTTTTTGACGCATTCGACAGCTTCAAGCGATGATTTTGCGGTGGTGACGACATCTTCGACGATCAATACTTTAGCACCTTTTTCAATTTCGAAGCCACGGCGGAGCTCAAAAATGCCATCAACGCGCTCACAGAAAATTCCCGGTAGGCCTAATTGGCGCGCCATTTCATAGCCAACCACTACGCCGCCCATTGCGGGGGCGACGACTAAATCAACTTTTATATTTATTTTTTTTGCAACTTCCGCGCAGAGGATTTCGGCAATTTGCGGGTGGGAGAGCAATTTCGCGCATTGGAGGTAAGTGTCAGAATGCAAGCCGCTGGAGAGTTTGAAATGGCCTTTCAAAATTGCGCCGGTTTGTTTGAAATATTCTAAAATTTCTGATTCGTTCATTTGCGTGCCGTTATTATTTTTTTAAACTGTTCAATATCAAGCGAAGCGCCGCCGACGAGTAATCCGTCTACATTGGCGGCGTTGGAAATTTCAGCGGCATTTTCTGGCTTTACCGAGCCGCCATAAATTACCTTGAAGCCAGATTTGGTTTTGATTTCGGCGTGGCGCTCTTCAATATCTTTAGTGCTCGGTGTTCTACCAGTGCCGATGGCCCAGACAGGCTCATAAGCTATAATTGTGTTGGCGGCAGTGGCGGTGAACGGAAGAGATTTATCTAATTGTGCAAACACGGTTTTGGCAAAATCTTCACCATCATTTTCGCCGATGCAAATAATGGCTTTTAAGCCAGCATTATGCGAGGCTTCCGCTTTAGCGGCGATTAATTCGGATGATTCACCCATTTGTCGGCGTTCCGAATGGCCGCAAAGAGCATAATCACAGCCTAGGTTTTTAAGCAGTTCGGCGGAAATTTCACCGGTGAAAGCACCGCTTTTTTCATAATGGCAGTTCTGCCCACCAATTTTGAAATTGCCTTTAACAACGGTAAGAAGTGGGGCGGAAGGTAGCACAATAATTTCTGATTTAACTCCCTGTTCATTAATGAATTTATCAAGCTCTGCACAATAGGTTTGCGCAAAATTTACATTTCCATTCATTTTCCAGTTAGCGGCAATTATAAACATTGATAATTAAGCAGAATTTGTTACCTTCCGGCCAATATAATTAATAACCTTGAAATGTAAACATGTTAGAGACATTCAGAAAATTTTCACAGCATATAGTATTCAAAATTTTGTTCGGGCTGCTGCTCGTATCATTCGCGCTTTCCGGCTTAACCGGCCTGGCGAAGCTTAATTTTAGCCAGGATTATATTGTCAAAGTTGGCAGTGAAAAAATTACTCAGCAGAATGTTGATATTGAATATGACCGCACGGTGCGAAATATCCGCGCTTCCGGCCTTGATTTTACTGATGCGCAGTTAATGGCATTTGGTATTAGCAAGCCGCAAATTTTGCGCACGCAAGTTCAGGAAAGTCTGCTCCGCCAGGAAATTCACAAACTTGGCCTGCAAGTAGGTGATGAGGCTGTGGCTGAAAAAATTAAAACTATTCCTGATTTTCAAATCGATGGAAAGTTTGATCGTGAAAAATTCAATGATGCGCTTGCTCATCGTGGTTTACGGGAAGACCAATTCTTGACAGATTTGCACACGGCAATTCAGAATGATTTGCTAATAAGCACGATAAAAAACAATATTCCGACCAATGATTTTATCGTCAAACAACAAGTGAAATACTACGGGCAAACGCGTGATGTAGAAACAATTATCATCCCAAAACAGTTTCGCGTAGTAACGGAAGTGCCGCTAGAGAAAGATTTGAAAGAATTTTATGATGAAAATTCCATCCAGTTCCAAATTCCTGAAACGCGCGATATTCAATATATTGTTATTCCTAAAAGCAAAGATAATGATCCGGCAACTTATGATCTGACAATAAAAATTCAGGATGAGTTAGCTGGCGGTTCAACCATGAAAGAAATTGCTGATAAATTGCATCTAAAATTGCAGGAAAAACAAGGCCTTGCGCATGATAGTGATGATTTTTCTCAATTGTTCCTCGATACTGCTTTTGGCAAAGATAAGGGGCAGGAATCTGATTTGGTTGCTGATGATAAATCTGGCGAATACTTCGCAATTGAAGTGAAAGATGTGCATGAAGCGCGCATTCCAGATTTGAAAGAAGTGCATGATAAAGCCGTAGCATTGTGGAAAGATGACCAAACCAATAACCAAAACCTTCAATATATTAGCGACATGGCGGAAAAGCTAAAAACCACTAAGCAAGATTTACATGAATTTGCTTCACAAAATGGTTTTAGCTACCAGTTGGTTAAAAATGTCAAACGCACCGATACCGAAAAATATGGTGCGCGTTTGGTTAATGATTCATTTGACGCGGAAGTTGGCGATGTGATCGGACAATTCCAGAATGAAGACGGCACATATAAAATTGCCAAACTCAAAGCCATCAACCAAAATGAAGTAAGCGAGCAAGATGCCGAAAAATATAAAACGGATTTGGCGCAAACCTTCCAGGGCGAAATTTTGGATGAATATTTGGAATATTTAAAAACAATAATTTCTGTTACGCAAAACTCAAAATTAGTGGCGAAAGAAGATGATACTGTGCCAAAACCAGTAACTGCGGTTCCAAATAAAAAGCCTATTATTAAGCTTTTCAAGAGACCATAAAATGAAGATTCTTCCAGAAGCGGCGGAATTCGAGCGTGAACTCGCAATGGGAGCGGGGCAGTTAGTTTATACCAAAATTTCCTCAGATATGTTCACGCCGGTTGCGGTTATGGGCAAATTGGAAAGTGAATATGATTATTGCTTTCTTTTTGAATCAGTCGAAGGTGG
>JABDBO010000043.1 GCA_013288575.1 Alphaproteobacteria bacterium
ACATCCGGCTTAATTTCTGCCAATCGGGCCGGCAAATCACGCGAAACGTCAATTTCTATAGCCTCATAACCTTTTGACTTTAAACCCTTTGCTACGGCTGCCCCAGTGCGCAGAGAAACTTCCCGCTCACTTGACATACCCCCCATTAAAACTGCGATTTTTTTGCTCATTTTGGCTTTATAGACGTAATTATTATTATTGTAACGAAAATTTCAAAAATTAAAATTTGCCCCGCAAACAATAGTTTGTTAGATATAGCGTAGATTAATAAAATGTAATTTATGGGTTTTAATCCTTTCAATTTTGTAGCGCACCACAATCCTTTTAACGGGTTTGGCCTTTTCCATGGCGGTCCTCGTCCAAGTTTTGGCGCTAGGGGTCATATTTACGTCGGTGTTAATATAGGCAACCCATATTACAGTTCATATTGCGTTCCAAGTTACGGCCCGACTCATAATTTTTACCAAAACCCTTATTATGGTTTGGATGAAACACGCGGGTTTTTTTGAGGCGTCGACTGTTCGCAAAGGCTGGAATAATTCAGTAAATAATTATAGTGGTGATGCTATTGAAAAAGCAAATAATGATCCACTGGGAAGAGCGATCGTAGAAGCAAATTCTATGGTGAGTAATAATATCCGTCGCGGAAATTTCGTAGGTGAATCGGCGAGAACTTTTCTTTGATCGGCATCATTGGTGTTGATTACTACAGCAGGGGTTTCTGAAGGTTCGAGCGTTGGGGTTTATATTATAAAAACTGCTGAAGATCTGGCCAAAGCCAAGAAAGAATGGAAATACGGCCGAGCGATTGTGGAAAAATACATTGAAGGCCACGAATTAAGCGTGGCAGTGCTGGCCAACCCGGAGCCAAAAGCGCTGGGAGTTATCGAACTGCGGCCCAAACAGGGGTTTTATACTTATGAAAATAAATATACCGACGGCAAAACCGAGCATTTAATGCCTGCCCCACTAAGCGCTGAGCAAACCAAAACTGTAATGAAAATGGCGGAAACCGCGCATCGAGTTTTAAAATGCAACGGACTTTCGCGTTCTGATTTCCGGTTTGATGGTAAAGATTTTTACATTTTGGAACTTAATACCCACCCCGGTATGACGGAACTGTCACTAGTCCCCGAGATTGCAAATTATGCGGGAATAAAATTCCCAGATCTTATGGAAATTCTTGTAAAGAACGCCAGGTGCCACAATAATAAGGCCTAAAACTAAATTTCGAACTTCAAAACATGGCGTCGCGCAGAAAACGAATTTCATATCAGGATAATTGCGAAAAAATCGCTCTTCGCCGCCGCTTGAAAATTTATGGCCGCCGGTTCTATCGTATTGGTTTTATTTGCGTAATTTTTCTGCTTGCTAGCCTTGGGTTCTGGTTTTTCAAATCAGATACACCAAAGACTTATGCCGGTTTTGTCAGCGACCGCTTTTTGAATATTACTGCTAAGACTGGCCTAAAACTTGAACGCGTGAGCTTTGAGGGTAATAAATATACCGGGCAGGAAGAATTGGCGGAAAATTTAGATTTGGAATATGGCAAACCAATTTTGAGTTTTGACCTGCAGAAACTGCGCGATGAAGTGAAAAAACAGGCCTGGGTAAAAGATGCGCAGGTGCAGCGAGTGCTACCTTCGAATTTGAAAATTGTGATTACTGAACGCAAACCAATTGCGATTTGGCAATCCGGCAAAAAATATTTTCTGATTGATTCCGAAGGTGTGAGATTAACTGAAGTTGATTCACCGGATGTTCTCCCCTTCCCGCTGGTTGTGGGTGATGGCGCAAATAAAGAAGCTTCGCATGTGTTTGCAGTTTTAGGGCATGAGAAAAAATTATTCGAACAGGTTCAGGCTGCGGTGATGATGGGTGGGCGGCGCTGGAATATATTGTTCAATAACGGCATTGAAGTCATGCTACCGGCAGATAACATGGAAGAAGCCTGGGAAAAACTAGCCAAACTGGATGCGCAGGAACAAATTTTAGAGCGCCAAATAAAATCTATTGATCTGCGTCTGCCGGATAGAATTTACATCAAAACGCTGCAGGGCGACGTTATCAAAAATTCGATAAGGAGCCGCAGTGCCTAGAAATTTTTCTTATTGTTCCCCGTGCGTCCGCTTACGCTCCCTCCGATGGAACAGCGCCGGATGCGGCGCGCTGACGGCTCCGATCTTTGAAACCAGGAGTGCAAATGCCTAGATCTCGTTCTGGTATTATTGGCGTTTTGGATATTGGTACGACCAAGATCGTGTGTTTTATCGCGCAGATTACGCCGGATAATAATTTGCGGATTATCGGCATTGGGCATCAGTTGGCGCAAGGAATTAAAGCTGGCGCAATTACGGATATCCGCCTGGCGGAGAATTCAATTATCGCAGCAGTTTCAGCAGCTGAAAAAATGGCGGGTGAAACTATTGATAAAGTTGTAGTTGCAGTTTCGGGCGCTAATCCGCAATCAGTCAGGATGGAAGCGCAAGTGCCAATCCCGGGCCAGGTTTCACCGCGGGATATGAAACGTGCGGTAATTCATGCGCGAGAAAATTATGTTTCGGAAGAAAAGCGCCGCATTATACACTCAGTGCCGATTTCATTTATGGTTGATGATATCCGCGGCATTGACGACCCAATCGGTATGACTGGCGACCAGCTCACTGCCGATGTGCATTTGATAACTGCGTCTGACACCACAATTAAAAATATCGCCAATTGCGCTAATCGCTGCCAGTTGGATATTCAAGATTATGTAATTGCTTCGCATGCAGCTGGCTTATCAGCATTAACGGAAGATGAGCGTGAGCTAGGCGTAACATTGATTGAAATGGGCGGCGGTGTTACGGGAATTTCTGTTTTCTATCACGGCAAAAATATTTTTACCGACACTGTTCCTTATGGCGGCACAAATGTAACTTCTGATATTGCACGGGGTTTAAACACTTCGCTGGCTTGCGCAGAAAGAATCAAAACGCTTTATGGCAGCGCAATTCCAAGTGCGAGCGATGATGATACATTAATTGAAATTGCACAGATGAATGAAGACACTGGCGAATATACTGAAGAAATGGCGGTGCCGAAAACCAAACTGGTGCAAATTATCCAGCCGCGGATGGAAGAGATTTTTGAAATGGTGAAAGCGAAACTTGTTTCAAAACAGATTCTGCAAATTGCCAGCCAGCAGATTGTTTTATCGGGCGGCGCTTCGCAATTAGTTGGCGTGCGCGAACTTGCGATGAAAAAATTCGGCCGCACAGTGCGCATCGGCCGGCCAGAAGTTATTGAAGGCATGGCAGATTCCACCTCATCTTCTGCTTTTTCAGCAAGTGTGGGGTTAATCAATTATATTTCAATGAATTACCATATTTATGATAAGGTTGAGCCATCAGTCACCCGCTATTTACAAAGCACCAGCTCTACCTCTTCTTCCGGCTTAGTCGGTGGCATTATCAAGTGGTTGAAAGAGAATTTCTAAGCGCGAACCGGCTGTGACCAACGAGTTAACTGTAAGTTAACATTTATTAGCTATTATAACCTAATGAACTTTTAATGCTGAAAAGCGTTAGAATTACTAGTCTTTCAAAGAAACAAACGGGGAAACATGGATAATCTAATTCTTGCCAACCATACCAATGTATTCAACCTTTTTGGATGGGGTTTTTTAGCCGGCGCAGTGTTTGTTTATCTGATTGCTTTTACTTACGACTATATTGCCGCTTTAAAAAAGAAAGCCAAACAAGCCGAAGAAACAGAAGCTGCGACTGAGAAAAAAATCAGCGCTTAAACTAAAGCAGAAACTTTTTTCATATTTTTTGCTGCAGCAGCTATGCGCTCTAACTCACTTGGAGTAAGCGGCCCATTCTCTCCCTTCATCGTCATTGCTCTTTGTGCCAGACCTTTAACATTATCCGGAATTTCTGCATCGCTAGAAACCTTTCCATTTTCCGGCGCAACTGTTTGCTGCTGAACTTCAGCCTGAACAGGTTCCCACTGCACATCACTAACTGCTTGCTGAATTGCATCATTCAATTGTTGGATATTCATTTTCTGCCCCGATGACAAATGAGTGCTGAAAACCCGTTTCTCTCCTGTTATAGAATCCTGAATTTGGATAGATTGCGCGCCAATATTTGGGGAATTGCTATCAAATTGATCACGGATACGGAAGATTTTTTTATTTACGGTTACGCCATCATCATTTTGGACCAATGTAGAAATATATAAATCATTTTTATCCTGATAAGATGTTATGACATTTGCCGCATCTAGGCCTGTGTCGATAGCTACAGTCCCAACATTACCTCTTGGTATATCGTAAATAGTGGAGCGATTATCAGTTCCATAATATCCCGTTTCCCAGGTTTTAATAATGCCGTCTTTATGGATAGGTAATTCACGGACGTCATAATCACCCTTTCCATTCGCTAGCTTTACTTCAGCTTTGGCTTGCAATTGAGTTGGAGCAGCTTGCTGCACATAATTGACTGCTTGTTGAAGTGATTCGTTTAATTGATCAATATCCATTTTTCCACCCGATGGCGAAATAGTGCTGAAACCGAGATCTTTTCCAGTTCTCGAATCTTTAATCTGGATATTTTGCAGCCCTTTCTTCGAGTTTTTATCAGCGAAATAACCCTCGACACGGAAATCTTTTTCACTAACACCAAGACTATCGCTTCTGGCAACTACCGTATTAACATATAAATCGTTGCCTTGTTGGTAAGCGTTCACAGTATTTGCCGCATCTAACCCCAAATCTATAACTAGGTTTTTGACACTGTCTTTTGGTATATCATAACGAGTATAATAGAAGTTGGTTCCGTAAGATCCATGTTTCCAGGTTTCAATAGTGCCATTAGGCTGTGGCGCTAATTTATAGATGCCGGCATAATCATCAAGTTTCTTAGAAACTGTATCTTGGCCGTTGGATACAACTTGAGCGCTGTAATATTGGTAATATTGAGTTACCGTAGATTGGCCGTCTTTTGAGAAATAATTAACATCTACCGGCAGTGATTGGGTTGGTTGCCCGTTTACGCCATCAACCCAGGTGATTGCTGGAATTTTAGTGAGTTGCGGGCTAACATAAGTAAGTAGGCCAGTATTATGGTCAAAAATGAAATTGCCATTGGCGATTTGCCCATCAAGACTTCCACCTTTGATAGCGGTTGGCGGATAAGAGTATATTTCCGCCGACCATACATCTTTGCTAAGGTCATCACTTGGCACCTTTAAGAAGCCTATCTGTAAATTACGCTGTTTTCCTGATTCATCAAAAACAGTAAACTCACGAGAGTAATTAGGAATAATGCCATTGCTAGAAAAATTTCCATTGCTAGCTAAGTTATTATACGCGGTATATTTAACTTCACCTGTCGTAGAATTAATTTCCTGGTTTGCAAATGGCTGATATTCCCCAGCGTAACCATTATATGGTTCTTGATATGCGCCAAGATTACAACTCATAGCAATCTGATTAGTAGCTCGATTACTTTTCCTCGTAAGTTCAGGTGACGGCAGATCACGCATGGCGTAAGCGCCATTTTGAGTATAATTTAAATTATAAGAAATAGTCTCATAAGGAGAGCCATAATCAAAATTGATGAAAGGTGTGGAAGCGCCATTTGACCAGTCGATTTCGCCTATTTGTTTTAACCCGTCATCAACGTGTACAGAGCCATCATTATTAAAAGTTATCCGGCCCGCCGCAATTTGGTTTTTTCTATTGGCAACCTCACTGGCATTTTGTGCATAAAGCTCAACATTCCACTGATCGGCACCAGTTACCGGATCGATGCCGGTTTTGAGGAAGTTTAATATTAAATTATGCGGTAATCCATCTGAGTCCAAAATTTGGATTGGCCACTGATGACTGCCGGCAACCAGCCCACCTGCCATATTATACTGTGAGTCGTAGGCCTTGTAAGTTCCAACATAATTATTATCGGTTTCATCTAGAAATAAGTCTAGAAAAGTAACTTGGGTTGTGGGTTGTGCTGGCGTACTCATATGGCTCCCGATAATTGGTTTAATTTAAATAACCATAATGAATTAATCCTTACAAGAATTTATACTTTTGGGCACAACCCCATTCCGATTAAAACATTTCTTGCTTCGCAAAGTGGCAGGCCAATCACATTTGTGTGTGAGCCTTTGATGTGTTGGATAAAACCAGCGCCGATGCCCATCAGTGTGAAACTACCGGATTTACCTTGCCACTCACCTTGGTCGAGATACCAATTGATTTCATCAGCAGTCATATGTTTGAAGCGGACAGTTGTCTCAACTACCTTCACTGACCTCTGACCTCCTCCCTCTGACTTCTTGATAATGCACATCCCAGTATAGACGCGGTGGTTGCGGCCCTGCATTAGTGATAAATCGCGAAAAGCTTCATCACGGTTTTCAGCTTTGCCAATTATGCGAGTACCAACAGCAACTAGTGTATCAGCGGCAATTATGACTGCGTCATTATGTTTGGCGGCAATTATTTCCGCTTTTTCTACGCCCATACGGCGGGCAAAATCTGCCGGTTTTTCTTTTTTGTTGGGCAGTTCGGGGATATCGGGAGATTCAATAATATCAGGCGCAAAGCCAATTTGCGTAAGCAAGTCTTTCCGGCGGGGTGATGATGAAGCGAGCACGAGTTTCATAACACCACCTTATGGCACATTTCTTGCTGCGTAAAGAGGTTAACTTGAGCTGAGGGTTTCATGTCTATTTCATCTATTGGAAATCATTACAGTTGGATGCCAAAGCCGGCAGTCAGCACTGCGCCAAAAAATTACTTCACCAACTATTGCAATTCCTGCGCCGAGCGCTGATGCTGCTGCAACAATCGCCGCCGCGCCACCTGCCGCTGAACAGGAATTTATGAATTTCATGAAGGAAACCCCATCGCAACAATATGAAGATTTATGGCTTCAACAACATGGGCTGACTAAACAGTCGCTGGCTGCCATGTCTCCTGAAGATCAGAAGAAGATTATGGATAAGATGAAGCAGGATATTGAACAGAAAATTAAGGATGCGATGAAAAAGCAGGATCAGCGGGTAAATATTCTAACTTGAGCTATTTCTTGCGCGTTTTGATGCGGCCTTTGGTGAGGTCATAAGGCGTCATTTCAACAGTAACCGAATCACCCATCAACACTTTAATGTGATTTTTCCGCATCTTGCCGGAAATATGCGCAAGAATTGTGTGTCCATTCTCTAACTGCACGCGATACATGGTGTTAGGTAACACCTCGGTGACTTTGCCTTCGAATTCGATCAGATCTTCTTTTGCCATTCGGAATAATTGTTTAAAATATGCAGACTACGTACAATATTCCAAAGCTTATTGCAAGTAGAGGTTTAGACTTTAAAATTTGATTAGCATATAGACGCTAAACACTTCATTACCTCTGAGCTATTTGTTTATCTACTGGCATAGAGCTTCCTATTTCAATGCCATTAGGGAATCTGTCGCGATATAGCACTAACTGCGCCCAATATTGTGGGGAATCTTGTAAAGGTGGTTTTGAGCTAGGTATTTGTCTTAAAATACCATCATCAATCGCCAGTTTCTTCCGTCTGACGATATCCATAAATTCATACGAATATGTCCACCCTCCCTTACATGGCTTGTTGGCGTTTTCTAATTTTATCACGGAATTAGAGTCAATGATGACCATTGTATCGGCGCCGTCTTCGCCTTTGATAATTCCAATATGCCTTTCATGCGGATCCCAGAACAACCAGCCTTTAGAGTATAAACTCTTTATCATATCGGTGAGCATCCGGGCTGCTTCATCTTTATTATATTTAGGATCGCCCCCAAGGAAACGCTCAATATATGGAACTGTAGTCACATGAAAAGTATTGTCGCTATGTATTATCGAAAGTGGCTGTAGTATCTCAGGGAGTATTTCAGCTTCCAAATCATAATCAATTACCGGCAATTTTACTTCAACTTTGATTGCGTAGTTACTTACACCATCCGGCTGCACAAAAAGACAAAAACCTCCAGTTTCTGTTCTTTGCCCCCGAATAAGCTTTATTTCCTTCTTATCAAATATCTTAATAAGACGTGCTCTTAAGTGTGGAGACTCGCATAATGCTTTCTCTAATGCGGTTTTATTAGCAGGTGAATCACTCCAATAATTGCCAAATTCTTCAATAAGTCCTTTTATATCTACTAATATATCATCCATATAGTTAACATTTATTAACTGATAATTTGTCGTTTGTAAACTAAATAATGAGCCTAACCGGTAATAAGGAAGAGATAAATTGACCAAAAATTCTAATACAACTATAAACCGTACATGAAAAACTTTCAGGATATTATTCTAACATTGCAGCGTTATTGGGCTGAGCGCGGTTGCGTAATTCTGCAACCGTGGGATATGAATGTGGGCGCGGGAACTTTCCACCCGGCAACGGTTTTGCGGGCACTTGGACCTGAACATTGGAATGCAGCTTATGTACAGCCTTCACGCCGCCCAAAAGATGGGCGTTATGGCGAGAACCCAAACCGGCTTGGGCATTATTACCAGTTTCAGGTGATATTAAAACCATCGCCAGAGAATATTCAGGAATTATATCTGGAAAGCCTTTACCAGCTTGGTATTGAAAAAGATAAACATGATATCCGCTTTGTCGAAGATGATTGGGAATCCCCTACCCTCGGTGCTTGGGGCCTTGGCTGGGAAGTTTGGTGCGATGGGATGGAAGTTTCGCAATTCACGTATTTTCAACAGGTTGGCGGCATCGAATGCAAGCCGGTTGCAGGTGAACTCACCTATGGGTTGGAGCGTTTGGCCATGTATATCCAGGGTGTTGAGAATGTTTTTGACTTGAAGTATAATGACAGCGTCACTTACGGCGATGTCTTTTTAAGACAGGAACGCGAACACAGCGCCTA
>JABDBO010000044.1:0-114 GCA_013288575.1 Alphaproteobacteria bacterium
TACACTAGTTTTCTGGTAGAATTTTGGTGGCAAAAAAATTCTATTTTTGCGTGCAAAAATTTTCTTTGAAAAAAATGCGGAAGAAAAATCTTTTTAGAAATTTTTTTGAAGAGC
>JABDBO010000044.1:124-8774 GCA_013288575.1 Alphaproteobacteria bacterium
AAATTGGATTATTTTTTATTTCTGATTTTTTGGCATTTCATGAATTCATGAAATGCCAAAAACATGATGACGCAATTTCTCTGCATTTAAATAATGCGATGAAAAAATAAGCTGTAAAAATATCGATGATTTTGAATTACTACTTTATATAGTGTGGCGAATAATTACTGCGAGTTTGATTGGTTAAACCGCATCCGCCATCTTTACGGATTAGTAATCAGTATAAAAATTCCGTTAAAATCCCGGAGTTTATGGCTATATGTATCGCAATTATGCAACAAACGAATAGTTATTTTTAAATTATCTTGACAAGTACCGCAATATTAGTGGATTTTATGCGCCGCATATAGCATATTTCGGGAAAAGTTTTTCAAGGCATTCGCTTTGGGGAGCCACCCCTGAGGGATAATATAATAATAAAGAGGACAAAAATGAAACTTACAAAACAACTTACTCTTGCAGCTGCAATTGTTGCCCTTTCGGCTCCACTCGCGAATGCAAACCCGCACAAATCAATCGTACTTGATGCGCGCGGTAATGCAGTAACAACTAAAGATGGCGTTTGCGTTACGCACAACTGGCCAGATGAAAATTCAGTTTGCCGCGGCCACGTTGCCAACGTTGCAATTCCAAACGTTGTTTACTTTGATTTCGCAAAATCAAACTTAAACGCTAAAGGCAAAAAAGTTGTTGATCAAGCTGCTGCTGGCATCAAACAAATCAACGGCAACTACTCAGTTAAATTAGCTGGTTATGCTGACCGTGTTGACACTGTTGAATTCAACCAAAAACTTTCTGAGCGCCGCGCTGCAACCGTTAAACACGAATTGCAAAAACAAGGCGTCCCAGGCAACAGAATTTCTACTGTTGGCTACGGCGAAACTCACAACGCAGTTCCTACAAAAGATGGCGTTGCTGAGCAGCTGAACCGCCGCGTTGAAATTGAAGTTACTCAGTAGTACTTCGATTTAAATCATTCAAAGCCGCCGGGAGGGAAACTTCTCGGCGGTTTTTTAATTTATAATCGTTCCCTGTGCGGGCCTTCTGGCCCTTCAATGGAACACCGCTTCGCGGGCTCATGGCTGGTTCGCCTGCTGGCTCACTAAGGGATTTATGGGCAAATTCATCATACTTGGTCTTGGCAGCAATTTAGGTGATCGCGAGGATAGCTTGGCGCGAGCAGTTGCGTTGCTTGGCGAGTTGTTGGCAGATATCAAGCAATCAAGCCTCTATGAAAATGATGCGCTGGTATCAGAAGGTGCGCCGGAGAGCTGGAATATAAAATTCTTAAATATTGTTATTTGCGGGCGGTTAAAAGATGCGCGCATAACGTCGCAGGAATTTTTGGCTAAGATAAAAGAGTTCGAATCGCAACTTGGCCGTAAACCTTCAGAGCGCTGGGCGCCGCGCGTGATTGATATTGATATATTGGCTTGGGGTGATGAAGTTGTGAATTTGCCAGAACTTACAATTCCGCACAAAGAAATGCTCAAGCGTGATTTTGTTATGAAGCCATTGCGCGAAATTTTGCCGAATTGGTTGCCGCCAACACAAACCAAAATCATCGGCATATTAAATATAACACCTGATTCTTTTTCCGATGGTGGTGAATTCTATTCACCCAAAAAAGCCATAAAACAAGCACATGAAATGTTAGCTCAAGGTGCTGCTGCAATTGATATTGGGGCTGAATCAACGCGGCCTGGTGCAACGCAAATTAGCTCCGATGAGGAAATTGAGCGCCTAAAACCAGTGCTTGCTGCATTGCCAGAAATTCCTATCAGTATCGACACCCGTAACCCAAAAACCGCGAAATTTGCCCTAAAACACCAGAATGTGAAATATTTGAATGATGTTTCGGGGTTTTTTGCCAAAGAAATGGTGCAAATCGCGGCTGAGTCTGGTACTATAATAATAGTGATGCATTCATTGTCTGTTCCTGCTGATAAGAACATAATCCTTGAAACGCCGGCTTTGCCAACGCTTAAAAATTGGATCACCCAAAAATTCGCTGAACTAACCAAATCTGGAATTAAACCGGAAAATATTATATTTGATCCGGGCATCGGTTTTGGCAAAACGCCCGAACAGTCACGCGAACTTATCAATGGAGCGAAAGAATTGGCTGAAACCTGCCATAAAATGGGTGCAAAAATTCTCTACGGACACTCAAGAAAATCATTTTTGAGGGGAGATATTGCCAGCCGCGATATTGAAACTGCGAAAATCAGCGCTTATTTGCAAGAACAAGGCGTTGACTATATAAGAGTGCACAATATTAGTCTAAACAACTCGTCATTAACAAAACAGGAGGTTCATTATTAACATTACCAAATTGAAGGCTTTAATCGAAAAATCACTCGATGACAGCAAAGCAACCGATATCGTCGTTATCAACCTAAAGGGCAAAACCGATATCGCTGATTATATGATTGTCGCATCAGGAACATCATCCCGCCACGTAAATGCAATTGCCCAGAACCTTCTCGAAGAACTGCGCCATAATGAAATAAAGGGTATTGAACCGGAAGGTGCAGACACTGGTGAATGGGTGCTGGTTGATACTTATGATGTCATCGTCCACATATTCAAGCCGGAAATCCGTGCTAAATATGAGCTAGAAAAAATGTGGCAAATGCCGGCAGAAAAGGCGGACCGCAAGGAACGTCGTCGAAAGGCAAAGTAATAATATTTGACTAGCAATGCTGGCGAGCTTATAAAAACTCATCATTAATAATGAGAGATTTTTATGACCGCGAAACCTAGCAAAAAACCACACTGCCCTAATTTTTCATCTGGCCCATGCGCAAAGCATCCGGGTTACAGCGTTAGCCACCTTGATACCAAGGTTTTGGGCCGCTCTCACCGTTCGAAATTGGGTAAATCTAGGCTGAAATTGGCAATTGATTTGCAGCGTGAAATTTTGGGTATTCCGAAAGATTATTATTTGGGCATTGTCGCCGGTTCTGATACTGGTGCAGTTGAGATGGCGCTGTGGTCATTGCTTGGGTCGCTGCCGGTTGATGTTTTGGCTTGGGAAGCTTTCGGCAAGGATTGGGTGACTGATATCGTGAAACAGTTGAAATTAAAAGACACCCGCACATTTGAAGCGCCATATGGCAAATTGCCTGATCTCGCTCAAGTTGATACTGACCGTGACGTTGTGTTCACTTGGAATGGCACAACTTCCGGCGTGAAAGTGCCAAATGGCGATTGGATTAAATCTACCCGCAAAGGTTTGACGATTTGCGACGCGACTTCTGCAGTTTATGCAATGGATTTGCCATGGGATAAGCTTGATGTGGTAACTTACAGCTGGCAGAAAGTTTTAGGCGGCGAAGGTGGACACGGAGTTCTGATATTGTCTCCGCGTGCTGTAGCGCGTTTGGAAAGCTACACGCCAAGCTGGCCGATGCCAAAAACTTTCCGCATGAGCAAAGGCGGCAAACTGGCGGCTGATATTTTTGAAGGTGCGACTATCAACACGCCTTCGATGCTGGCGGTTGAAGATGCGATTGACGCGCTCAACTGGGGTAAAGTGATCGGCGGCCAAAAAGAGATGCAGCGCCGCTCAAACAGCAACTTGAAAAGCCTGGAAGATTGGGTTGCCAAAACACCGTGGATTGAGTTCTTGGCTGAAGACAAAGCTATTCGCTCTAATACTTCAGTTTGCCTGAAATTCACTGATAAAGCGGTCAGCTCGCTGCCGGATGAAGCACAGCAGAATTTCATCAAATCTCTCACCTCGCTCTTGGAGAAAGAAGAAGTGGCCTACGATATCGCCGGCTACCGCGATGCTCCTCCGGGGATCCGTATCTGGTGCGGCGCAACGGTTGAACATAAAGATGTTGAAGCATTGCTGCCGTGGATTGAATGGGCTTATGCAGAAACACTGAAGAGCCTAGCGAAGGCAGCTTAAAAATTAGAGACTAGGACCAGTACTTCCCGCCCCTTGTCCACCGCTGGGAGGATTATCTTTTTTGCTGCGTGGAGAACGAGCTTTTTCCCCCTTAAAATCATCATGAAGAAGACTTGGATCAAGTGCTACCCAGCTTCCTGCCGAGCCTTTTCCGCCATCAAGACTGGCTTTTAAATGCTTTTTCTGATTAACCTCTAAGTGAGGGTCGTAGGTTTTATGCTTGGTTTGAAATTGGTCTAAGATATGCCCTACGGTATCGCCAATATCTTTATACCTGGTATGAATAATTTCTCTTTGATTATCATCTGCTAAAGTTAGCTTGCTCGCACCACGCATAAGCGTTGTAGTTAATGCATCAAGGCGACCTAATGAAGTTTTGTTTGGTGCATAACCATTTTGCTTTATAGTAACGTCTTCCTCTTTTTCAAGAAAGACTTGAAGATCGTGCAAAGCATCTATTGCGGGTTGAAATGGCATATTTTCGCCATTGGCAATTTTTTCCTCAACTGACGCTTTCTTAAAATCTTCCAAAGCTGCAACCGCTGACTGGATAAGCTTCGGTAACTTATCTCTAAATTCTTGTTCTTTTGGAAATAGAGGCATAATTATCCAATAAATTTGCCATAACTATAGCTCAGTAATATTAAAAATACGTTACAATTAGGTAAGTTAGGCTATTTCGGCAAAGTATCCGACGAAAGCTCAAGCCAATGTTTTTTGGCGGTTTCCAATAGTTTTTGCAGTTTTTTATCTGGGCGTTTGTCGCGTAGCCGCACGAATCCGTAATCTACCACCGGGAATAAGTGAGTTAGCGGCGTTTTGGCCAAAACATCATTTTCGCGCTCATGAACGATATCGGCGGTGATGCTTATCACCAGCCCGGCTTCGATATATTTGCGCGTTACTTCCCAGCCTTCGAGCGTCACGCGGAAGCGCTTGGCGATCTGGTAGCGCGAAAACAGCTCATGCAAATTCGGCAATACGTGCAAGCCTTTTGCCGGCAGAGTGAATTCATATTTTGCAATTTCCTCAACCGTGATTTTGCGCTTTCCAGCTAATGGATGGTCTGGTTTTGTTAAGAGCACCGGCGTAAAATAAAACAGCGGCGTGTAGGTGAAATAGGCGTCATCAACCGGCATATGTTCGCGGCGGGGGCCAAGCCAGACGTCGATTTCGCCTTTCTTGAGCATTTCTAAAGCCTCATCCTGCTCGGCGAAATGGATGCGGGAATAAACTTTTGGTGCTGCATCAAGATAATGGCGCATGAGCCTAGGCAAAATGAAGTTGAGCGAAGCATTATTGGCGGCGATATTTAACTCATCCGATTGGTCATCCTTACGCTGGGTGACGAATTCGTCGAACACATTATTGATTCCCTCAACGTGTTTATTGGCGATTTTGTAGAGAATTTCTGCATCTTTTGTTGGCTGGATTTTTGGGCCCTGGCGCTCAAAAAGGCGGATTTTTAGGTCATCTTCGAGGGATTTTATTTGCAGCGAAATGGCTGTATGCGACAGCCCAAGATGTTCTGCTGCACGCGAAAGATTCTTAAATTGCATAGACGCGCAGAACCCGCGCAGCTGCTGCAGGCGATTGTTTTTATAGAAGAATTGGTTTTCGGTATCGGTCATTATTTGCTTTATTAATAGTATATATTAAAACTATATGTTTTTCAAATGGTATCTTTATAGTTATTAATCCTTCCAACCAGGAAGGTAAGAAATGCAAGGTAATGTCACGAAGTTCATAGAGTTTAAATATCCGGATGAAGTTGGCCTCTATCAAAAGTGCTTGAGCAAAGGTTTAGAGCCGCACACTAATTTGCGGAGTGACCAATTATCTGAAACCACTAACAACGCTCTGCACAATAATCATTTAAGAGAAGCCGGTTTTACGCTGTTGGAAATTGATTCGATAGTAAAGCTGCATGTAGCAACTAAAGTTATTAAAAGATATCTTGAAACTCGTGGCACTAATTTGCTGGATATTTTTGATGCATTTAAAAAACTTCAGCCGGGAGCTTACTCGTTTGATTATTTATACATATTGGTGGATTTTATTCGCTGGGAAGCTCAAGCTTATATTGCTCAGCGTAATTTAAGGCCGCACGCCACCAGCTTTGGAATGGGAGGTGACGCTCAGCCAACATTGAATATTTCAACTATAGCCTCAATTGTTGCAGCACACTACTTACAGGAAAATCCAGTTTTCCGTGATTATGTGCAATGCGTAGTTAAAATTGGTACGCGCGCAATAACTGCAGATATTGGCTCATCTGATATTGTTCAAAGTTTGCGTGGTTTTTACCCGGAAGGTTCTGGATACATAAGCTTGGCGGAAATGGGATTTAACAAAGCTTACACGCCACCAGTAATTGAAACGCGCCGAAAATTGCCGGAATATGGGCTGCTTGACATTTGCAAAATTATTTTCCCGGCAGCAAATTTAAGCAATGCAGCTGTGGCGGTTACTGGCTGCAGTAAGCAGGAATATGAAATGCCGATGCGTAGGATTGCTGAATATTTAAACAGCGTTATGGTTATTGCCGCGTCAAAATCCGGGCATGATGAAATTATGTTGGGGAGAAGCAGCTTTGCTATGAAAAAGCCAGGCAAAAGCTGGGTTGTAAAAAGCGTTGAAATTGAAAGCGATGATAGCTCACGGCGCTTTTTGCGAGCGCGCAACAGTTTAAACGAACAGGAACAGGCCTCAATTGATATATTAAGAGGAAATGCCGATGAGCACGTTTTAGAGGTTGTGGGTTATAACGCCGCGCTGCTCATTTTGCCGTATATTGACCCGGCCGACTTTGAGAGTTTTGGCAAGAAAATGACCGAGTTCCTGATTTCGCAGAGAACCGCGCCTACCATAGTGAAAAACGAGTCTTTTAGAGCTATATAATTCCACTTGAAATTGCTGCCGTTTAGGTATAGTTTCCGGCCGAAATTAACATATTTATGGAAACTAAAATGGCTACTAGCAATAAACCTAAAGTTCTTATCTCTGATAAACTTTCTCCGGAAGCGGTGGATATTTTCAAGAAAAACGGCGTTGATGTTGACGTTAAAACTGGTTTGAAACCGGAAGAATTGAACGCGATTATTGACCAGTATGATGGTTTGGCAATTCGTTCTGCCACTAAAGTTACTAAGGAAGTTATTGCCAAGGCGAAACGCTTGAAAGTGGTTGGCCGTGCGGGTATCGGGGTTGATAACGTTGATCGTGATGCAGCAACTGCGGCGGGTGTGATTGTTATGAACACTCCGTTTGGGAATTCAGTTACTACAGCTGAACATACGATTTCTTTAATGATGTCTTTGGCGCGAGAAATTCCGGCGGCGAATGCTTCAACACAAGCTGGTAAGTGGGAAAAGAATCGCTTTATGGGCGTTGAAGTTATGAATAAAACGCTCGGTCTTATTGGCTGCGGAAATATCGGTGGCATTGTGGCTGATCGTGCGCAAGGCTTGAAAATGAAGGTGATTGCTTATGATCCGTTCCTTTCACCAGAAAAAGCAAAAGATATGAATGTTGAAAAAGTGAGCCTGGATGATTTGCTGAAACGCGCAGATTTCATTACTCTGCACACGCCGCTCAATGCCGAAACTAAAGGCATTTTGAGCAAAGATAATATTGCTAAAACTAAAAAAGGCGTTCGCATTATCAACTGCGCACGCGGCGGTTTGATTAATGAGAAAGACTTGGCTGATGCAATTGCTTCCGGCCATGTGGCAGGCGCGGCGCTTGACGTGTTTGAGGTGGAACCGGCTGCTACCAATATTCTTTTCGGCAATGATAAAGTTGTTTGCACTCCGCATTTGGGTGCTTCTACGAATGAGGCGCAGGAGAATGTGGCGTTGCAAGTTGCTGAGCAGATGAGTGATTATCTGGTCAATGGCACGATTACTAATGCGATTAATATGCCATCAGTTTCTGCGGAAGAAGCGGTGAAGTTGAAGCCTTATACGAACTTGGCTGAAAAGCTGGGTAAATTCGCTGGACAGTTGGAATCTGAAGGTTTGAAATCTATCAAAATTGAATATCTTGGAAAAGCTTCCGAGCTCAATACTAAAGCGCTGACAGCAGTGGTTTTGAAAGGCATTTTAGAACCAGTTGCGGAAAGCGTGAATATGGTGAATGCTCCGGCAATTGCGAAAGAACGCAAGATCGAAGTTAAAGAAGTCACAATCGAAAAAGCGGAAGATTATGCCAACCTCATTCGTATTACGGTGAGCGGTAAACACACTTCAAGCGTAGCTGGCACAATTTTGGTGAAAGGCAAAGCGCGGATTGTTGAGATCAACGAATTCCCGTTAGAGGCGGCAATTGGCAAAAACATGCTGATCGTGAAAAACGAAGATAAACCGGGTTTGATTGGCGCGGTTGGCACTGTGCTTGGGCAAAATAAAATCAACATCGCCAATTTCCACCTTGGCCGTTCTGATTCTGGCGCAGTGGCAGTTATCGAAACTGATAGCGAAGTTAGCGAAAAAGTATTAACTGAAATTAGCAAATTGCCGAACGTAACTCAGGTAAAATTGTTCGTTTTCTAGTTTTTAGCATATTTTACAGCTTAAATTATTGATAATTATAACATTTGCTAAAATTTAAGTGGCTATGCAGAGCCACTTGGCGGCTTTTTGTTATATGTATCTGACTTTCCACTAGCTGTTTATGGCTTTCTGAAGTCACGATTTTCATCGTCGGCTTAAAAAATCGAATTAACTTAAA
>JABDBO010000045.1:0-4411 GCA_013288575.1 Alphaproteobacteria bacterium
CGATGAAGGTATAAAACTACTCGAAGCCGGCCAGGTAAATGCTGACCATGGTGATACGGATATCGGCTTTCACTCTTTTCTTCGCACCGGCTGGAAACGCTTCCATTTAAAATGGTATGATGCGCCGCTCCCTTCGGCTGAAAAGCTCTGCCCAGAAACTGTAAAATTATTGCAATCAGTTCCCGGAATTCACGGCGCGATGTTCGCCCTGCTCCCGCCCGGCGCGCGGCTTGGTGGCCATCGCGATCCATTCGCCGGTAGCGTCCGTTATCACTTGGGGCTTCGCACACCAAACAGTGATAATTGCTGGATCGATGTTGACGGTATCCGCTATAGCTGGCGTGATGGCGAAGCAGTTTTGTTTGATGAAACCTATGTCCACAGCGCCAAAAATGATACGGACATCAACCGCTTGATTTTATTCTGCGATGTAGAACGACCGATGCGCAATAAACTCGCTACTGCGTTCAACCATTTCTGGATCAACCACATCATGAAAATCACCGCTTCACAAAATGATGACAATGAACGCCCAGGCGCATTAAACCGCGCATTTATCCCGCTTTTTAAATTAAAGCGCACGCTCAAAAGCTTAAAACGCAAGAATAAGCCTGTCTATATGACCGCCAAATATACTGTGATTGCCTGCGTGCTTGCGTTGATATTCTTACGCTAAAGCCTCCCAATTTTTATAATTATCTCGACAGGGTTACTATTTTTCCTAAAATGTGGGAATGAACGATACTGAAATCCTCGAAATAGGCAAAAACGCCATTTATGTGTTGCTGATAATGTCGCTACCGATATTGCTCACCGCACTGGTTGTCGGTTTGGTGATTTCATTGTTTCAGGCCCTCACACAAATCCAAGAACAAACTCTTTCCTTCGTCCCAAAAATTATTGCAATTTCCCTCGCACTTCTGATTTTCATCCCCATGATGGGCGACCATCTGATGGATTTCTCCACTGGGCTGTATGAGAAAATCGCTACAATTGAGAAGAACGAGGATAATTAGAATACCAGAACTTAGAACTTTAGAACTTAGAAAAATTATTCTATGTTCTAACACTCTAATGTTCTAAGTTCTAACCATGGCCAAACCAAAAGCACATTACGTATGCAACTCATGCGGCGCTGTTTATTCCAAATGGCAGGGCCAATGCGCTGAATGCAATGAGTGGAACACCATCACCGAAGAAGCCGCGCGCGAAGTTGTGCCCAAAGGGCTAACCGTTGTTTCGAACCGCAAATTAGAATTCGAAAAACTCTCCGCCAATGAAAATCTCGAAGAGCGCAAACCCACCAAAATCGCCGAGCTTGACCGCGTGCTTGGCGGCGGCATGGTTAAAGGCAGCGCCATATTACTAGGCGGTGACCCGGGCATCGGCAAATCCACCATATTGCTGCAACTTGCTGCCAATTGCGAAAAAGAAGGTTTAAAGGTCGCCTATATTTCCGGTGAAGAATCCGTCCAGCAACTCCAACTCCGCGCCCGCCGTTTGGGGCTAGAAGCTGGTAGCGTAAACCTAGCTACTGCAACCAATGTCAGCGACATAATCGGCACTCTCGATGGCGCAAATGCGCCTGATGTTTTGGTCATCGATTCCGTCCAAACTATGTATATCGAAAACATTGATTCCGCCCCCGGCACCGTCGCTCAAGTTCGTGCCTCATCATTCGAACTAATACGCCTCGCCAAAAAACGCGGCATCGTAATTTTCCTCGTCGGCCACGTCACCAAAGAGGGCCAAATCGCCGGCCCGAAAGTGCTCGAACATATGGTTGACACCGTACTATATTTCGAAGGCGAGCGCGGCCACCAGTTCCGCATTTTACGCGCTGTCAAAAACCGTTTCGGCGGCACTGATGAAATCGGCGTTTTTGAAATGACAGGCGGCGGATTAAAAGAAGTCGCCAACCCATCCTCAATATTTTTGAGTGATGGTGCTGAAAAAGTTTCCGGCTCTGCCGTTTTCGCCGGAATCGAAGGCTCCCGCCCATTACTAGTTGAAGTTCAAGCACTGGTTGCCGATAGCTATATGGCCTCCCCCCGCCGCGCCGTTGTTGGCTGGGATTCTAATCGTCTGGCCATGCTACTCGCCGTAATCGACGCCCGCGGCGGCATAAAATTCGGCGATAAGGAAGTTTATTTGAACATCGCCGGTGGCCTAAAAATCTCCGAACCTGCCGCAGACTTGGCTGTTTGCGCCGCACTAATCTCCTCCTTCAAAGAAAAACCACTCCCAAAAAACTCCATCTTCTTCGGCGAAATCGGCCTTAGCGGCGAAATCCGCCCTGTGCCGCAATTTGAGAACCGCATAAAGGAAGCCGAAAAACTAGGATTCGAAACCGTATTCATGCCAAAACTCCGCAAAGGTAAAGCAGCTACGAAGATGAATGTGGTGGAGTTAGAATATTTGCATCAGTTAGTGGATATATTTTAGTGGCTTCATCTTGACGGCATGTGTCTTTTGTGAGAAAGAATAAGAACAAATGTCATCATTCGAAACCATAGATTATATCTTCATACTAATCCTTCTGCTGTCAACGCTGTTTGGCTATGCGCGCGGATTTATCAACGAAATATTTACATTAGCTAATGTCGTTCTGGCGCTGATGTTTACTTTCTTTTTCTACTCATATTCTTATGATTTCTTCGCCAAGCAATTCACCAATAACACGGTAATTGTTCTCTTCGCCGGCGGCGGCGTGTTTATTGTTGCGTGGATTATCATCGCTATTATTAATTCATTTTTGGCTGATTCATTAAGCGGAGCCAAGGGCAAAGGGCTTGATAAATTGCTCGGAACGGCTTTCGGTTTACTGCGCGGTGCGCTTATCATCATCGCTATTTTCCTTGGCGTAAAAATGGGCTATAAAGCACAGGATGATAATAAGAAATTGCCGGAATGGATGTCGCATGCCAAAACCTTCAATTTTGTCAATATGCAATCGCAATATTTCCTCGAATTAATGCCTGCCAAATTCCAATCTATTTACAAAGGCGAGCCGGACCAGGCTTTTGGCAAAATGGTTGAGGCAGTATCCCCGCACGGATTACTTTCCGATGAAGAACGCAAACTCTTAAGCTATGGCCTAACTCACAAAAATATTGATACTTTAAAGCAGGTTATCCATAACACCCCATCCAATTTCACCCAGCCGATGGAATTTGCTGATCTTGGCAAATTAAGCAAAAAAGAGTTTAAAAAATACGCCCAAGACTTAATTGCCGATTATGCCAGCGCATTGAAAAATGAGCGCACCAAGCCAACAATCCCGCGGCCTGATATGGAATCATTGAAAAAATCCATCAATGATATTGAAGAAGATAAGAATGACCTGTATAAAGGTAGTGAAATAGATAAGCCTGATGATAAAGCAGGAATTAATCTCGATAAGGCAGATAAGGGCCTTTAAAATATGACCTTTGATCTTGATGCTGACAAACTTCACGAAGAATGCGGAATCTTCGCAATTTTTGGCGTTGAAGAAGCTGCTGCGCGCGCCGCACTTGGCTTGCACGCATTACAGCATCGTGGCACAGAAGGCGCAGGTATTGTCACTACTGATGACAGCGGCTATTTCCATGCCCACCGCGCCATGGGTAAAGTCGGTGATAATTTTAACTCTGCTGATGTTATTGCAAAATTGCCGGGCACTTCTGCGCTTGGCCACAATCGTTATTCAACTGCCGGTGACAAAGGCGTTTTAAACATCCAGCCACTTTCTGCTCATATGGGTTTTGGTGATTTCGCACTCGCCCACAACGGCAACCTCACCAATGCTGAGGGTTTACGCAAAACATTAGTTGAAGGTGGCTGCATTTTCCAATCAACCATGGATACCGAAGTCATCATGCATCTGGTTTCCCACAGCATGGAAATGGATGTCGGCAGCAAAATTATCGACGCGCTCGGCCAGGTTGAAGGTGCTTATTCAATTATCGCCATGGATAAATCCAACGTCTACGGCCTACGCGACCCTAATGGAATTCGCCCACTCGTGCTCGGCAAACTTGGTGATGGCTATGTTTTAACCTCAGAAACCTGCGCATTAGATATTATTGGCGCTGATTATGTGCGTGATATCGAAGCCGGTGAAATGGTAATCATAAATAAGAAAGGCGTAACCACTCGCCGCGCCTTCCCGCGCAAAACCAATAAATTCTGCGTGTTTGAATATGTCTATTTCGCCCGTCCTGATTCAACTTTGGAAGGCAAACACGTCTACTCTGCCCGCAAAGCCATCGGCCGCGAGCTCGCCAAAGAAAGCCATGTCGCCGCTGATATTGTAGTGCCAGTTCCTGATTCCGGCGTGCCAGCTGCGATTGGTTATGCCGCGCAAAGCAATTTACCATTTGAACTCGGCATTATCCGCAACCACTACATTGGCCGCACATTCATCGAG
>JABDBO010000045.1:4421-8386 GCA_013288575.1 Alphaproteobacteria bacterium
ACCAAGTCCGCCACTTAGGCGTGAAACTAAAACACAATGCCAACGCCGCCGTCATCAAAGGCAAACGCGTGATATTGATTGATGATTCTATCGTGCGCGGCACCACCTCGAAAAAAATCGTGCAAATGGTAAAAGACGCTGGCGCGAAAGAAGTTCATATGCGCATCGCCAGCCCGCCAACAACGCACAGCTGCTTCTATGGAGTTGATACACCTGAGCGCGATAAACTCATGGCCGCCAAACACAACGTCAAAGAAATGTGCGAAATGATCGGCGCCGATTCGCTGGCCTTTGTTTCAATCGATGGATTATATCGCGCCATGGGCCAAGAGAAACGCGATGGCAGCAACCCGCAATATTGCGACGCCTGCTTCACCGGCGAGTACCCGGTTCGCGTTCTTGACCGGCGGATTCTGCCGAAAGGGGCCCGTCCAACTGGGGATCCGCAGAGCTTAAGCGCTTAATATCAAAACCAGATTCCTGCTTGGCGATTCTAGTAAGCTCCGGCAAGTTACATTCAAATTGACCAATTTTGTCAGCTGTCAAATGCCGAAAATCTTCCCTAACATTAAAACTCGCAACTACCGGTGGAATTCCGGTTTCGTGGTCAATTTCATTAAAAAGCGCATAGCTGGTAGCATATTCAACCTTAATTGAAGCATTGTTCACTCCGCCAATTTCATTTATCAACGTCACTGCCAAGTTTGCAATTCTTACCGCCACGTCCATATCCATAACCTGCAATGTGAGTGGGATATCTCTAATCACTTCGCCACTCGGCAATTGCTTTGGTATCGCCGGCGCTGAAAAACCCAAGTTGAAAAGCAGTTCGAGTAATAGTGGATGTGTGTCATCACGAACCGTCAAATGAATTTCACCAACCCGGAATTTTTGCCCCCCAACCCCGTTTAGCCTTCTGGTCGTAGCTTTCCCCGGCAACGAGCGTTTCGTTCTTTCTATTGCCGAAATAAATGCCAGAGATTCTGCATTATCATATTCGGCCACAACATCCGCGCCCGCTATAGGACATAACCCATTATAAGCTTCATAATCAAATTCTTTAGGTGTCAGCTCTCTGTCAAGCGGTATAAACTCCCCTTCCAGATATGCTTGGCATTCGCTAAGCCGCATAACTTCAACCGCTTTTTTCCATACATTATCATATTCACTTTTACTTCGCGTTTTAAAGGTCATATGAGTCATAGGTTCGTAATGTGGAAATTCCGCTTCAGAATCGCCATTCAATCCCTTAGCTTTAAATTCATGATCAAAACTATCATCAACCAAGCCTGTTCCTAACAAGGCTTCTAGAACTTTAGATTCAAGCGGCTCTCGCGAATCCACATGAATGTGAAACCAGGATTGTTCATTACCGGTTTGGTACAGCATATTTACTTTTTTAAAACAAAATAATAGAAACTTCTGGCATAATTGGAATATTGTCGGTATAATCCGACAACAAATATATGTTAGAAGAAATATTACATGATCTAAACCTTAACGCCGCCGAAATTGAGATATACACTCAATTACTGAAAAATGGTGGCACAACCGCAGGCATCTTAGCACAAAAAATCGGCATGGCGCGGCCAACGCTTTATGACCATTTACAGAAAATGTCGGAAAAAGGCGTCATTGAAAAATCTCTAAAATCAGGCGTAAGATATTTTTACCCCAAAGCACCGCATGAGCTAAATTCGCTATTAACCCAAAAAATAAAACACCTACAGCATAACCAGGCCGGTTTTGAAAAAATCATCCCACAGCTTGCCGCTAATTTCGGCGCTCTAGTTAAACCAAAATTCATGGTTTATGAAGGCGAAAACGCGCTCAAACACATATTCGACGAAATTCTCCATTACCGCAATATCGAAACATTTTCCTTCTGGCCGGTGCGCAATATGATCGAGATTTTAACGCCGGAATATTTAAGCATGCACAACAAAGAACGCATCCGCAATAATACCTGGATATGGGGCATCTGGCCGGAAAGGCAGAAAATTGATGTGAAAAAATTCCCGTTCATGGGATCTGGCAAATCCTTTTGCCGCGAAGTGAGGGTGGCTCCGCCGGGCATAGATTTTGAATTAAGCTTCTGGGCTTACGCCGACAAGGTTGCTTTTCTTTCCTCAAAACGCGAGGGGTTTGGCTTTATTGTTGAAAGCCCGGAACTGGTCGGCACCATGAAAACTATGTGGAAACTAGTCTGGAGCCAATCAAATCCGCTTAGTTATAACTCGGAATTTACCAAGAAATTCTTGAGCGAAATCTAGAGCAATTTTATTGCAGAAATAATTATACCAGACAACACATCCATCACACCATTTTGGCATAAACGGATAGCACGCGCAAAGCCTTTATTAGTTGAAAATCTTTCGCTTAAAATGAGAAAAACAAGAAAGTGATAAAATTGAAATTGAGTTTACGTTAGCCAAATACGAAGTAATTTTTATGCGCGCAAATGGCGAAGTGTGCAAATAGCACATGAGTCCATTGAGCACAAAAAATTGCAAGTAGATGGTAACGGAAATTCAATTTCCTAGATCGGCATTTTGATAATGTCTTGGTAAGCCGCAATCACCTTATCACGAATAGCCACCACGCTTTTCAATGCCACATCGGCAGAATTCACCGCAGTTACAACATCAGTTACTGAAGCTTTGCCGGTCATCGCCGCCGCTGAGACACTCTCAGAATTTTTTACTACATTCATCGAACTGTTAAACGCATCACTCACCATACCAGCAAAGCCGGAGCCAGATGCACCGCTTGTGCTTGAAGTTGAGACGCCGTTATTAATGCTGTCCAATGCTTTTTGGACAAAGCCATATGCGTTATTAGCGCCGATTGTATTCAAATTCATAGAAATTCCCCTTCCCTAAATTAACCGTAATTCCCTAACTTACTTATTCAACAAACTAATAGTTTGCTGCAACATCGTGCGCGACATATCAATCACGCTTAAATTTGCGTCATAAGCGTTTTTCGCTTCTTTCATATCTGTCATTTCAACTAGTGTGTTTACGTTTGGCATTTGTACATATCCATCCGCACCAGCTGCCTGGTTTGATGGGTCAAGTCTGCGCTCGCCCGGTGTATTATCAGTACCGACTTTCTGCACCTGAACTTTTTCTAGCCCAGTATGTCTATCGAGCACACTTTTAAATGCGATGGTTTTACGTTGATAAGGCGCGCCACCCGGAGTTGTTGAAACTGAATCCGCATTGGCGATATTTTGCGAAATAACTTTCAATCTAGCACTTTGTGCTGAAAGTCCTGACGCCGCGATATCTATCGAATTAGAAATTTCCATTTATTCCCCGTCTAACTGCTGCTGCCGCCAATTGCTGTTTTTATAAGCGCCAGCATTTTACTATAAAGCCCCGTAGTCTGTTGATATTCGAGGTTATTTTTTGAAATCTTTAACATTTCATCCTCGAGCACCACGTTATTCCCGGTTGGAGTGACTTCTCCGCCTTTATTTGTCACTGTCACCGCATCTATATTACTAGCATTTCCCGTGCCAGAAATATGGCCCGGCTCAGTTGCCGCTAACTGGATATGGCTTGTAGATGAAGCCCCGCCCATAGCATTGCTCATAAACTGGCTGAAATCAGGCGCTTTTAAATCTTTCCCCTGATAACCGGGAACATTGGCGTTTGCCACGTTTTGCGCTAATACATCCTGCCTCTGGTTTAAATAACTGAGGTTGGCCTGCATCATATTGAATATTTTTAGCTTTGATATATCCATTGATCTCTAGACTTTTTGCTATTTCTATATATCTTAGATAATAAGAGTTACCAATTCGTTAACACTAGGCAAAAAATGCTCTTTATCTCCCGAAAGATTGATGAATCGATAATTATAAATAATAATATCGAGCTTAAAGTCCTTGAAATTAAAGGAAAAACTGTAAAGATTGGGTTTAACTTCCCAAAAGAAGCCAGCGTCTTACGAAAAGA
>JABDBO010000046.1 GCA_013288575.1 Alphaproteobacteria bacterium
TTGCTTGCCACATGCCAGGCTTCATGACAATTTAGCCCCATGGCAAAATACAAACGCGTTCTGTTAAAAATCTCCGGCGAATCCTTAATGGGCAAGGGCGAATTTGGCCATGACCCGGAAACATTGAACCGTATTTGCTCTGAAATTAAAGAAGTCCACAAAAAAGGCGTCGAAATCTGCCTAGTTGTCGGTGGTGGCAACATTTTCCGCGGCATAGCGGGGGCAGCTGCCGGAATGGAGCGCTCAAGCGCTGATTATATGGGCATGTTGGCAACTGTCATCAACGCATTGGCTTTGCAGAATATATTCGACAAAATGGGCGTAACCAGCCGGGTGCTTTCGGCAATCCCGATGGCGACCGTGTGTGAGCCATACATTCGCCGCCGGGCAATCCGCCATATGGAGAAAAAACGCATCGTAATTTTCGCTGCCGGAACAGGAAATCCGTTCTTCACAACTGATACTGCTGCCGCGCTCCGCTCGGTGGAAATGAATTGTGATGCACTTTTAAAAGGTACACAGGTTCATGGCGTTTACACGGCTGACCCGAAACTTGACCCTAAAGCCAAGCATTTCAAGGAAGTGACTTACAAAAAAGTTCTCACCAGCGAGCTAAAAGTTATGGATGCGGCGGCAATTGCGCTGATGCGCGAAAATAAAATCCCGATTATTATTTTCCGCATTCATGACAAAGGCAATTTTGGGCAAGTGATCGAGGGCAAGGGCAAGTTTACGGTAATTAAATAACATGAAGTTATTATTTGTAGTCTTTTGCTTGCTACTTAGCGCTTGCGATAGTTTTTATTACCGCGAAGCAATATTGGAAACAGACAAAATGACTCCTGAGAAAATTTATTCTTCAGAGAATATAGCTGCGGAATCGATCATTGGGCATAAACCAAAGACTATGGGCTTTTTGCTTAATAACGAGCGGCCAGATTATCGTACTAACTTAAACTATGATAATAATGAAAGTGACTTTGTTAAAAGGATTGTTTCTGCTTGCGAAGTTAAAACTAATAGTTTTTCTATAGGCGGGAATGGCGAAACTGAAAAAGCTTTTGCTAATATTTATGTGGGTTATAAATGTGCAGAACCCAATCGGATAGGCGTGATTATGAGCGAAACTCAGCCTGGATGGATGTCATCAGAAGAAAGAGGCGAGCAAGATAAAATTTTTGACAAGCTGGTTAAAGATATTGCTAGTAAATATAGTTTTATTATAGTTGATCGCAAATAAGGGAATATTAGGAGATTTTATGAGTATAAATTTAGATGAATTAAAACGCAGAATGCAAAAAGCGATTGAGTCGCTCAAACACGAATTTTCAGGTCTTCGCACCGGCCGCGCTTCTACGGCGCTGCTTGACCACATTAAGGTTGAAGCTTATGGCGCGGATATGCCGCTCAACCAAGTTGCTTCAATTTCAGCTCCTGAGCCGCGCATGCTGCATGTAAGCGTGTGGGATAAGGGTTTGGCAGGTGCGGTTGATAAAGCAATCCGCGAATCTGGCTTGGGCCTAAACCCAATTACTGAAGGTTCTTCTATCCGCATTCCAATGCCGCAACTTTCTGAAGAGCGCCGTAAAGAACTCACTAAAGTTGCTGCCAAAGCTTCAGAAGATGCCAAAATCGCCATCCGCAACATCCGCCGCGATGGTAATGACCAAGTCAAAAAAGCTGAAAAAGATAAAACCATCGGCGAAGATGAAGCGCACGGCTTAAACGACAAAGTTCAGAAACTCACTGATGAATATGTCGGCATTGTCGATAAAGAGCTGGAAGCGAAAACTAAAGATATAATGACAGTCTAGTAAAAGGCTCTAGGCTCTAGGCGCTAGTGCCTTATACCTAGGGCCTAGGGCCTATGAAAACACCTCAGCACATCGCAATAATAATGGACGGCAATGGCAGATGGGCCAAGGCCAAGGGTTTGCCGCGCACGGCCGGGCACAAGGCTGGTGCTGATACGACTAAGGAAATTATCACTGCCGCCAAAAAACAAGGCGTAAAATACCTCACGCTATATGCATTTTCGTCCGAAAACTGGCTGCGGCCCGAGAAAGAAGTGAGCTTTTTGATGGATTTGCTGCGCTTGCAGTTGAAAACGCAGGTCAAGGAATTGCATAAAAACGGCGTACGGCTACGAATTATTGGTGATCGAGAAAAGCTCAATAAAGATATTCGCGATGATATCGAAAAGGCTGAGAAACTAACTGCGGAAAATGATGAATTATGCGTGCAGGTGGGTTTGAGCTATGGCGGGCGGCAGGAGATTTTGCATGCGGTGGAAAAATCAAAGGGTGACACGACGCAATTTGAAAAATATCTCTATACGCGCGAAATTCCAGACCCCGATCTGCTAATTCGCACAGGTGGCGAGAAGCGCATCAGCAATTTTTTGCTCTGGCAGATTGCCTATACAGAGCTTTATTTTACTGATAAATTATGGCCGGAATTTGACGAGGCGGATTTTGAAACTGCCATCAAAGATTTCTCCATCCGCGAACGGAGGTTCGGTGGTGCAAAAGAATGAGTTGCAAAACAGAATAATTTTCGGTGTTATTGCGGCGGCAATTGCGGCTTTGGCGATTGCGCAGGGTGGTTATGTGTTTTTTGCATTTGTGATTTTGCTTTCATTCATAATTTCACGCGAGTTTGATAATTTGCGTAAAGATGGGCAGCTGGCGTTTCTTTATTGCGCCATTCCGCTTTTGCTTTCATACCATCCTGGTGCTGCTTTAGTTGTGGTGTTTGTGGCGGTTTCAATGGTTATGGTGGCGCAATATCAATCCAAAAAACTCTATCCTTGGCTGACGATTTCAATTTTATATGTCACGGTTCCCGCCGTTTCTCTTATTTGGCTCAGAATGAGTGACGCCTCATGGTTTTTGTGGCTGGTGCTGGTTATTATAGCGACCGATATCGGCGCATATTTCTGTGGCCGCGCTTTCGGCAAGCATTTGCTAGCGCCAAAAATCAGCCCGAAAAAAACCTGGGAAGGTTTGGCTGGTGGGGCTTTTGTGGCCGCTGTAGTTAGTACGGCCTATACGGAAAATCTTGCCTATGCGCCTTATGCAATATTATTTGCCGCCTTGGGCCAGGCGAGTGACCTCACGGAATCTGCGATTAAGCGTTATTTTGATGTCAAAGACACCGGCACAATTTTGCCCGGTCACGGCGGTATAATGGACCGAACAGACGGTTTCGTATTAACCGCGCCGCTATTTGCGTTGATGGTCCATGCGGGGTTTTTGGCATGGTAAAAACCGTAACCATTCTTGGCTCAACCGGCTCAATCGGCACCAGCACGGTGAAATTGCTGCTGGAAAACCGTGATAAATTTAAAGTTATTGCGCTGACGGCTAATAAAAATACGGAATTATTGGCCGAGCAGGCAAAGCTTTTGCAGCCGGAATTTGTAGCAACTGACGCAGAGGCGATTTGCGAAGCCGCGAGCATGAAATCTGATATTGTCATCGCCGGAATTGTTGGTTTTGCGGGTTTGAAAGCGACGATGAAAGCCATTGAGCGCGGTGCAACTGTTGGGCTGGCGAATAAAGAGGCGATGGTTTGTGCAGGCTCGCTTATGTTGCAGGCGGCGGAAAAATCTGGTGCGAAAATCATTCCGGTAGATTCGGAGCACAACGCGATATTTCAGGTGTTTGATTTTAAAAACCCGGCATCGGTTGAAAAAATAGTTCTCACCGCATCGGGCGGGCCGTTCAGGAATTTGGCGGCGGGTGAGCTTGGTAAAGTTACGCCGGAACAAGCGATCAACCACCCAAAATGGAAGATGGGCGCGAAGATTTCGGTAGATTCAGCAACGATGATGAACAAAGGTTTGGAGCTGATTGAGGCATATAATTTATTCCCGGTAAAGCCTGAGCAGCTTGATGTTGTTGTTCATCCGGAATCAATCATCCACTCATTCGTGCATTATAACGATGGTTCAGTGCTCGCGCAGGCGGCAAACCCTGATATGTGCGTGCCGATTTCTTATGTGTTGGGTTATCCTGAGCGTTTGAAGAATAATTCGAAGCGGCTGGATTTAACTGAGAGTGGCGCGCTGCATTTTGAAAAGCCGGATTATGAAAAATTCCCATGTTTAAAATTAGCGCAAGAAGTTTTGGGTAAGGCGCAGAGTTACCATATTGTGCTGAATGCGGCGAATGAAGTGGCGGTTGAGAAGTTTCTGCAACGCGAGATTGCCTTTACCGATATCGCCAAAATTGTTGAGAAAAGCTTGATAGCACATAAAGAAACCAAAATTTCTACGCTTAATGATGTTTTCGCAATTGATGCGGAAGTGCGTAGGAATCTGCCTTGATGTCACAATAGATATCTGATAGTAAGTCTGCATGGAAATTCTGCAATATATAAGCCACATCCTCCACTACGCCATTTCATTTGCCATTATCATATCGATAATCGTTTTTATCCACGAATTCGGGCACTTTTTTGTAGCGCGGCGCTGTGGCGTGAAAGTTGATGAATTCTCAATCGGTTTTGGGCCGGAAATTTGTGGCTGGAATGATAAACATGGCACGCGCTGGAAAATTAGCATCTTGCCGCTTGGCGGTTTCGTGAAAATGCATGGCGATGCGGGTGAGGCGAGTACACCGGATAATGAAAAGCTCGATAGCATGAGCGCGGAAGAACGCAAAATTGCGTTTTATTATAAAAAGCTCTGGCAAAAAACATTGATTGTTTTGGCTGGGCCCTTTGCGAATTTTGTGCTTTCTATTTTCATTTTCAGTTTAATTTTCATGATCTTTGGCAAATTGCAGCTTGATGCGCCAATTGTGAATGATGTGGTAAAAGATGGCGCAGCGGCAAAAATTGGCATTACTAAGAATGATGTGATCGTTGCACTAGATGGCAAAGACGTGAATAATTTTTCTGAGATCCCTGAAATTATCAAAGCCAGCTCGCACCAGACGATGGAAATTAAATATAAGCGTGGCGAAAACGTAATTACCTCGCAAATAACCCCACAATCAGAAGATGTGAAAGACGAAGAGGGGAAAAGCGTTTCAATAAAAAGAATCGGTATTGAATCATTCCCAATTGCGGTAAATGAAAATGCCAAATCACTCTCATTTGTTGATGCAGTTAATGAAGCAGTTACCCAAGTTTACAAACAATGTGCCGAAATGTTGCATGGTTTGGGGCAAATATTCGCTGGCACGCAAAGCGCCAAAAATTTAGGCGGGCCGGTGAAAATCATGGAATTTTCGGGCCATTCAACCAGCAAAATATCTGATGCAATTTCTTGCGAAATCTCACATGGCGAGAATTGCGGTAAATTGGCACGTGATGGAATAATCATCAGTCTTATCTCAATCACATTCATTTCAACCATGCTTGGCTTAGTGAACCTATTCCCAATTCCGCTGCTTGATGGCGGACATATATTATTTTATTTCATTGAGGCAGTAACGCGACGCAAAGTGGCCGAAAAAGTGCAAGAATGGGTTTTTCGCGCCGGATTCGCATTTCTAGTTTGCTTAATGTTATATGTAACGTATAACGATTTGCTAAGCATCGTCCATAAAATGTAATTTGATGAAAATAAAATTTATATTAGCTGCATTACTTCTCTTCGCTCTGCCAGGTTTGGCGGCGGCTGATGTTACTAAATCAATCACTATTACTGGCAACCAGCGCGTTGATGTTGAGAGCGTAAAATCATACCTCACTTTTCATGAAGGTGCAGAAGTTGATGATGCTGAAATCAACCAATCAGTCAAAGCGCTGTTCGCTACCAATTTATTTTCTGATGTAAAAATTGCTAATAATGCCGGTAACGTTACAGTTATCGTCGTTGAAAATCCAATCATCAGTCGCGTAGCATTTGAGGGAAACAAAACCCTAAATGATGAAAAATTAGAAGGTGAGGTGAGCTTAAAATCCCGCTCGATTTATACCAAAGCGGCAGTGCAGACTGATGTTCAGCGCATTGTTGATCTTTACCGCAAAAATGGCCGCTATAACGCAACTGTTGAACCGAAAGTTATTTTGAAAGACCAAAACCGGGTTGATCTGATTTTTGAAATTAAGGAAAATGAAGCGACCGTTATCAAAGAAATTGAATTCATCGGCAACCGCTCATTTACTGATAAAGCCTTGCGCGGCGTGGTGCAATCAGCCGAAACGCGCTGGTATAATTTCTTCTCTGATGATGATAAATTTGATTCTGATCGTTTAGAATATGATAAAGAGCTCCTCCGCCGCTTCTACACTAAAAACGGTTTTGCTGATTTTAAAGTCAATTCCGGTGTTGCTGAATTAACGCCTGATCGTGATGGCTTTATCTTAAGCTTCACGGTTGATGAAGGTGCACGCTATAAATTTGGTAAAATTCAGGTGGTGACGCAATTAGCCGATTTAAAACCTGAGCAATTGAAAGATTCGGAAGATACTATCACGACCAAAGAAGGGAAGATGTATGATTCTTCTCGCGTTGAAAAAACAGTTGATAATTTGACTGAAAAAGCCGGCCAAAAAGGCTTTGCTTTCGTGGAAATTGATCCGCAAATGAGCCGTGATAAAGAAAAGCACATAATTGATATCACATACGTAATTAAAGAAGGTCCGAAAGTTTACGTGGATAAAATCAACATCCACGGCAACACGCGCACGCTTGATAGCGTTATCCGCCGCGAATTCCGGATAGCAGAGGGTGATCCATTCAATACTGATGCTATTAAACGCTCAAAACAGCGCATTGAAAACCTTGGCTACTTCAAAAAAGTTGATGTCCAACAGCAAAAAGCCGATGAACCGGATAAAGTTGATTTGGATGTTGGCGTTGAAGAAAAATCTACCGGCTCGCTCAATTTCGGCGCTGGCTATTCAACTCTCGACGGTATTCTTGGTGAAGCGTCGCTTAGCGAGAAAAACTTCCTCGGCCGTGGGCAGCAGGTATCTTTAAGCCTCTCTGCATCACAACGCCGCCAAGATGCTGATTTTAGCTTCACCGAACCATATTTCATGGATAAAGATCTGGCCGCCGGGTTTGACCTTTTCTCAACTAGTACTGAAGATGAATATCAAAGCTCATATAAGAGCCGCAGCACTGGTGTTAACTTGCGCACTGGTTATGACATTAACGAGCATTTGCGCCACAATATAAACTATAAAATTTCCCTTGATAATGTCAGCGACGTTAGTGCCGATGCTTCTGCTTATATCCGTGACCAGGAAGGTAAAACCACAACCTCGTTGATTGGCCATAACCTAGTTTACGATCAACGCGATAATAAAAATGATCCGGCACGCGGCTATATCATTAAAGGTGAGCAAGATTTTGCCGGTCTTGGCGGTGATGTGCGCTTCGTGAAACATGAAGTTAACGCCGGATATTACCTCTCATTGGATGACAACAAAGATTACCGCATGATGTTCATGGGCAATGCCGGCAATATCACCGGAATTGGCAAAGACGTGCCGATCAACCAGCGTTACTTCATTGGCGGCGAAAACCTGCGCGGCTTTGAACGCGGCGGTATCGGCCCACGCGATACTTCAACTGGTGATTCACTCGGTGGTGATGATTATTATACAGTCACTACAGAATTCGGCTTCCCGCTGGGCTTGCCTGAAGAACTCGGCTTCCGTGGCGCATTATTCATCGATGCCGGCAGCTTGTGGAACACTGATGCCAGCGGCCCTAATATTTATGATGACCCATCTTTACGCGTCTCGGCAGGTGCTGGTGTTTCTTGGGCTTCACCATTTGGCCCGATTCGTATTGACTTTGGTATTCCTATTGTTAAGAATACCAATGACAAAACAGAAATCTTTCAACTTAATTTCGGAACGAGGTTTTAAAAACTATGCCTAAATTCTTATCAAAATCATTCTTT
>JABDBO010000047.1 GCA_013288575.1 Alphaproteobacteria bacterium
ATTATCGGAAGATATTCATGGCTGCGTGGGCAGCGTGTTAGAAGAAATTGAGCGTTTGTCGCACATTACCGAAAGCTTATTTGCCATTTCGCGGCTTGATGCTGGAGAGGCCAAAATCCAGCATGTAAAATTTGATTTGGCAGATTTGGTAAAAACTACGACTGAGCAAATGCAGCTTCTTGCTGTTGAGAAAAATATAAACCTTCAAATCCAGGTTAATCAGGCAGTAATGATCGAGGGTGACCCAGCTAGGTTAAAGCAGGTGGTGGTAAACCTGTTGGATAATGCGATAAAATACACTCCTAATGATGGTGAGGTTTTAATCAAAGTTTTTGCGCAGGCAAATAAAGCCCTCTTTGAAATAATTGATAGCGGTATTGGTATATCTGCTGAAGAATTGCCCCATGTTTTCAAAAGATTTTATCGTGCTGATAAAGTGCGCTCACGCGAAATTGGCGGAGCAGGGCTTGGGCTTTCTATCGTGCGTTCAATTTGCCAAGCTCATGGCGGGGTGGTTGAACTTCAAAGCGCAGAAGGCAAGGGGACAACTTGCCGGGTTGAGTTACCGCTAATTAGCTAGAATTAAAATGGTGCAGAGGTTAGCAAAAAGCAGGGTTTTTACTTTTCGCTGAGGGTACCTCTGCATAAACGTCTTACTGTCTCGTTTCGTATTTTAAGCCAGTAAGATCGAAATCCGTTTTAAAATTACTGAAATGCACAAACTCCTTTCCATGCACCATATTAGATTGGTGCATGGTTTTTTCTTCTAAGGAGGAGTCTAAACATGAACTAACTGCTTTAGGTGATGCTACAGAAATTAGCCTTTTTTTGTGCATAGCATAAAACATATAGAATTTTTATGAGCCAATCATGAACCCAACATTAAAATTCTCTCATTTAAAATTGGCTCTAGCTGTGCTCAAATGTCAGAGCATATCTAAATTCGAGTTTTATCAAGGGCTGTTTCACCAATGATATTAGATTGACGAGGTCTAAAAATATGCTAAGTTTTGTTAATTAACAATGTTGGGGAATTATCATGAAAGCTTCTATTAAAATAAAATTGCTCGTAACCTTGGTGACGATATTCGCTGTAGAATCAGCAAATGCAAGAGGTGGACATCCTATAATTGCTCAGCCACCAGTTCTAAAACCTTCAGTGCCACCAACTCCTTCAACATTACCTACTACCCCGCCGACGCAGATTACGCAGACCATAATTTCAACTCCCCAGCTAATCCAGCAAGCCCAAAATAATTATGAGCGTGCTCAAGCTGATGAACGAGCAGCCTATCTAGCTCAAATAAATGCAAAAACCCCGGCACAGGAAAAAGCAGCGGCCAAAAAAGTAGGTCAAGCAGATAGTGAATTACAAGATGCACTCTTTAGATTGCAAATTCTAGAAGGAAAGGAACCAATATCACCTGGATCTCTCCCTATAACTTCTCCTGTACCTACTGCACAGCCAGTGCCGAGCCCGGTTATATCTCCTCAGATAGCCCAAGCCCAAGCGAATTATGCACAGGCTCGAGCTAATGAACAAGCGGCGGTAGAAGCTGAATTACATGCAAAAACTCCGGCACAACAAAGAACTGCGGCTGAAAAAGTAATTCAAGATCAAAATGCGGTGATTGCGGCGGCTAATAAATTGAATGTGCTAGAAGTAGCGGAAAAAATATTCCCTTAAGAAGTAGAATCTATCTCGGTCAGTGCTAGTTTTAGCTATTGAGAAAAAATGGCGGGAGTGACGGGACTCGAACCCGCGGCCTCCTGCGTGCCACGCGCGCAACGCGCGTTATTTTAAATTTGTCGCGCAGGATAAGCGAGAAACCTAATTTATGAGAAATAAAAAATGGCGGGAGTGACGGGACTCGAACCCGCGGCCTCCTGCGTGACAGGCAGGCGCTCTAACCAACTGAGCTACACCCCCGCATGGGGTATTTAAAGAGGGTGTTAAGTAGCATCATTAAATCTATATTTCAAGAAAAACCTTGATAGGGGGCAAACTGGCGGAATTACTGGCCTTTTTTGTTCATTATCGCTTTCTAATACAAGCTTTTATAATATCTTGGCATGAAAGAATTCATTTCCCAACTAGATATCAAATGGCCGGAAAGTGCCGCTGAAGCGGTAATTGTGCAAAAAGAACTCGGCCAGAAAGTGCAGATCAAAAACAATTTCAAAACTTTGAAAATCATTGCCGGAGTTGATTGCAGTTACGATATCAAAAATAACTTAAGCCATGCATATGTGGTATTGATGGAGCTTGATAATTTAAAACCCATAACTTCAACAAAAGCAGAATTGCCCACAACTTTTCCTTATATTCCGGGGTTTTTATCATTTCGCGAAATACCAGTTATTCTGGAAGCACTAAAACTCCTGCCGCAAAAACCTAATCTGTTTATGGTTGACGGGCAGGGGATAGCTCATCCGCGCCGAATGGGAATTGCCGCGCATCTTGGGGTATTGCTGGATATGCCTTCAATTGGTGTAGCCAAATCACGGCTGACTGGGGTTTATAAAGAGCCAGGTTTTCAAAAAGGCAATCAAACTCCGCTAATGGATAAAAACGAGCAAATCGGCACGGTTTTGCGCAGTAAAGATAATGTGAAACCGCTGTTTATTTCACCGGGCCATAAAGTTGATAATGAAACTGCGGTAAAAATAGTAGAGAGATGTCTAACTCGGTACAAACTGCCGGAACCTACGAGAATTGCTGATAAAATTTCCAAACAGCCATATCGGCAAAATAATTTATTTGAATAGGATTTAGAGGAAAATCAGCCCACCTCCATATAGGATTTTTATGAGAGGTTTGGCATAGTTACCAACAACCAATAATAGAGGGAGTAATCTATGCTAAATATAAGAAAAATATTTTTAACACTAGTGTTTGTAACAGCTGCTGCAATATCAGTTAATGCAAATGCTGCGACAACTAAAGAAGAGCTAAATAATGATGCTGATCAATCATTGCAGAAGCTCATAAAAACCAATCCAAATGCGGCCGATATTGCCAGACAAGCAAAAGCTATTCTTGTTTTCCCAAGCATAGTTAAAGCCGGGCTCGTTTTCGGCGGCGCTTATGGTGAAGGTGTCTTGAAACAAGGTGCTGTTGTTGACGGCTACTATAATTCAATCACCGCATCATGGGGCTTACAAGCCGGTGCGCAAAGCTATGGCTATGTTGTGTTTTTGATGAATGATAAAGCTCTGAAATATATTCATGAATCACATGGTTGGGAAATCGGTACTGGCCCAACTGTAGTTGTAGTTAATGAAGGTGTTGCGAAAAACCTTACATCTACAACTTTGAAAGATGATGCTTATGCCTTCATTTTTGATCAACAAGGTTTGATGGCAAGTTTAAGCTTAGAAGGAACTAAAATTTCACGTATCAAAAATCCGTAAGAATTAGATTGTGATTATGTAGTGATATGAAAACTGGGGCCTTTTGGCTCCAGTTTTATTTTGGCTTCTATAGAATTTGTATTGATTCAGATATGTGAGAAATACATGCTATTTTAGTTGCTGATCTATTTCTGAAGGTTTTAATAGCGGGTTTTCTAATACCCATTTGCGAATGGTTTCAAGCCTAGCTGTGCCTAATTTTGCTCCTTTGTTCTTTAAATAAGCAGTCATTTCTGGAGAACTGTAGCGCAGGCTATAAACGAGCGGGGTAAATTCGGCAATTTTTTCAGGTAAATAATCTCCACCCAACCCCTCGAATCGTTCAAGGTTATCTAGCTTGTGGTTTACATCCGCTCCAGCTTCTACCAGCTCTTTGACACTATCAAGTTGATTATATTGTACTGCATAAAACAGCGCAGTTTTACCATATGGGGTTTTCTCCTCCAAGTTTGCGCCTTTTTGTAATAATAGTTTTATTATATCAGGCTGTTCGACCGCGCGCATTAATGGGTATTCGTCAAAAACTGCCGTGTTTACATCGGCGCCTGAAGTTATGATCCACTCAATGATGGCTTGGGTATAATGGTTAAGTAATGCCATCGCCAGAGCGTCATTCCAATCATTTTTTGAGAAGTTATTAGTTGATGTTTTAAGATCTGCTAAATCTGGATTGGTCTTTTGAAATAAGGCAAATGCAGAAGAACTGATCAGCGAATTTTTCGATGAATCACGCATGTAAATATAGCTTGCCAGCAATTTCATACTTTGCTTGGAATAAGCGGATAATTTATAATTATGTTTATAATAAACCGCCATTTCGCGCGCAGCCGGAGCATAAAGGCTCTCACATTCCTGGTAAGATTTTTTATTCCAGATACCTTGGTAAGACCAGGCGACCAGCGGTGTTAGGTCATCTTTTATGCTGTTTTTATCCTCAATCAATTGTGGAACATAACTCATTTTATCAACAAAATTTTCCGTGCTGGCGTCTATATCCCTGTAAATCGACCCGGCCCAAGTCATGTAAGATGTAGTAACCCATCGGCCAGATTCTAAATTGCTTAAGCAGGCTGCAAGCTTTTTAAATGAAGGCAATTCATAAAGATGGTGTTTTGCTATTATGTGCGGCGCAAATCTTCTATTTAAAGAATCTATAAATTCAGGATGTTTCAATATATAGCTCACCGGAATTTCATCTTCATCCCGCAGTTGGGAAGATAGCTCATCATTTCTTTTGGAATACATATCCAGCAAAATACCAAGATCATTTTCTGATTTAATGGCGCTATTTCTTTGTTTCAGCCAATCCCGTTGTTCAAGAATGAGTTTTTTGCGTTTGTCGCTTGGTAGTGTACCAATTAGAGTATCGTAAGTATTATTTAGTTCCTGGTCTTGTGCAGATACATTATCATCATATTTTATTAAATTCCTGACCACTTCTTCGTCTGCACAAGCATTGTGAGCTGCAAGAATTACAAAGCCTATTACTAATAAAAATTTAAATGACATAACTGCCCTTAAGCTGGTTGTTTTTTTATATAGTGGAGAAGGACATATAAACTTTATTTAGTTTATTTTAACGCAAGATCTGCACAAGTGAAAAATGCGCCAGCGCAAAAATAAATTAATTTGAAGCATGCTTGAGGCTGGCTTTAGCTGCTCATCTCTAAACAGGCGAGGAGTTGAACTAGAGACTATAACGAAATAATCACCTTCATGCGTCCTAACAATATACCGTTTATATATTGTAATTAGGGCAGTTAGGCTTGCATAAGCGGTCAAGCATTGATAAAATAGTTAAAACTCGAAACTTAAGACATTACCGTCGTTAGAAAGCAAACTCCGATGAAACAAAGCGAAAAAGCATTATGAAAAACTTTACTTTCCTAACTGCATTACTACTACTTTGCAGCTGCGCTCAGTATGAACATACCGTCACCAATACCACTAGCAACGGGATATTGAAAAACGGGGTTAACGTCGGCACGATGGAGCTTACTTTTAGCTATTATAGCGGAACCAAGCGCTTAAGCCTTATGGGGGTTTCTTCTACTGGTGAGAAATTTGCCGGCAATATGCTTCAGGTGAAAGAGCAGCTATTCAAACCAGGCCATACAGATGTACATGAGGGCGGTTTGCTTGGCGGCGTAAGCATACATAGCGTACCGCCCCACTACCGAACCGTACCCACAAGCTTCTGGCATGTGCAGTTTGTAGGTAATAAGGGCACTGTTATGGTGTGCGATTTCAATTCCTACAGCGTAAGCTGGAGTCCTGTGGATGATGGCGAAGGCGGTTGTCAAGCTTCCGATGGCACTACCATTCCTATTGCGATCGTAGGAACGCCGTTGGTGACCGACCTAAGAGTCGAATAAGTGAGAAAGATCGTTTATATCGCGTTCAGCCTGGCTATGGTCGCTTGCACGAAATTCGAAACCGTGAATAGTTCAAGTAGTCCTATTATGAAAAACGGTAGTACCATCGGCACGATGGATTTCACCTTTTCGCGCAACGATAAAAATTTCAAAGACGGCAAGCAATTCGACATGACTAATGGCTACCGCGCGGGCGAATGGCTGGAGATGAATGCTATTTCGAGCAATGGTGAAAGCTTTAGCGGCGCTATATCGAGAAAATATGTGCCGATGACTGGCTTCGGCGGCTTTATCAATGATTATGATATGTGGTGGCAAAACATGCTGGGTATGAAATCTGTAGCTATTGATGACCCGACCCAATTCTGGCATGGCGATCTCGTAGGCAGCAAAGGTACAAGCATGAGCTGCGATTTTGATTCCTTTTCCAAGGATGGAAACGTGGTCAATGGCAGCGAGGGCAAATGTAGTTTAAGCGACGGCAGCAACGTGGCGGTGAATGTAATGAGCGCGCCCGTATTTCAAGGCAAGCCATAAATGCAGCCCTCAGGCGTGGTTACTAGATAACCAAAGGATTTGGAACGGCCTCTCTGGCGCTGCCATTCAGGCTTTCAGAGGTATCTAAGACCTCAAGAACAGGTTTAGTGGACCCTAGAAGAAAAACATCGAACCAGCTTTTAGAGGAATTACAAAAGATTGGTATGATGTTCTATTATCACGAACAGGATAAGCGCGAAAAAGAAAAATACCTCATCGATTCGCTAGCTTTCAATATTTAAACGTTATAACTCAATTCGATTCGTTGAGCGGACATCTTTCACTAACATACCGCTGTAAAGCGTTCCCTTTATAGTCCGTTCACGCCACTCAATAGTAGAGTCATACCATTTTTCATTAGTATCTACCGTCGAGATAAGAACGCTGCTTTGATGGCGGCGAAGCTTGCCGGTAATCACTCCGTCTGGGCGTACAAAGAAAGCAGGCCAGCAGCTTTCACGGGCGGAGCTATTCGGGCAGCTGATCCAAACGTAATTATTGGCAGCATAAGAGCGCATGGTTGCAGGCATCGTGATTGCTGGATATGTCGCGCCTTCGTTAAATTTGGCAAAAGGCAGAATGTCTTTCTGAATTTCTTTGTATTTTTTAGCGTCCACCCCGCCTGCATGATATGAGTGGAACATGAGCTGCACGCCACGTTTCTTATATTCGCGATAAAGCTCAGGGTAACGGTAATCGTGGCAGATCAAAGCACCACAATGAATGCCTTTAATGCTAAATAAGCTAAAGTGATCGCCGGAAGTATAATGCGCCAGATCCCCACTTGTTTCTTTAGCGTCACCTGCGCAAAAGCGTTTATCATACCGGTCAACAAGTTTGCCTTTATCGTTGATGATATAAAGGCTGTTATGCGGCTTATGCTTTCCGGTGAGCTGATGCGTGGAGCCAACAACTACCCACAATTTTAATTCGCGTGCCAATTCGAGAAGCTTGTGCATCTGCGCATTCAGTTCATTCCAATCGAAATTCTTGTAAGAAGAAAAATCCGTGCCCGCGTATCCAGAAAGCGCACATTCTGGAAAATGCACGACATCTGCCTTCGAGGCTTTTGCCTTGCGCATCTGCGCAGCAATATAGCGGTAATTGCGCATGATATCAGCGCTGACGGGAAACTGGCATGTTGCTACGATTAATTTCATAAGCTCATACAATATAGCAACTTACTTGTTCGAACAAGTGGTGGAGGCAAGGGGAGTCGAACCCCTGACCTCTTGCATGCCATGCAAGCGCTCTACCAGCTGAGCTATGCCCCCAATTACATTACTGTAACCCTAGAAATGGAGCGGTAAATTAGGAACAAACCAGCGAATCTGCAAGTAAAATTTAATAGCCTAATCTTAAGCTGGCTTATTGTCTTTAGGTTCACCGGAATTAGAGCCGGTGCCAGAATCCGAAGCAGTGCCCGAGCCAGTTGTGCCTGAGCTTGGAGGAGTTGTTGG
>JABDBO010000048.1 GCA_013288575.1 Alphaproteobacteria bacterium
CAACGCAGGCCACAAGATAAATCAGGTAAATATTACCGTTCTGGATAAATGAGCTGTTTTTCGAAATTGTATAATCAAATGCAATGCACAAAAGCGTGGCAATCAGTACAAAGGCAACAGATTCGATCATGCCCAAAACTTCGCCAAAATTTAAGAGAGGCAATATAAGCGCGTATTTTTTATTTTGTTCAGTCTTCACAGCTTCAATTTTTATATTATGTTTAACCAATTCATTTCTGAGGTTGTTATAAATAGTTCGGCGGTTAAGTAAAGGAAGCTTTGCCAAAGGCGACATTCCTACCATAAACAAGGGGTTAGAGCCTTTTGGAAGATTAATGGCATAATTGGTGATTGCATTCACCGCATCTGGCGAATCAATATAATCAATTTCCGCGCCCAGCATTTGCGCTCTTTTTGTTAACTTGCTGATTGATATTGGCTTTTTCTTAAAAGGTGCGGCGAGCCCGGCGCTATGCCTAATATGCAGGATTTTCCAGGGAACGTTTAAAGTGCGGGCCTTTTTATAGGCGGAATTTATGATGTTTTCGTCCAGCTCGCGGCTACCTACGCATGCGATTATTAAGTTACATAGATCGGAGTCGGGAGGTTGGCTCATAACATTAATCATAGGATAGCGGCAATACGCATAAAAAATCTATAAAGATGTGCCGCAAGGAAGCTTGCGGCACTACGGGACAAACTTGAAATAGGCTTCAAGTCTCTGGGAAAACTAGTCTTTTAGCTCCTTCCACCAGGATTTTACCTTATCACCGGCTTTTTGGAGAACTGTAGGGTCTTTTGCGCGCAATTCTGCCTCTAAATCGGCAAATTGTTGCTGCAATTCAATTATACGCTGTTTGCGGTCAGTGTAGGCAGGGTCATTTTCCGCGTCTTTCAAAGCGCTATTAGCGTGATGTAATGCAAATCTCGCACCGTCATAGTTCTTATATTCGATAAAACTGCTGGCCAATTGCAAATTATCCCGCGCTTTTACCAGTGGTGTGCGAACTGCACTGTCTTCCTTAACTACCAGGTCATTTATTGATGCCAGGTCAGATTGCGCAGTTGCGTAATTTTTCTTATCCAAATTACTAATTGCGCTATTAAGATGCTCTGAAATCCGGTTGTCATTCAAATCAAGCGTTAGATAAACCATTTCCGCATCAGTTACGGCAATACCTTTATGACCTGCCCAGAAAGGCCCAGATTTTACATTTTTAACCTGGATTGGCCCGGTGGTGATTGGGTAATAATAATTTGCCCCGCCAGCATTGGAAACTTTACCAAATTGCACCTGGTTTGCGCGACGGTCTTCATTTGTAACATCTTTTAAATCATCAATTCTGGTTTTGGCGGCGACCAAGTTATCTTTCGCAACCTGGTATTGTTTCATAGCAATTGCCCCGCGCGCATAATTTACATATTGAATGAAATCCTGCGCATCAGTTTGTGCATGGGAACTAGGCGTTGCATCCGGATCTATAGCGGCATTATCAGCCAAAACGGAAGCGCTTACATTTAAGCTGCCGGCTATAATTACCGTTGCTAGTAAAAGTTTCGGCCTAATCATATTATTGTTTTAAGTCGTTTTTGATTTCGTCACCTTTACGCTCTAGCGCATCGCCAGTTTGCTGGGCAGGGGTGCGGTCACCTAATTGGTCAGTGGCTTTGCCTAGGCTTTTTGTGTCTGAAAATGTGTTTATCGCATCACCAACTTTGTCACCAGTAGTGCGGTGATCTTTGCCGTTGATGAAATAGAAAACTCCCACGGCGATGATAATTACCAAAGCCAATGTTAATAATACTCGTGATGATGAATTTGCTGTAGTTGCCATATAACCCTCGTTTATGTTGTTAATTTACCTTATGTAAATGCGTATAAAAATCCCATTACTTAGTTAAAATTGGATAGTTTCCAATTGCATGGTTGATTGGGAAATTTCATAAATTTCGCGAATATCTACATCGCGTTCCATTGATTCTTCCTGAAAGTCAGAATCCTCATTATAAAAATCATCCGGTGAAAAGATCATAACACATTCTCCATTTGTTATGATGCCATCAAACAGTATCGCATGTTAATTATCAGTATGAGGAAGTGAAGGCCGTATAAATAAGAAATAAAAATTATTTCTTCCAAGCATCTTCAATTTTGTTCTGCAATTCGCTGGCATTCAGCGGTTTTGTTATATAATCAGTCATGCCGGCATTTATGCAGCGTTCGCGGTCACCCGCCAATGCATGAGCCGTTGCACCAATTATCGAGTGTTTTTTCCAGCCCTTTTCTTTTTCCATTTTGCGAATGGCGCGCGTTGCTTCAAATCCATCCATGCCGTGCATTTGCACGTCCATTAAAATAACGTTGTATTTTTCAGGGTTCGCGGTGATTTTGTCCACCGCCTCAAAGCCATTATTCGCCACTTCAAATTCATAGCCCATGCTTTCTAAGAGCATTTCGGCAACCATGATATTTGCCGGATAATCCTCAACCAGCAAAATGAATGGTTTTAATTCTTCGCAGCTATTTTCATCACAAACATTATTTTTAGTCTCTTCATCCTTTTCTACTTTTCCAAGCTTTAAAGGCAATGTGAGAATAAATGTTGAGCCATGGTTAAGTTTGCTTTCAACCGTAATTATTCCGCCCATTTGTTCTGCAAGTGAAGAACTGATCGAAAGGCCCAAGCCCGTGCCGCCAAAACGCCGGGTGATTGATTGGTCGGCTTGAACAAATTTATTGAAAATCGCATCTAATTTATCAGCTGGAATACCTATGCCGCTATCTATCACGCGGACACTAACTTCATAATTATCTTTGTCTTTTTTGGCCGCTTTGGCTTCAATTGTGATATGGCCTTTATCAGTGAATTTAAGCGCGTTGCCGCAAAGATTGGTAACAATCTGGCGGATGCGGAGTTTGTCGCCAATAAAATGCATTCCCTTCAAATCATCGCAATCTACTTTGAAATCGATCTTTTTAGCATGAGCACTTGGCGCAAGCATGCTTGTGACATCGGTAATTAACGAGCAAATATTAACCGGCAACATTTCCAGCTCAACCTGGTTGGCCTCAATCCGGGTGATATCAAGCAGATCATTAATCAGCATAAGCAAAGTGCCCGCGCTTGATTGCAATGTGCTGATAATTTCTTTCTGGCGGTTATCAAGTTTTGTGTTTGTTAAAATATCAGTCAGCCCAATAATCGCATTCATCGGCGTGCGAATTTCGTGGCTCATCGTTGCCAAGAAATCGCTTTTTGCATTGCTGGCTTTTTCCGCTTTGTCCCGCGCGTCAGCCAGTTGTTCTTCCATCTCTTTGAAAACTGTGAAATCGGTGCTGGTGCCAACCATGCGCACTGGTTTGTTATCTTTATCAAATTGCGCCAAGCCGCGCGCCAAAACCCAGGTCCATTCGCGGGATGAGTTTTTTGGAGTTTTACGGCGGTATAAAACGCGCAAAGTTTTTTCCTTGCCATTTAAATGGTCTTGCACGGCTTGCCATAAAGCATCGCGATCTTCCGGATATGCGCGCGAAAGCCAATGCTCGATAGTGGCTTCTTTACCTTGAGGCACTTCGAGTGCGTTTCTCATATTATCGGTATAGAAGAGCTCGTTCGTGGTGATATTCCAATCCCAAACGCCGGTATCTGTGCTATCAAGCGCCATATTCAAACGCTCTTGGCTGCGAATTAATTTTTCCGCATAATTTCTAAGCGCTTCGTCTTGCTCTTTTGTTTGTTTTAAAAGCTCAACCCGTGTGTGTGCGGCCGCCATTACTGATGGCAAAAGCTCTAAATAAGTCTGGTTGCTATCTTTAATAAGATAATCCGCCGCGCCAGATTGCAAGGCTTCGATAGCAAGTTTTTCATCACCTGATGATGTTAGAAATATAAACGGCGTATCATATTCACTGAGTTTTAAGGTCTTTAAAACCTCAATTCCGCTCATGCCTGGCAGGTAATTATCAACCAGGATTATTTCATAATTATTGGTTTTATAGCTTTCAATTCCTTCTTCGCCAGTGTTGACGATATCAACATGATAGCCAAAGCGCTCCATTTTAATTTGCAGCAAACGCGCCAGCCCCACATCATCTTCGATGTAGAGAATATTTTTTAAGGGTCTGCGTTTATAATTCATAGTTTATAATTCACCAAAACTAGTCATTTGATGGAATTTTTACTACCGAAAGAAAGAGGCCGAGTTTACGAATTGATTCAGCAAAAGCTTCGTATTCAACAGGTTTTGTCATATAGACATTGCAGCCGAGTTCGTAGCATTTTTCAACTTCCTTCGGGTTATCTGTCGTTGTTAAAATAATAACTGGAATTTTGTGAGTTTTGTCATTGGCTTTTAAACGCCGCAAAACTTCGTAACCGTCAATTACCGGCAGGTTTAAATCCAGCAGAATTAGCGGGGAATTTTCGCTATTGGTGAATTCATCGCTGAAAAAATACTCAACTACTGCGCCGCCATTGTTGAAATGTTTCAGCTCATTGTTGATTCCGGCGCGGCGAAGGTTACGCTCAATTAACTTTGCGTGGCCCTCATCGTCTTCGACCATGATGATTGTTAGATGCTCAAGATTTTCCGGCATATGAACTACCTTTTACTCTATTCGGAATTGTGAATATAAATTTTGTACCTGAACCCAGCACGGATTCAAGCCATATTTTGCCGCCAAGCCGCTGTATGGTTGCTTTTACGAAAGACATGCCCATTCCGACACCTCTGACCTGTCCGACATTTCTGGCGCGTTTGAACATGTCGAATACTTTTTCTTTGTCATTTTCAGAAATTCCCCGGCCATTATCGCTAATGATAAAGCGGATTTCGCCAGGAACAACGGTTCCGCTAATTGTGATTTTGCCAGGGCGGCTATCATCTAAGTATTTGATTGCATTGTCGATTATATTAGAAAATATCTGCTGCAGGGCAACCGCATCGGTTTTAACTTCCGGTAGTTCGCCAAGTTGAATTTGAATGTGTTTGTTATTTATTTCATAGGCGAGCGAATCAAGAATTTTCTGCACGGTTTCGGCTGTATTTATATTTTCAATTCTTAAATCGCGCCGCCCAATGCGGGATAAATCCAAAATAGCTGTAGTTAATTGGTCAAGCCGCTCCACTGATGATTTTATATAATTCAGTGATTCGGGAATATCTTTTAAAATTATTGTGTTGATCTGCTCTTTTTTTTCTTTGCCAATTTTAACTGAAGGGTCGTGAATAAGTGCGGTTAAATTATTGGTGCTAAATTGCAGCTCCGAAGCAAAGCCTTTCAAATTCACTAAAGGTGAGCGCAAATCATGCGAAGTTATGTAAGTGAAATTTTCAAGGTCGGCATTCAGAAGTTTGAGATATTCCTCATTTTCCTTCTGGTCGGTGATATCAGTGTGCGTGCCAACCAATTTTGATAAATTGCCATCCTTATCCCAAATGCCCACGCCGCGCGACATTACCCAGATGTAGTGGCCGTCTTTATGCTGCATGCGAAAAATATTTCGATAATCTTCAACTTCTCCACGGAAATATTTATTTATATTTTCCCAGCACTGATGGAAATCATCAGGATGTAGGTGCTCGTCAAAAGTCTGGATACTATCCATGAATTCATGTTCGCTATAACCCAGCATGCGCTTAAAACCTGGTGAATAAAACACTTTGTGGTTAACAACATCATATTCAAAAACGCCTTCGTTAATGCCCTGTGTTACGGTTTTGTATAATTCCTCGCTCTTTTTAAGCTCATCTTCGGCTTTTTGGCCGCGAGAGGAATAATAAATTACAAAAGTGTTGGCAATTAACAATGCAAGGATTGAAGCCAATGAACCGACAACAATGATTTCTACATAATCATTCCGCTGGCGTTTTTCTTCAATTTGCCGTTGAGCCAGCAGAATTCGCTCAGCACTAATAATATCGGCAATTTTATCGCGGATAGTAAATTGCAGCTTTAGGTTGGTTTCGAGGTCTTTCACCGTTATGGCAACTTGTTTTTCCTGAAACTTATCTATTTGGTCCGACAGTAAAGTTTCGTGGTCACGGATCATTTTATCCAATTCATTGGTGCGGGCAACCTGGTCGGGGTTATCATTTACAAGATCGTGTAAAGCTGTCATTTCCTTAGTGATGCTTACTTTCGCATTTTCATAAGGAATTAAAAACTCGCGGCGGCTGGTTAAAAAATAACCGCGCTGGCCGGTTTCCATATCTTCCACATCAGTCAAAACCTGGCGCACCTGGCGCAAAACTTCGTAACTATGAATTACCCAGTTTTTTGATTCGTTGATTTCTTCATTTTTGAAATAAAGCGTGAGCGAGAGCACGTTAACAATAAAACAGGCAAAAGTAATACCGATAACGGTTTGCCGCTTCCAATTGCCGGTGATGAATGTTTTTATTTTTGTCAGCATAAACAGCAAAAAGGCAGGCTCAAATCCTGCCTTTTTTACTACATTTTAAATTTCATTATTTGTTTCTATCAGCGGCATTTTCAACATCTTGTCCGCCGTTTTTAATATCTTGGCCCATGCCTTCGAATGTGTTGCAGGCAGAAAGTGATGCAATTGCTAAAAACATGATTGTAAGAATAGTAAATTTCATAGTGACCCTCTTATTGTTATTATATTTTTATTTAACTGGTTTTAGATGCTTCTTCGGTTTTTTAGGAGCTTGTTCTCTTGTACGTTCATCACGCGGTTCCGCATTTTTGAAACCGTCAATAAACGCTTCCACCACACCTTTGAAAGGGTTTGGCGGCAGTGCTGGTTGTTCAATCAATGCGGTGTAAGTGGCAACTCTTTTTACCAATTGGACGATGCGGTAAACAATTGCTGCTGCGGCCAAAATCGTTAGCAAGCCAACAAGCCCAAGTGCGCCATAACTGCTGACTCCGGCATTATGGATTAGCGCTTGGTATAGAAGTGCGAGCAAGGTAACAATAATAGTGCCGACCAGCATTCCGGCAATGACGGTTAAAGCGATAACCGCAGTAATGCCAAGCATCAGCTTTCTGATTAGAACCTTATCAACAATCCCTTTGCCGATTGTGAGAAGGCTCGCAATTTTAGTGATATCGCCAAGACCAAGCATAATTTAACCCATCATTTGTTTAAAAATCACCCCGCTAGGAGAATCTAGCGGGGTGCAAGGCTGTCGCTTAGCGACGGCCCAATAGTTTGCCGAGGATATAACCAACTGCAGCAGCTGCTGCTACTGCTTGTATTGGATGTCTACGGATAGTTGAAGAAGCTTGGTCGTTCCATTTATCCAGCTCAGTGCGTGTGCGGTCATATGCATCATGCAGTTTTTCACTGGCATTGTGCAATACTTCACGCGCAGATGCGCCGGTGTTGTGGGCGATTTCGCGAGCATCATTACCTAAAGATCTGAGACGATCTCCAAGTTCATTGGCGTCACGTTGTGTCTTATTAGCGTAGTTTTGTGGATCTTTAGGCATAATATTCTCCGTTAGTTTGTTAAAGTAAAGTTGAATAAAGCTATTGATTAGTGGTTGAGTAATAATCAATTTCTACTTCAACTCGGCGGTCTTCAGCCAAGCATGAAATTTGTTGTTTGCGGCCTGCTTTTGTTGGGCAGTTCGTAATTGGAGATGATTTTCCCAACCAGCGAGTTTCAGTAGCACTGGTGT
>JABDBO010000049.1 GCA_013288575.1 Alphaproteobacteria bacterium
GCAATAACAGCAAGTGCCACAATAATATAAACAACAGTCCTAGTCGAAGATCTTGTCGATGATTGACTTTCCGTCATTTTCACTCTTAGTTGGAGTTTCGCCCTGATCGAGCGGTTTATTATCTTTTTTGTTATTATCTATACGCTCTTTTTCTTTCTTGGCGTCAACAAGTGTTTTTTCATTATTATCATTTGAGAGCGAGCGTATTTTATCTAACATATCTTTATCATCCGTTTTCGGATATTCCTTCGTCAACACATCACGGATATCTGGGTTGGCATTATTCGCATTCATTTTTTTCAGGAAAGAATCTTGCGTTGAATCTCCAGTTTGAATCGGCACGCTTGGCACACCGAGAATTTTTTCCTTAACTTCATTTCGCGTATCAGCCGCATTTTCCTGTTTCTCCGCAGCCGTTGACGGCGGGCGCAGTTTAAATGAAGGCGGCACATCAAGCTTAGGTTTTCTTTCCACCGCAAATTCATCCGGTGCATCAGTATTCATGCCAAGCATTTCTTTGGCGCTGCCGCCGCCGCAGCCAGCCAGCACGAGTGATAACAAAATAACTAAATTAATTTTTCGCATAAGTATTTTTTCCAGATTTACTTATACCTAAACCAAATGAACTTTCAATCAGAAGAATTGCCACGCCAACACAGATGCAAGAATCTGCAATGTTAAATGCCGGCCAATGACGCTCGCCTAAATGGAAATCATAAAAATCTGCCACTGCGCCATAAATTGCGCGATCGATCACATTACCGAGCGCGCCGCCGATAATTAACCCAATGCTTATAATCTGCCAATTATTCGTCGCCTTGTTGAGCCAATAGATTAAACCTGCCACAATCACCAGAGCCATTATAGTTAGCAATATTGGTTGATAAGCCGCAACTTCACCATGGTTAAACATGCCAAAACTCACCCCGCGGTTCCACACCATCACGATATTGAAAAAATTCGTCACTTCAATTGTGCGCCCGCCCGAACCGGCAATGGCTTTGTTATCAACAAAAAAATGCGGCAGCGCAACTATGTATAACATTACATATTTATTCACCTGGTCGGCCACCAGCGCAATAAATGCAATCAACAATCCTTTTTTCAACTTATATCTCCTATAATCATAACTCTATAATCTGTGTAACAGATTATTTGCCCACCCCTCCGCAGCTTTGCGGCGTGGGGGTGAGGGGTTGGCAAAATTATTATTCTATTTCTTTAGCTTTTGCCGCATCTTTTACAATTTGCAATTTTAATTCGTCTAAAGACTTATAAGTCCTTTCCTCACGAATGAAATCTAAAAATTCAACTTTTAAACTTTGCCCATAAATATCTTTGGCGAAATCAAAAATATGCACCTCGAGCAATTCCGTTTTCCCATCCACCGTTGGCCGCACACCAAAATTCGCCACTCCTCGCCCAAATTGCGTATTCACCGCATAAACGCCATATTTCGCCCGCAGCAAACTAGGCTTCAACTTAATATTCGCCGTAGCAAATCCAATCCCCGCACCTTTACCCGCACCACGAATCACTTTGCCGCGAATATAATAATCATAGCCTAACAACTTATTCGCCATCCTAACTTCGCCAGATTTCAGCGCCATCCTCACCATCGATGATGAATAAACCGCCCCACCTTCCTCAACCGGCTCAACCTGGGTATAATTTCCCCCCAAAACCTCATGCAACAACTCCGGCCCACCTTCCCGGTTATGCCCAAACGCAAAGTTAAACCCGGTAATAATGTGGTTACCTCGCAAATATTTATCAATAAATTCAAGTGCTTTTAGTTCAGAGAACTGGCGATTAAATTTAATAATATAACAAACCTCCACCCCATTTGCTGCCAAAAGCTCCATTTTCACATGCAAATCATTAATCCTGACCGGCAAAACTTGCGGCCTAAACAGTGCAATCGGGTGCGGCTCAAACGTAATCACCGCTGGTTTTAAGCTCTTTGCCGCCGCAATATCCCGCATTTGTCGCAAAATCACCTTATGCCCCAGATGCACGCCATCAAAATTCCCCAGCGCAATTGCATGGCCGGATGGAATAGTTTTCGGATTATAAATTATTTTCATTGACATCGGCCTGGCATAGCGCTAAAAAACGCGTCCTTTTTACAGAGTTATCGGTTCTAAGTCAAAGCTGAACCTCTAGAAATTTATTTATACGAGTAAATTTCTAGGAGTTTTCGCCCGCAGAAGCCGAGCATATTAAACATATGTGAGCGCTCTGAGGAGAGGAAACGACAACGAAATTAACCGTAGAAATGAATTTATAGGGGTTCAGAAATGAAAAGAACATTCCAGCCATCTAACAAAGTCCGCGCTCGCCGCCATGGTTTCCGCGCTCGTATGGCAACTCTCGCTGGCCGCAAAATTTTAAACGCGCGCCGCGCTCAAGGCCGTAAGCGCCTGGCTAACGTATAATCTTTGCCGTTCGAAGTTTTAAAAAAACGCGCTGATTTCCTGCGGGTCGGTTCCGTTAATAAAAAAGTTTCCACCAAAACCCTAGTGTTGCTCGCTGCTGAAAATGAAATCGGCATCATTCGCGTTGGCTACACAGTTTCCAAAAAAACCTCAAAACTCGCCGTTGAGCGCAACAAAATCAAACGTCGCTTGCGCGCCATTGCCCGCGAACTAATCCCCCAATACGCCAAACCTAAAACTGATTATGTAATAATCGGCAAACGCGATGCTCTCACCCGAAATTTCAGTGACCTGAAGGGTGATTTAAAATATGCGTTGAAGAAGCTTGAGCAAAAATAAACAATAAATGCGCGCACCCTGCACCCCCCATAGGGGTGTGCGCCGTGTTTGCTATAGCAAACACTTAAATGAACATTGTGAGACGCTTTGCTTTATAATTAGATTTAAGTAGACTTAACCAAATAAACGTCAAACCTAAAATGAAACGCCTCGCCCTCTTCATCCTCACCCTCTACAAATACCTCCTCTCCCCGTTTCTCGGCACCAACTGCCGCTTCCAGCCCACTTGTTCCGAATATGCCAAAGAGGCAATTGAAAAACACGGCGCTATAAAAGGCGGCTGGCTCGCGCTAAAAAGAATCTCCCATTGTCACCCGTTTGGCAAACCCGGCATTGACAACGTCCCCGAAAAATAATATGCCCGCGTGATGCAAAACAACCTCCAGCCGCAAGATAAAGAATATAACCGCAATATGACGCTCGCGCTCGTCTTAATCGTCCTCTTCATGGGCGGGTGGTATTATTTCTATGAAACCCCACATATCCGCGCCGCGCAAGAGCAACGCCAAAAAGCGCTCGCTGCTGAAGTTTTAAAAGCAAGAGAGCTGCAAGCCCTGCAAGATAAAAATGCTCCGCAAGCAGTAGCGCCTGCAAAACCACTCACGCCACAACCTCGTGAAACAATCATTGCTGGCAGCGACCGCATTAAAATTTCCACTGGCACATTGCACGGCTCAATTAACTTAACCGGCGCGCGCATTGATGATATTTCACTTTCAAAATATAAAGAGACTCTGGATAAAAACAGCAAGGATGTCCCTTTCCTAGCACCAGCTGGAACTGAAGCGCCAGAATTTATCGAAACCGGATGGATAAGCGCTGATAAATCAATCCTTGCTCCATCAGCAGATACTAAATGGCAAGTCGAAGGAAATTCCACCCTCACCCCAACCACTCCGGTAACTCTCACCTGGGATAATGGGCTCGGCGTTAAATTCATCACTAAAATTTCTATCGATGAAAATTACATGTTCGCCATCGACCAGAGCATTCAAAATAATACTTCCAGTGCAGCCAGCTTCTTCCCTTATGCGCTGATTAGCAAAACCGAACCGAAAACAGTAAAAGCCGCGCTTGGCGCAATGCGCGCTGGCCCGCTCGGCGTTATGGATGGCACATTAAAATATGTTTCATATGATAATTTGCGCGAAACGCCGAGGAAAGAATTCCCGAATTCTACCGGCTGGATCGGCATCACTGATAAATATTGGGCAGCTGCTTTAATCCCCGCGCAAAATGAAACTTATACCGCTAATTACCGTTATTTCACCGATAATGATAACGAAAAATTCCAGGTTGATTATCTAGGCAAAGCGCACGTTGCCGCACCAAACGGAACTGCAACTTACAGTGCGAAATTTTTTGCCGGCGCAAAAGAACTCAAAGTTCTTGATGCCTATGGCAGCAAATATAACCTTAGAATGTTTGAGCGTTTGATTGATTTCGGCTGGTGGTATTTCCTCTCTGAGCCAATGATGAAACTCCTCATTATTTTTTATTCTCATATCGGCAATGCAGGCCTGGCGATTCTTGCACTCACCTTCTGCGTCAAACTCTGCCTGTTCCCACTGGCGCGCAAAAGCTATATTTCAATGGGCCGCATCCGCGACCTTACGCCAAAAATCACCCAGCTCCGCGAGCAATATAAAAATGATAAAATGGAGCTTAACAAGCAAACCATGCAGCTTTATAAAAAAGAAAAGGTCAACCCGGCCTCTGGTTGCTTGCCGGTTTTGTTGCAAATGCCAATTTTCTTTGCGCTCTATAAAGTGTTTTATGTCAGCATCGAAATGCGCCATGCGCCATTCTTCGGTTGGATCCATGATCTTTCTGAAAAAGATCCTACCAGCATCTTCAACCTCTTTGGTTTAATTCCACTTGATCTGCCAACCTCACTTATGATCGGCGCATTGCCGTGCATCTGGGCCTGCACTATGTATGTTCAGCAGCAACTCCAACCGCCAATTGCTGATCCAACCCAGGCAAAAGTCATCAAAGGCTTGCCGCTAATGTTGGTTTTCCTTTTTGCTAAAATGCCAGCTGGCTTGGTTGTTTACTGGATATTCAGCAACACGATGACAATCTTCCAGCAACTCTATTTTATAAAATACCACGGCCAGCGCATCGACCCTGTCATTCCTGCCATTAGTATTAATGACTGATAACGCAGAACAAACTCGCAAACTCTTCGCGCAGGAATGCAAATTCATGCTCGGTGCTGCGCAAGTTTCGCAACTGCCAAATAGCAATCTGCCCGAAGTCGCATTTATCGGCCGTTCCAACGTCGGCAAATCCAGCCTCATCAACGCACTCGTTGGGCGCAGGAATCTCGTCAAAGTTTCAAACACACCGGGCCGAACGCAGCAAATCAACTTCTTCAACCTCGCCAATCGCCTGATGTTGGTTGATCTTCCCGGCTATGGTTATGCGAAAATTTCCAAAGCGCAAAAACAGCAATGGAACGTGCTAATTGACGGTTATTTGCAAAACCGCCCGCAACTCCGCCGCGTCCTTATTATGATAGATTGCCGCCACGGCCTAAAACCAGCCGACCATGAAATTATGGATTTGCTCGATGAGGCCGCTGCACCCTACCAGCTTATTTTCACCAAGCTCGATAAACTCCGCCCCTCCGAAACGCCACAAACTAATTTTGATAAATCGCAACATGCGGCGCTTATGCATGAATTCTTTGCAACCAGCGCCTCAGAAAAAATCGGCATAAATGAGTTGCAAGCCAGCCTTGCTAGTATTACAAAAGAATAATTAATTTTTACGTCAGGCAGTTAAGAGGGTGTGATGGCCGTTAATGAAGAAAAGAAAAAGTTCGAAAGCAAAATTAAGCCTGAGTGGCTGAAAATCGCCAATACGCTGGGCGAGGCGCTCCCTTACATGCGCAAATTTGCTGGCGAAACCTTCGTTATTAAATTCGGCGGCAATGCTATGGGTTCACCCGAACTTGCTAAAAAATTCGCCAATGACGTTGTCATTTTAAAGCAATGCGGCATCAACCCAATCATCGTGCATGGCGGCGGCCCGCAAATTTCGGCGATGCTTGAAAAACTAAAAATTCAAAGCCAATTCATTCAAGGCCTCCGGGTCACTGACGCCGAAAGCGTCGCCATTGCCGAAATGGTTCTCTCCGGCTCCATCAACAAAGAAATCGTTTCCAACATCAACGCTGCTGGCGGCTTGGCAGTTGGCATGTCCGGCAAAGACGGCTCACTCATCAACGCGCGCAAAATCCGCCGCACAATGAAAGACCCGGATTCCAATATCGAAAAAATTCTTGACCTCGGCTTCGTTGGCGAGCCGGTAAAAATCAATCCTGAAGTTTTAGTTTCATTCGAAGAATCAAATATCATCCCGGTTATCGCACCAATTGGCATCGGTGAAAATGGAGAAACTTTCAACATCAACGCTGATACTGCGGCAGGCGCAATTGCCTCGGCTATTGCCGCAAGCAAATTAATTCTCCTCACCGATGTTCCGGGTGTGATGAATGATGACGGCGAACTCATCAACAAAATGGCCATCAAAGACGCACGCAAAATGATCACTGATCGCGTTGCCACCGGCGGCATGATTCCAAAACTAGAGACCTGCATCTCAGCCGTTGAACACAATGTTGAAGCCGCCCATATTTTAGACGGCCGTATCCCACATGTAGTGCTTCTCGAAATCTTCACCGAGCACGGCACCGGCACGATGATTTATTAGCCATATGGCGCTAGAAATCAATATTCCCAATGGGCCGGATCCTGTCAATGTTGAAATCCTAAGCATCCAAAAAGTGATTCTTGATTTAAATGGAACTGTAACAGTTTACGGTGTTTTGGTTGACGGAATAAAAGAGCGCATCAAAAAATTACAAGACCTTGGACTCACAGTATATTTGCTCTCCGGCGATACTCTGGGCACCGCTCCAGATTTTGCCAACCAGCTTGGCGTAGAATTGATAATTGCAAAAACCGCGGAAGAAAAAGCAGAGAAAGCCAGAAATCTAGGCGATACTGCCAATATAGTTGCAATCGGCAATGGCAGAATAGATGCCGAACTTTTTAAAATATGCGGGTTGAGTATCATAGTCACCGGGCAAGACGAAGGTTATGATATTGAAGCGCACGGTTTTGCCCATATTGGTATAAATACTATCAACAACGCGATAGACTTGCTTTTAAATCCAACCATAATAACTGCCACCCGCCGCCGCTAATTTATAGTTGACACTGTACACTATAATGGTGTATATTATTTCCATGAACCCTAATTTTGATACTCACAAAGCCGTAAAAAACCTGATTGCGCATGGAATAAGTGAGCGCCACGCCGAAGCAATTGTTGAAACCTTCAATAATCATAACGATGAAGTGGCAACTAAAAATGATCTTATAGTTACAAAACAGGAATTAAAATTGGAAATCTCGGAGCTTCGCGCTGATATGCAAAAAATGAAAAATGAAATGCTGATAAAACTCCCAGCAATTATTGGCGCAATATTTGGCTTATTCAGACTTTCCGAACAATTCATTCATTTCAACTGAAACCATTTCCTCCGTTTGTCATCCCATCCTCTCTAGCTCATTATTGTCATCCTCGGACTTGATCCGAGGATCCAGGTTGTGTGAAGATCG
>JABDBO010000050.1:0-2031 GCA_013288575.1 Alphaproteobacteria bacterium
AACTCATATATTGCTGGAGAACTTGAGAGTATTGACTGTAAACTCCCATGAAACCTTTGTAATAACCCTGTAACTGGCTAAGCATTGGGCCAATTGCTTTATTGACAACGCCACTAATCTGACCTGTGAGCTGGCTCATCGCAGTTGTGTAAACTTGGAAGCCTTTACCATCAGAAAATATGCCGGTGATTTGCGCAATTTGGCCGCTGTTTAAACCAGTTGATTGAGTGAGTTGGTTTAATTGGCCTGCTCCTAAATTACTAACTGATCCGGCAACATTGCCAACCGCGCCAGTGACGCTACCTGTAACGCTGCTTGCTATGCCGCTCACACTACTTCCAATTCCACTAACGCTACTACCAATTCCGCTAACGCTGCCAGTTATGCTACTGCCGATATTACCAATATTTCCCGCACCCGGAGCGCTACCCGGCCCATTGGTAATTGCGCCGCTAACAGCTGATTGAACGTTGAACTGCTTCATCGATTTTGTAATGAAGTTTACCTGCGTGAACATTTGCACGTTCGCCGCATCTGACGAAATTGGGTTAGGAACGCCAGTGGTTGCGGCTTTATAAATTGCGAAATTGCGAATTGATTCTTGCGCGAATGCGCCACCCGTTTTGCTGGCTACAGCTTGCAATGCCATTATCTGGTTTGGCACGCCTTTGGTAATATCATCAATGCGTTTACCCATTGTATAAACATTTGCAGCATTTAAAATTTGCTGTGGATTTTCGAATAAATGGCCAGGGCCAGGCACAGCAGATTGGTCAGCGAATGCTTCCGTTGAAACGAGCAACATCAAAGAAAATATATATGCAATAACCAACTTCATATTAATTGCCATATGCTGAACCGGTAGCCTTTAAGTCATCATATACCGGGCGTGAATAATCACTGTTTATCTGTTCACTAGTAGAGCCTAAATTTGTTACAGAAGCTTTAACATCTGGCTGCGGAAGCTGAGATGTTACAGCGCTATCTGCCACCGGCGGAAGATCCTTCCGGCGATAACCTGCGCCAGGATCAGAATATATATAAAAATCGCTATCTTTTGCCGGTTTGCCGGTTGCATCTAAAGAGGTATAATATTTATTATAGTCGGTATTTCGCGGGTCAGTTGTATTGGGGATGGCGATTGTATTGCCGCTGGCATCAACAACGCGACCATCAATAGTAACGCGCACGGCATTATCAGCAGCTAAGGCTTGAAAAGGGGTAAACGCCGCCAGAATTATAGTTATGATGATACTAGCTCTGACCATATATGATGATTTTACTAAAGTTTTGTTGCAATTTCTTTACAATTGTCAGACTTACTAGATAAATGTACAAAAATCGCGTAAAATGGTTTTTTAGAGTAAAATAATGCAAGAAGATGTTGATATTGTTGCTAAAAAGATAGAGTCAGGCCAATACTTTTCTGAGGCTATGAGCTGGTTTCACGCTAAATTTACTAAACCGCGTAGCGAACTCTCCTTCTTAACTATAATTGCTTTTATTGCCATTTTGGCACTTTTAGCAGGTTTTGCCACGTTTTCGGAGATATTTCCGCTCGCTCCTGGGCAAAATATTGCTATATCTCAGCCAGTTACGCCAAAGCTATTCAAAAACCAGGCGACACTGCTGATGATTCATATATCAAATATTTGGCCAATGAATATGTAAAAGCACGCGAAGAATATATTGAAGAGCATCTGGATAGAAATTTTGGTTTGGTTACGCAGCTTTCAAACGAAAGTGTTTATACAGAGTTTTTAAGTGCCAATTCCATGCAGAATCCGCAAAATCCGCTGGTGCAATATGGCAAACAGGCTATTAAAGAAATTAACATTGATAATGTGCGCTTGGTTGATGCTAGCGGCAAAGATGGGCATAGTAATACGGCTGCCAAAATTGTAGTTGATTACACCGCGATTTTGACTTTCTTAAATGATGCAAGCCGAGAAATTAGTCGCCATGAAGCAGATATTTCTTTTCAATATAAGCAAATTATTGTAGATCAAAAAACGGGTAAAGTTACGCAAC
>JABDBO010000050.1:2041-7192 GCA_013288575.1 Alphaproteobacteria bacterium
AAACCAAACGCGTGGATTAGTTTATAATATGAAAAAGCTGAAATTCATTTTCTTATTTGCCGGATTGATCCAGATTTCTCCTATTTTATTCGTTGATAATGCAATTGCTCTGCAAGAAGCTACGCCGCTTTCAACCGATTTTCGTATTCGTGTAGTGCCATATAACCCAAATGAAGTTTTCAAATTCATGGGCCATTACGGCTACCAATCTGCAATTGAATTTGCCGCTGATGAAAATATCAAAACCGTTTCCATTGGTGACTCAACCGCATGGCAAATTGCGCCGCAAGGCAACCGCCTTTTCTTAAAACCTATCGAGCAAAATCCGCAAACCAACATGATGGTGGTGACGAATAAGCGAGTTTATAATTTTGAATTGCATGGCAAAGAAACTGATAACATGGAAGCTAAAGACATGGTGTTTGTTATGCGCTTTGTTTATCCAGGTGAAAGCGATGTTTCATTCTTGGAAAAAAACCATGTTCCTAACCCATCAATTGACGCCAACCCGGAAAAATATAACCAGCGTTATACAATTTCTGGCTCTGAACATATTTCGCCAATTCGTATTTTTGATGATGGCGAGTTTACATACTTTCAGTTCAAAGATATCAACGCCGACATCCCAGCATTCTTCATGGTTGATTCTGAGGGCAAGGAAGCCATTATCAACTACCGCACCGTGGGTGATTATATCGTGATTGAGCGGGTGACTTCGCAATTCACGCTGCGTAATGGCCGCGATATTGTGTGTGTGTTCAATGAAGCAAAACCACTGCAATTATTGCCTGAAAAAGACAGGCAAGATCCGGATTGGTTCCAAAGAAACTTTGGTATTAATATATAATTGTTACCAAACGAGCATTTCGGATGCTCGCGTTTGGTAACAGCCGCGTCCGCGCGGCAGCTGACGGCTCTCAGTTCTTATGACGTTGGAAAGTTTATAACGTCATTCTCGGGCTCTGCCCGGGAATCCAGTTATGTAAACTATCGACCTGGATCCCCGGCTACGCCGAGGATGACAGTTTCTTTTGTTTTAACTGAGATGCTATTAAATATTTAAAGAGATTCTTTACCACGACCAACGGCGATTGAGCCGGTGCGGCAAGTTTCGATCAGGCCGAGTGGGCGCATCAAATCAATAAACGCATCAATTTTTTCTGGGGTGCCAGTAACTTCAAAAACAAATGAGTTGTTGGTGGAATCCATCACGCGGGCGCGGAAAATATCTGCAATTCGCAGAGCTTCAATTCTGCCCTCACCGACTCCGGCAACTTTTACCAGCGCTAATTCACGCTCAACATGCGGACCTTCAACTGTCAGATCAACAACTTTATGCACCGGAACTAAACGCTCGAGCAATGCTTTGATCTGGTTGATAATCATATCATTGCCGCTAGTAACAACTGTAATTCGCGAAAGATTTTCTTCAGCAGAAACTTCAGCAACTGTGAGGCTTTCGATGTTATAGCCACGGCCGGAGAACAAGCCAATTACGCGCGCGAGCACGCCGAATTCGTTATCAACCAGGCAGGCGATTATGTGCCGATGTTTTTCTTCGGGCTTTTTAACAGGCGGTTTCTTCTTTGCTGTTGTCTTTTTCATGCGAGGCCTTATATAATCGACCAATAAGCTTGTGGCAATCACAAAGTGTCGTTAACCGTTATCCGTTAGCCGTTAGCCGACAACCAGATAACGGAAAACGAAAAACAGATAACGAACTTATGACAATTATTCCTTTCGATGACCGTGATGGTCAAATTTGGTTTGACGGCAAACTACTCCCGTGGCGGGATGCGCAGCTTCACGTTCTAACTCACGGTTTACATTACGCCAGCGCGGTTTTTGAAGGAATTCGCGTTTATAATGGCAAAATTTTTAAAGGCACCGAGCATAATGAGCGGTTGATAAAATCTGGGCAAATCCTCGGGTTTAAAGTTCCTTACACGGTTGAGCAGCTCAATAAAGCTTGCGAAGATGTTGTTAAAGCGCAGAAAATTACTAATGGTTATATTCGCCCAATAGCTTATCGCGGTTCTGAGATGATTGCGGTTTCAGCGCAGCATTGTAAAATCCACGTTGCAGTTGCGGCTTGGGAATGGCCTTCATATTTCAGCCCAGAGGCGCGTGCTAAAGGTTTGCGTTTATGCTGGGCGGATTGGAAACGCCCTGATCCGGCAACGGCGCCAACAGCTTCGAAAGCGGCGGGTTTGTATATGATTTGCACGCTGAGCAAACACTCAGCTGAAGATAAAGGTTATAATGACGCGATGATGCAGGATTACCGCGGCTTTGTTGCGGAAGCGACAGGCGCGAATGTGTTTTTTGCAATTGATGGAAAGCTGCACACGCCGACGCCTGATTGTTTCTTAGACGGCATCACGCGCCGCACAGTTATTGGCCTGGCGAAAAAGCGTGGGATTGAAGTTATCGAGCGGCATATTAAGCCAAGCGAACTGGAAAATGCGACCGAGGCGTTTTTAACCGGAACAGCAGCTGAAGTTACGCGCATTGCGGAAATTGAGGATTATAAATTCCCAGAAAATAAGATGATAACGGCTCTGCAGGCGGATTTTGATAAATTGAGCCACGGTTAGTTATAGAAATTGTAACAAAAGCTTCATAACTGCGTCACAAATTGTACATACGAGCATTATATTATAATCTTACTAAAAATTAATATAGAGGTTCAGTCATGAAACTAGAAGAAGTAAGATCACAAATAGATAAAGCCAATATTGGCATTCAAACAGCCATAGTTAAAACAGATATAACTTTACATGGAATATCAACAGGATTAAAGAGCGATAATATTTTATTAACTTTACGATTGTCAGGGCAAGCTCGAGAACTTGAAGATATAGTTACGGGCGTCACTCCTAGATCTGGATTTGTTCATGCTAAGAGTATAGTTGGAGAATTAAATAATTTGACTGGATCAAATTTCTCTCGAGATGGGGATGTAATTACTGCTGTCGTTTCTAAAGCTGATGCAGATAAATTACTTGGCAATATTGCAAGAAATAAAGACGAGCTTGCTAATTTAGCTTCTAGAGCCGTAAATAAACCACCTGAACGGAGCTATTCTGACGTAACCACTCCTGATGATTTCACAAATTTACAATCCGGCTTGGCCCATGTTGTCAACGTCGCAGAAAAACCTGTCGGGCCACCTCAAGTTGAATAAATGATCACCAAGTTATAGGCTGATTTTGATAAGTTGAGCCAGGGTTAGAAACTTATAACTGCCTTGACGCGCACTAATTTACAGTTATTATGTTAATATAAATTAACTGTAACTTAAATCATGACCGCGGATACTATCACTCAAAAAATTATAGATGGCAGAAAAAAACTGGCCGATAATCCAGAATGGGCGCTGACATCTAAAGGAATCACTTTTGAAGAAGAGATAGAAACTCTTGCTGATATAAAAAAGTTGAGCGCAATGAAACGGGGGCGGATTTGGCAGAAAATTCCTGACAGGAGTTTTGGTGAAAAATTCGCAATTGCATTTGATAAAGCTCATAAAAATAATAATGCTCTATTAAGCTTTTTAATAGCTTTGGATAAAGTGCTGACATCAAATAATCCTCATTACGAAGATCAAAGAAGATTTGAGCTAGATTACTTGGAAAGTATGGCGCTTTTGAGAAAAGTTCGCCGGAAAGAAAGAATGTTAGAGCTAGATCCTGATTGGGCACTTAGCCAGGAAGGTGAAGGATTTATGGAAAGGGAAATTGGTTTCCTGGATAGGTTGAGATTGCAAATTTCACATAGTGACAGCGAACTTTCAAAACGTGAAGAGCCTAAAGACGTTTCAAACAAGGTGGGGCTACCACTTGCAAATAAATTGTACCTGCGCCGAATAGCTAAGCAAAAAGAGGAATTAGAATCTGAATGGGCTGGGGCATCATCTGAGTGGAAAATCGGTAAAATTCAAACTATCAAGAGAGAAGAAGAAGACTATTGGCTAACCAGAACATGGGCGCGTGGACAGATAGGAAGGTAGGGGCCAAAATCTTATCTGTAAGGCACTCTTTCTATAGGATAATGAGCATTCATTTCTTCAACTTGTTTTTCAGATAATCTAATATGAAGATTGCCCCTTTGCGTTAGTTTTATTTGCGCACCAGTTAGTTCCTGCCAGCTTTTTACAGCTCTCTCATTTGGTAGCTTATACCCTTCCCCCACTCTCGCAGTAAAAAAAGTAGGTGAACTTGTGGGCTTTGCAACAACGTGAAGTAACGAGCTTATAAAACTCGCAGCCGGAGAAATGATGGGTGGCTCGGCATTTTTTGTAAATTTGCCAACAAAGCCACCGGCGGAAGGTAGTTCATAGTTTTCAAGATGGCCTATTTTAACCATAATTTTCTCTTAATAATCATTAAGAGGGTACAAAGTCAACAGACTGCCGTCAATAACTTATTACTTCAGGCCCAATAGCACTTTCTGCAGAATACCACCAGCTTTGATATAGCCAACTTCGTCATTGGTATCCACGCGGCACATCAGGGTGAATTCGTCTTTTTTGCCATCTTTGCGGGTGATGGTTAGTTTGACGTTCATCTTAGGTTTGATGCCTTTTTCAAGCCCGGTTATGCTGAAGGTTTCAGAACCATCAAGTTTTAGGTTTTCACGAGTTTGACCGCCGGTAAATACAAGTGGAAGCACGCCCATGCCGACCAAGTTACTGCGGTGGATACGCTCGAAGCTTTCAGCAATTACGCATTTAACGCCGAGCAAGTTTGTGCCTTTGGCAGCCCAGTCGCGGCTTGAGCCAGTGCCGTATTCTTTGCCGGCGATGACCACAAGTGGTGTGCCGTCTTTTTGATATTTCATTGATGCATCATAAATGCTCATGATTTCACCAGTTGGAATATATTTAGTGAGGCCGCCTTCTTTGCCGTCAGCCAATGCGTTTTTGATGCGGATGTTGGCGAAAGTGCCGCGCATCATAACTTCGTGGTTGCCGCGGCGGGCACCGTATTGGTTCCAATCTTTTTTCTCAACGCCGTTATCGAGGAGATATTTCGCAGCTGGTGTGCCAGAGGCGATTGAGCCGGCTGGAGAAATGTGGTCAGTCGTGATTGAATCACCAAGAATAGCAAGTGCGCGTGCGCCTTCGATATTTTTGATCTCGACGCCTTT
>JABDBO010000051.1 GCA_013288575.1 Alphaproteobacteria bacterium
TGCAGCCGAATCACTCGCAATAGATACAAAAGTTGATGATGGCAACCCATCAACCGGTGATGTGGTAGTTGTTACTTCATCACCAGGTGCCAGCACGGATTATTATCCTCTGGTATTAGAAAGCGGCAATAACACCTGCATCAATACCGGCACGCCAAACACTTATAATACCGCTAATACCAACCCGGCTTTATGCACGATAATGATAAAAGCTGAGAATTATTAGACCAGTTTTATCCGCAACAGTTTTGTATTACCATACCGGCGCTCATCACGCACTTCAAATTCTGGCGGGAAAATAATTTTTTCACGTTCGCCGGTTTCAACTATTATAATTGGCTTTTCTGCCAGCCAGCCTTTCTCGCGCAAACTCTTCAAAGCCTTTGGTACTAAACCTGCAGAATATGGCGGATCAATATAAATAACATCAAATTGCCTACGCGCAGCGGGTAAATTCTCAACCGCATTTGAATAAATTTCATAATGCGCCGGGTCTTCATTTACTTTGGCAAGGTTGTGGCGGGTTGCTTCAATTGCTTCGCGGCTGCTGTCAATAAATGCAGCAAATTTCACCCCGCGCGATAATGCCTCAATTCCAAATGCGCCAGTGCCACAGCAAACATCAAGCGCATTTGCATTTTCCCAATCGACAATATTATTTAGAATATTAAACGTCGCCGAACGCACCATATCCGATGTTGGTCGAACCGTTTTTCCTTCCGGACATATAATGCGGCGTCCTTTATACTTACCTGCAATTATTCTCATAGCAATTCCACTTCTTTCACTTCACCTGGTTTTAAATCACCCAGTTTATACTCACCATATTCAATACGGATTAACCGGCTGACTTCAAGCCCAAAATGTTTCAGCACTTTGCGAATCTCACGATTTTTTCCTTCCTGCAAGGTAATTTTCAACCAAGAATTGGTGCTGAGCTTTTCAAATTCGACCAAAATCGGCGCGTAATCTACATCATCAATGGTGATACCATTTTTAAGTTTTTTCAAATCGGTAATCTGCACATGGCCAAATACTCGCACGCGGTAAACGCGCTTAAAACCGCTTGATGGCAATTCAAACTGCCGCGCTACTTCACCGCTTGTTGTCAGTAGTAACAATCCTTCCGAATTCAAATCCAACCTACCGACCGAAACCACGCGTGGCATATTTTTGGGCAAATGCTCAAATACGGTGTCACGCCCCAACTCATCCTTGTGAGTCGTCACCAGCCCAACCGGTTTGTAATAAATAAACAGCCGCGCTTTCTCGACTGCGCTAATTGGCTTACCATCCACCTCAATAATTTCATCCGTCACATTAAGCGCGGGCGAATCAATAATTTTGCCATTAACCTTAACGCGGCCTTCTAAAACCAGTTTTTCGGCATCGCGCCGTGAGCACAAGCCACTCTTGGCAATGGCTTTGGCTATACGTTCGGGCGGTTTTGGAGAGGACATAAAAAAAGATTTGACAATACACCAATTTGGTGTATTAGTTACTCGTATCATCAATTTAAAGTTTTAAATTATGTCGAGCACAGTCAATATAAACGAATATACCGGAAAAGCAATCAGGGAAATTCGCCAATCAAAAAACATGACTTTGAACGAACTGGCTCACAGTTTGAACATCAGTTATCAGCAATTGCAAAAATACGAAAAAGGCACCAACCGCCTAAGCATTGATAAATTATATGAAATTTCTAATTTACTTGGCATTGAAATCAATAACTTCTTCCCCGGCGCCGATTTTTCTTTCATGCGGGATGATATTCAAAAACTCCAGGCAGCCGAACACTTCGCCGCTATAAAGGATGAAGAAATGAAGGCTATAATCCTAAAGCTCATGGGAAAATTATCCTCGAAATTAAAAGACGCTAGTAATTAGTACCATTCCCGCTCTATATTGGCGGCATGATGTTTCCCAAGGAATTCGTTAGCCAGATCCGCGACCGCTTAAATACTTCGCAAGTTGTCGGTAAACGCGTTTCATTAAAACAAAAAGGCAAAGAATTCTCCGGCCTCTGCCCTTTCCACTCAGAAAAAACACCATCATTCACTGTCAATGACGACAAGGGCTTTTACCATTGTTTCGGTTGTGGCGCACATGGCAATGTGTTTGATTTTGTTATGCAAACCGAAGGCTTGAATTTCCCCGAAGCCATAGAAAAACTCGCACTCCTTGCCGGGATGACGCTGCCGAAAGCAGACCCGCATATGGCTGAAAAATATGATCACCACGCCAAACTTATGCAATGCGCTGAAAGCGCTGCCAAATATTTTCAGGAAAATTTAAAAACCTCGCTGGGCCATGAAGCGCGTGAATATTTAAACCGTCGCGGCCTCTCCGCCCAAACCATCGAGGAATTTCGTTTGGGCTTCGCCCCAGACCAGTCTGGCAAAATGCAACAAGCATTAGAAAAACAAGGTTTCAAACTCGCTGAAATGCAGGAAATCGGGCTCATCAAAAACAATTATGAGATGTTTCGCGGCCGCGTTATTTTCCCAATTACAGATTCCAAGGGTCGTGTTATCGCCTTCGGTGGCCGCATCCTCAGCAAAGGCGAGCCCAAATATTTGAATTCGCCCGAAACACCAATCTTCCACAAACGCCGCATTTTGTTCGGCAAAGCCATTGCCCGCAAACCGGCTTATGATAGTGGAAATATCATCGTTACCGAAGGCTATATGGATACAATCGCGCTTAACCAAGCCGGTTTCAAAAACACTGTCGCCCCGCTCGGCACCGCTTTGAGTGAAGAACATCTGCAAGAATTATGGGCGCTAGCCAAAGAACCAACCATGTGTTTTGATGGCGATTCTGCAGGCAAACGCGCCGCCACCCGCGCTGCCGAACTCTCCCTTACATTCCTAAAACCCGGCTTTTCACTTAAATTCGTCGAACTCCCAGCCGGGCAAGATCCAGATGATATTGTGCGTGCTGATAAAGCCCTTTTCCAAAGCCTGGTAGCAAGCGCCCGTCCGCTTTCGGAAATTCTCTATGAATCTGAAAAGGCCAAACTCCCGGCCAAAACCCCCGAACAACAGGCTGATTTAAAAGCTCGTTTGGATGCGCTAGCTAATAAAATCGCTGATAAATCAATCGCTAAGAACTATCAGGATTATTTTCGACAACGAATTTGGAATGATTTTCGCCCAACTACTGCTAAGCCAGAACCGCAGAGATCAGCCAAAATCACCCAGATTTCTGGCATAAGTGCCGAAAAACAAAAGCTTCACCAGCTTGAATGCGCCATAATCGGCACTATATTAACCTATCCGGAACTGCTTAAAGACACAATTATTGAAGAAGATTTTGCCAATTTCACATTTTCGCATCTTGAAATTGACAAGTTGAGGCAAAATATATTAGTTAAGAGCAGTTTAAACGTTGATGATGTTAGGCCAGACAGCGAGTTGCAGGAATTATTCCGCGAACTAAATGAAAATATTGATTCTAGGCTTTTCGCATATATCAACCAAGGAGCAGATTTCGCCAAGAAATCTTTAACGTCTAAAAAGGCGTGGGAAAATGTTTTGGCGCAATATCACCTTGAACTAGCAGAAAGTGACTTTAAAAACTCGGACGATGTTAATGACGAAGATTTTGAAAAACTGCAGGAAAAATTCCGGCAGCTTTCTGAAGAAAGGAAAAAAATGAACGCTAATTTTGGTGATTAAAGCTTAGAACTAATTAGAACTAAAGGGTTAAAACTGTAATGGCATCTAATAAAAAACTAGCAAAAAAATTACCTGCAAAAAAACCTCTCGCAAAAAAAACTATGAGCAAAAAATTTACGGTTAAGTCCGCATTAAAAAATCTGGTAAAAAAAATCACCCATCCTGAGGCTGAAAAAAAACCAGGTGCAAAAACCACAAAATCTGCTGCCAAATCAGCGCCAAAAGCGGCAGCGAAAAAACCGGTCAAGAAAGCTGAGCAGCCAAAAAAGCCTTTAAATAAGCCGCAAAGCATTAAAAAGCTTGAAATTAAAAACCCAGAGGTTAAAAAGCCATCTCCCCAGAAAGCGCCGCCTAAAGCGCCACAAACAAAAATAGAAACAAAAAAACCGCAACAACCAGAACCGAAAATCAGTCAGGATAAACAAGAAATCACCGTGAAAACTACAGCAGCAAAAAACAAAGACAGTAAGTCTAATAAAAAACAAACTAAAGACGAAAAACCAACTTCTCCAAAAGGCATTGCCGTTAAAACCGGTAAACTGAGTGAAGATGCTAAAGAGCAGTTAAAAACTGCCGTCCGTAAAGCTATTGCCAAAGCTAAAGAACAAGGTTTCATTACCTATGATGAAATCAATAAAATTTTACCATCCGATAAATTCGCGCCTGAAGATATTGATGATCTGATTAGTAAATTATCTGATGCGAATATCAATGTTGTTGAAAACGCGGCTGAAGTTACTGAAAAAGAAGTCGAAGAAGAAAAAGAAGAAAAAGATGACACATTAGGCCGTACTGACGACCCTGTGCGTTTATATTTGCGCGAAATGGGCGGCGTGGAACTGCTTTCTCGTGAAGGCGAAATTGAAATTGCCAAGCGTATCGAAGAAAACCGCGATAAAATGTTATCATCGCTTTTTGAAACTCCTCTCACGCTCCGCACATTAATCCGCTGGCGTGATGAATTGAACGAAGGAAAACTTCTGCTCCGTAACTTCCTCGACCTTGATGCAACTTATGGCGCTGGCCCCGGCAATACTATCGAAGTTCCAGTAAAGGATGATTCAGCAGCATTCGCGGAAGAGCCAAAGAAAAAAGCCAAATCACGCGATGAAGAGGATGAAGAAGAGGAAGCTGAAGAAGAAGGTTTTGAAGAACCTGAAGAAGATTATGATGACACCAACGTCTCACTGGCAGCCATGGAAGAAAAGCTCATGCCAATCGTGCGTGAAGCAATGGACAAAGCCTCTTCAGTTTCAAAATCACTTTTGAAAATTCAGGAGAAAAAACTCGATGCGTCATTAGAAAACGCGAAAATTGATGAGAAAGAGCAGAAAAAATATCAAAAACTCAAAAATGATTTAACTGAAGCGCTGAAAGAAATGCGTTTTGATAACCTAGTTATCGAGCAAATCGTGCATGAGCTTTATGACGTGAACAAAAAAATGTTCATGATCGAAGGCGAGCTGATGAAACTCGGCGAGAAGCATAAAATTAAACGCAAAATTTTCCTTGAACATTACATCGGCCATGAGCTTGATCCTAACTGGCTGAAAAAAGCCGCAAAACTGCCGCAAAAAGGCTGGAAAGAATGGGCCGAGAAAGAAAAAGATAAAATCGCAACGCTGCGCGACGAAGTGCGCGCGATGGCGCATAAAATCGGCCTTGATGTTAACGAGTTCAAAAAACTTGTGCAAGCCGTGCAAAAAGGTGAGCGTGATTCCAACCAGGCGAAAAAAGAAATGATCGAAGCCAACCTTCGTCTCGTGATTTCGATCGCTAAAAAATACACCAACCGCGGCCTGCAATTCCTTGATCTTATTCAGGAAGGAAATATTGGCTTGATGAAAGCGGTTGATAAATTCGAATATCGCCGCGGCTATAAGTTTTCGACTTACGCCACCTGGTGGATTCGCCAAGCGATCACCCGTTCAATCGCCGACCAGGCGCGCACGATCCGTATTCCGGTGCATATGATTGAGACGATCAACAAAATCGTCCGCACCACGCGCCAGATGCTCCACGAATTCGGCCGTGAACCGACACCGGAAGAACTGGCAGAAAAATTGGCAATGCCAATTGATAAAGTTCGCAAGGTAATGAAAATCGCTAAAGAGCCGATCTCTCTTGAAACTCCAATTGGTGACGAGGAAGATTCGCAACTTGGTGACTTTATCGAAGATAAAAACGCGGTTCTCCCGCTTGATGCAGCGATCCAAGGCAATTTGCGCGAAATTACCACACGCGTTTTGGCAACCTTAACACCACGTGAAGAGCGCGTACTACGTATGCGTTTCGGCATTGGTATGAACACCGATCATACTCTCGAAGAAGTTGGCCAGCAGTTCTCAGTAACACGCGAACGTATTCGCCAAATCGAGGCGAAGGCACTGCGCAAATTGAAACACCCAAGCCGCAGCCGTAAACTCAGAAGTTTCCTTGATACTTAAAAATATAAAGCCATAATCCTAGCAAATATCTGGAGCACAAATGTCTAAATTTACAAAATTATTCCTCATTGCGCTGATGCTTGGCGCGACAGTTACTCTCGCTGCCTGCGGCAAAAAGGAAGCCACCAACAAAGCTGATATTGAGGCGATTGTAAAAAATTACATTTTGGAACATCCGGAAGTTCTGATCGAAGCTGTACAAAAATACCAACAAAGATCTGAAGCTGATCTGGATAAAAAAGCTGAAACCGAAATCCTGAACCGTAAAGATGAAATCTTTAAAAACCCAGCCTCTCCTGTTGCCGGCAACCCTAAAGGCAAAATTCAGATTGTTGAATTCTTTGATTATAACTGTGGATATTGCCGCAAAATGCTGCCGGATATCACTAAGCTAATCAATGAAAATAAAGACGTAAAAATTATTTTTAAAGAAATGCCAATCCTTGGCCCAACTTCGCAAACTGGTGCGCTTGCAGCACTTGCCGCTAATGATATTGCACCGGAAAAATATTTCGCTTTCCACACTGCGTTGATGAATCATAGCGGCCCGAAAGATGAAGCTGCAATTAAGGATGCTGCTGATAAAGCCGGAATTGATAGCGCGAAAGTTTTGGAAAAAATGAAAGATAAAAAATATGCC
>JABDBO010000052.1 GCA_013288575.1 Alphaproteobacteria bacterium
GAGTGCTTTAGTTTCACGCACATGCGCGGTTGGCTTATACCCCCAACCGCGCATTTTTTATTTTACTAAATACCCGCTCTTAAACTTCTCGCCCTTGTGGAGTTTCTTCAGCGTATAAACCAGCTCACCCACGCGGAAGCCAAATTTGCTCATGTAAACCTGGTTGATCGCCATGCCATCTGGCTGCAAATATGTCCAATCATCCATATCAATGGCAATTTTGCTGCCGCTTTCACGCGTTACTAAAAACGTATAATTCATGTGCATAACTGCGCCATGCGTTTCGCCTTTGAGCACGCCCTGTATATCATTGCCGGTCGCCGTAAAATGGTCATCATCAATCATGGTGATTTTCCAATCACGATTGGTGATTTTGCCGGTATCCTGGTAATTAAATTCCTTCATCGCGCCGATACTCCCATCCCATTTCGGCTCTAATGTTACGTAGTAGCGCGCCTCAATTTCGCCGCTGCGGTTTTTGAAATAGCCGTAACCTTCAACATTGCTGTCATATAATTTGCGGAAACTGATTTTCGGTTCCGTACCATCATAGATTTTCAAATCCGTGCCACCGCATCCAAATAACATAAACACAACTCCCAATAATGCTGATTTTCTCATTGTTTTTCTCCCAATAACTTGGCACGAAGCTCTTCACCAGTAGTTTTTGGGCTTAACCAAATATCAAAAAATGCTTTCGAAAATTCCGGGTCATTAATTCCGCCAATTTTCTTGCCATCACCAATGAAAACCGTGCCTTTATGCGGAACATTCACTCCAGCCAAAACCGTTCCATCTACTACATCTGGGAAAATCTTTTTCATTTCCGCTAACCAAACATCGCTTTTAGACTTATCAACCGGCTCGATTTTGTTCATTTCCTCAATACTTTTATCGGCAATATCATCACCATCTATATCGGTTACATAAGTTAGCACCAATGCATATGGCTTGTTTTCATCAAACTTTCCATCAGCTGTGAACAAGGCAGCGTCATAAGCGTGGATCAACCCTTTGTAATAGTATTTACCGTGCCCAACTTCGACCGCCTCTCCCTTCAAATATGGCTTCAGATAACTCACATCATCCGCCAGCGCCGGCGTTGCAATCATAAGCGCAATAATAAAACTATATGAAACTCTCAAGCTTACTATTGAAACCTTAAATTTCGCTAGGCTTGAGTAAATGCGACGTGATTTCGAGAAGCTTGAGCGACATGTATTAAACATACATGAGCGAAAGGAATCGCAGAAATTGCTAGCAGTTGCCAAGCCTAGTAGAAATTTAACCATGGATCAGCTCCGCTTGCATTACATTTACTCTGTTAAAGCGGAAACCCGCAGAACAGATGCCAAGATAAAACTTCCACATCCTGATAAAATCATCCTTAAAGCCCATTTTGATGATCTCCTGCACTTTGGCATCAAAGTTTTTGTGCCATTCATCCAGCGTTTTTGCATAATCCTGCCCGAAATGGAATGTATCCATAACCTTCAAACCGCCGGTTTTCGCGCTCTCAATAAATTGCGAAATTGACGGCAGCATCCCTCCCGGGAATATATATTGGCGAATAAAATCACTGCTGGTCTGGTAGCTTTCGGCATATTTATCTTCGATAATAATCGTCTGAATAACTGCTTTCGCTCCAGGTTTTAAGCATTCCTGTAGCTTCTGAAAATAAGTTGGCCAAAATTTCATACCCACCGCTTCAAACATTTCAATTGAAACTATGCCATCATATTTCTGCTGCAAATCGCGATAATCAATCAACTTAATATCCACAAATTCCGATAAACCAGCTTTCTCAATCCGCTTTTCGGCATAAGTTTTTTGCTCTTTTGAAATTGTAATTGCCGTAACACTGTGCCCGGCGCGCGCTGCAACTTCCGCAAACCCGCCCCAGCCGCAGCCAACTTCTAAAATATGCGAACCTTGCTCCAATTCCAGACGCTGTAAAATCCGCTCATATTTGCGGGTTTGCGCTTCTTCCAATTTGGCGGCATTATCAAACAAACCCGATGAATAAGTCATCGTCTGGTCAAGCCATAACGTGTAGAAATTATTGCCAAGGTCATAATGCGCGCTAATGTTTTTGCGGCTGTTTTTCTTGTTGTTACGGCGTAAAAACCGGCTTAGCTTGAAATAGATTTTAAACAGTTTATTGCCATAAATCACGCTATCAAAATGGTCTTGGTTAGTGGCGAGGAAATTCATCACCGTCATCAAATCCGGCGTTGTCCAGTTGCCATCCATATAATCTTCGCCGAAAGCCACCTCGCCTTTATCAATCACATTGTCAAAAACTTGCCATGTCTTTAGCGCAAATTCCGCGTCCGGGCCCGGCTGTTTACCATTAATGTCGATAATTTTCCCCTCCGGCGTTGTCAGCTTCAAACTGCCATATGGAATTTTCATCAGCACTTGCATTATCATTTCACTTTTTTTCATGAGCAACCATCTGTTTTGTAATTGTTAACTTCATGTCTCTTTGTAGCGGCTTGATATTATATTTCACTTTCTTCAAAAACAGTTTGAGCGCCTGCCAATGTATCAAACTTATTACCATAAGCGTCATAAGCGGGCTATTACGAAGTTCTTTTGTGAGCGATTTGCGGGTTAAATTCTCCAATTTGCAGTGTACGGAAGTCTCGAGCAGTTTACCCTCCGCATCGCTATGGCCAATGCAGCCAAAACAGTGGGTTTCATTGATGCCGAAGCTGAAAGTATAGTTCCCCTCAACCTTCACAAATGGCGAAACATGAAAAACCTTCTCCGCCACTAGTTTATCACCCGGCTGAATTGGCCGTTTATCGGGGTGAAATACTAAATAATTATGGCTCTCACCGAATGTATTATTCACTTCGGCCAAAACCGCGATCAGCTCGCCATTTTTTAAGCAATACCAAAAGCTGACCGGGTTAAACACATAACCGAAAACCCGCGGATAGCTTAGCAAAACAATATCGTCCGGCTCAATTTCATATGGCTTCAGCAAATCTAAAATCCAACTTTTCAGCGATGACCCATCTCTCGCGCCGTGATCTTTATTGTAGAAACTTAAAATGCCGAATTTGTCGAGTTTCAGAGAGTCTTTCAAAGCTTCAATTTCCCTCAGCGAAAAACACAAGTAAAACACTTTATAACTGAACTCATTCACCCTGGGTTTCAGCCGTTTGTGCCAGACTTTTGCTTTCGCCAGTTTAAGCATATTTCTCCAATAAATCGGCAGCCGCATTTATGCCCGCCGTGAAGCCATCTTCATGAAAACCATAGCGCATGTAAGCCCCGCAGAACCAGATTTTATCTTTTCCCTGAATTTCGCTAATGCGGCCCTGCGCCTCAATTGCCGCTAAGTCAAACACCGGGTGCTCATAATCAAATTCGCGAATTACTTTCGCTGGCACATAATAGGGATTTGTCGTCACAAAAAGCGGATATTGCTCATCAATATTCTGCAATTTATTCATCCAATATGTGCAGCAAGTTTCACCCTTCTTATTCACCAGATAATTCCACGCCGACCAGGCCGCGCGCCGCTTCGGCATCAGGCTTTCATCTTGGTGGAGGTAAACTTTATTCGGTTGATAACGGAATTTTGGCAATATTTCCTTTTCCAACGAGCTCGCATTTTCAATCAACTCAGCCGCATGATATCCATGCACCGCAATCACTGCCGCATCAAACTTCTCATCATCAACATAAACCCCGTCAGCCGCACGTTTCACGCTTTTTATGCTGCGGTTGGTGAGCACTTTATAACCCGCCGTAATCAGTTTTACATATTCGCGGCTGCCACCGCTCACCGTATACCATTGTGGTTGATCATTAACGCTGAGCAAACCATGATTTTTAAAAAACTGGATATAATTAAACGCCGGAAACTCTAGCATCATCTCTTCCGGGCATGACCATATGGCTGATCCCATTGGCAATATAAACCAGCGTTTGAAATCCTCGCTAACTTTAAGTTCTTTCAAAAACTCACCAAGGCTAATTTTGCTATTAGTTTCCAAAATCTGCAGCGAGCGCTTGTTGAATTTCAAAATCTGAACCAACATCAACCAATAGCGCAAGTTGAATAAATTGCTTTTCTGCGCAAACAAATTAGCCGCCGAATATTCAAACTTCCCACCATTTAGTGAGAAAGCAAATGACATATCGCTCTTCTCATAAGGCACTTTAAGCACGTCAAATGCCGGCACCATATTCACATAATTACGCTTATTGAACACGATAAAACCTGTATCAACCGGAATGGTCTTGCCACTGCCGACATCCGCATCAACCGTATTGCTGTGCCCGCCTATGTAATTGTTTTTCTCAAAAACCGTAACTTCATGCCCTGCTTTGCTGAGCTTCCAAGCCGCCGCCATGCCAGAAATTCCGCTGCCGACAACTGCTATTTTCATTTTCCACTCGCCTTTTCCACCGCCTCTTTCACCTCATGTTTAGTGAGCAGCGACGGCAGCAAAATTCCATCTTTCGCATTCGGCCCATGAACCATGTTGAACGGAATTCCATAGCGGTTATATTTTTTAATATATTCCAGCAAAACCTTGCTTGGGCTGGTCATATCGCCTTTCATCAGCACAATGTTTGGCTGCGCGAAAAACTCTTTTATCTCATCCGTATCAAGAACGGCTTTCTCATTCACCTTGCAATTCACACACCAGGCCGCTGAAATATCAACAAACACCGTTTTGCCATCGGCTATGTAGCCAGGAATTTTCGCCTCATCAAAAACCACCCATTGCTTTGCGCCACTTTGCATTTCCAGCGGCGGATTAGTAATTTGCGTATATAATATAAAGCCCAGCCAGCCAGCAGTTGCGAGCAATAGCACACCCATCGCATATTTCACCTTCTGCATCCACGCACCAGGTTTTGGCAGGAAATTTGCCAGTTGTGGACGGGCGGCGAAAAGCAAAAACGGCAGCGCCATGCCGATTCCCATAACTGTAAAAATTATAATTATATCGGCGTTGCTGCCAGCCAGCGCAAAGCCAACAGCCGTCACCACAACCGGCGCTGTGCATGAAGTTCCGAGCAATGTTGCGAGCATGCCTGAGAAGAAATTACCGATCAAATCATTCTTGCCAGAACCGCCAATCCACGATGGTGGGTTCAAATTAAACAAGCCAAACAAGCTCGCCGCAAAGGCCAGAATTATCAGCATAAACGCGCCAACAAAATATGGCGATTGAAAATGCAAACCCCAGCCAACAGCCATTCCCGCGCTTTTTAGAGAAATTGCCAGAGCCGCCAGCGCCAGAAATGAAACTATAATCCCCGCCGAAGTTGCCAGAAAACTAAGCCTTGCGCGCAACCTATGGGCGCCGTTTTGCTTAACAACACTCAAAACTTTGAGGGACAATACTGGCAACACGCAAGGCATAATATTCAGCACTAAACCGGCGAGAAATGCAGTGAGGATTATAGTCAAATATGAATCTGTTTTTGCGCCAGCCGCACCATAATTTTCTGGCAAGTCTTGTGCAATATTCAAACTATACGGAATACACAAATCCTTGCACACCGCGCCATTAACATTAACTTCCGCATGCGACTTGGCACCAAAACTCGCATCAACCTTAAAAAACTGGTTGCCAGTATATGCATTAGTTTTAATGCCATATTCATCAAATTTTTTATATTGCGGAAAATCAACATTCTTCACGTTCAAATCAGTCGAATTCTGCCAATCAAACTTGGTTTCATAACCAGCCTCGCCCGGGTCTTTATAATAAGTGTGCCAACCATCTTCGATTTGCATTTCCACGCCGAACTTATCATCTTCCGCCACCAGCCGCGCTTTAATATGGTCAGCCATCGCCCAATCAGAAGTTTCGGCAGCAGCACCGGTAGAAAACAATAATAATGTCAGTAATAAAAACCTAAACTTCATCGACCTTCTTCCCCTTCAAAACGCCGGAAACTCCCTCGTTCATAATTTGTTCCGCCAGCGTTTCGCTTAAACTATTTAGTTCTTCGCGAATTTTATCAATTTGGTTACGATTATTTTGCGTCAGAGCCTTTTCCAATTCACTAATTTTTGCCATAAAGGCTGAATATTGAGCTTTATCAATAGTATATTTTTCCAGTGCCGGTTTTAACGAAACCAGCAAACGCTCAGCTTCTGATTTGGATTCGCGCAATAATCGCTCTTCCATATCCGCTTTGCCATGTTCAAAACTATCGCGAATCATGCGTTCAATTTCGCCTTCTGCCAAACCATACGACGGCTTCACTTCAACTTTTTGCTCCACACCCGTATGTTCCTCACGTGCCGAAACTGTTAGCAAACCATCTGCATCCACCGTAAAATTCACCTTCACCCGCGCAACTCCCGCAGGCAGCGGCGGAATTCCTTTCAAATCAAACTTCGCCAATGACCGGCAATCCCGCACCAATTCACGCTCACCCTGCACAACGTGGATAATCATCCCGGTCTGGTTATTTTGCTGGGTGGTAAATTCCTGCGCAT
>JABDBO010000053.1 GCA_013288575.1 Alphaproteobacteria bacterium
GCAAATCTGAGCTGTAAGCATTGCTTAATGGCAGGTCAGTATGTTCATAATTATAGCGGTGGAGATATGTGTCGTCGCTCGCTGCCTCGCCATCAAAGCCTACATCCCAAGTATCGGTAACGTTAAATTTACCATCGCCTTTAATATGCCCGCGCCAATCTTTGATGTCATTGTTCAAATTATCTTCCGAATTGATGTCATAAGGGCGGGTGTAGCTGCCAAAGAATTCATATTGTCCGTAAGGTGTTAAATGGCGGAATTGGCCAGCTAAAACCGGGCCTTCGCCGGTTGTTATCATCGGCTCGATAGTTGCATCCATATCCTGCGAAATGTGCCAGTAATATGGAATTGTGGTTGTTGCACCTAGTACTTTATCAGTGCGGAACAGCGGCGTTAAGAAACCAGACTCAGGCGGAGAATTCGGCAAGCCATGTGAAAACCAAGGCGTATACATTACTGGCACGCCATAAGCTTCAAACGTAGCATCGTGATAGGTTACGGATTGATCAACATTATCAAGCGTGGCTTTTTTGGCTTTTATCTGCCACTGCAGCGGTGCGGTTGGATCATCAGCGCAAAGCGGGCATGGTGAATAAACCATGTTGCGCATAACGACTTTATTACTATTGGTTTCACGCGCTGTTTGGGCGGCAATTAGCGAGCCATCGTTTAAACGAACGCGGAAATAGTTGGAAACTCCGGTGGCAAAATCATCTTTTAGCACTGCTTTATCAGAAAAGACGGCATCATTATCGCCGTTTACGGTGACGACATTTCCGGTTGCGGTGATGACATCATGGAGCTGGTCATAAGTAACATGATCGGCAAAAAGAACTGTATCGCCTTTTAAAATTTCTACCTTGCCGCTGGCAATTACGAGTTGGTTTTCGGTATCGTAATACATGTTGTCAGATTCGAGGAAAACATCTTCTTTTTTGGCAACAGTGGGCGGTTTTACTGTGGTTTTTGCCATTGTGGGCATGTGGATGCTAATATCATCGGCGCGCGCGGCAATAACCACGGCGAATAGCATAATCAGCAGCGATATAAATAATTTTTTACGCATCCCTTAAGGCAATAATTTAGCTTGGCTCATTTATAAGCCACAAGTCATAAGCTACAAGCTAAAAGTCTTGAAGGTTGCTGATCCAGCCTAGGCTTTTTTCGGGACGGATTTTTTCTTTTCTTTGGTTTTTGCTTCCGCGCCTTTGATGAGGATTGGCTGTTTTTTGCCTTCCACTACATCGCCATCGATGACCACTTCGGTGAGGTCATCCATTCCCGGAACGTCATACATAAGATCAACCAAGATATTTTCCATGATTGAACGTAGGCCACGTGCACCGGTTTTACGGTCGATAGCTTTTTTCGAAATCGCTTTCAAAGCTTCATCAGTGAAAGTCAGTTCGACATTTTCATATTCGAACATTTTCTTATACTGTTTCGTCAAAGCGTTTTTCGGCTCAGTCAAAATGCGGATGAGTGTATCTTCGTCAAGGTCGTTCAAAGTTGCGATAACTGGCAAACGGCCAACAAACTCAGGAATCAAGCCGAATTTCAATAGATCTTCAGTTTCTAAACCAGCAAGAATTTCACCAGAGCGGCGAGTTTCTTCGCCTTTAACATCAGCGCCGAAGCCGATTGCCGTGCCTTTGCCGCGAGTGGAAATAATTTTTTCAATGCCTGAGAATGCGCCACCGCAAATGAAGAGGATGTTGCTGGTATCAACCTGCAAGAATTCCTGTTGCGGGTGCTTTCTGCCACCTTGTGGAGGAACTGAAGCAACCGTGCCTTCCATCAATTTCAAGAGTGCTTGTTGCACGCCTTCGCCCGATACGTCGCGGGTGATGGATGGATTATCGCCCTTGCGGGAAATTTTATCAACTTCATCAAGATAAACGATACCTTTCTGTGCGCGCTCAACGTTATAATCAGCGGCTTGGAGGAGGCGCAAAATGATATTTTCAACGTCTTCACCAACATAACCAGCTTCAGTCAAAGTGGTTGCATCAGCAACGGTGAACGGAACATCGAGGAAGCGGGCCAAAGTTTGCGCGAGCAAAGTTTTACCGCAACCAGATGGGCCGACTAAAAGAATGTTTGATTTTGCAATTTCAACTTCAGAGCCTTTTTCCATTAGAGCGAGGCGCTTGTAATGGTTGTGCACCGCAACTGAAAGAACGCGTTTTGCGCGAGATTGGCCGATGACATAATCATCGAGCACATCCATAATTTCTTTTGGTTTTGGAACGCCTTCGCCAGTTTTAATTGGGCTGGCTTTGGTTTCCTCGCGAATAATTTCAACGCATAGCTCAACGCACTCATCGCAGATGAATACGGTTGGGCCGGCGATGAGTTTTTTTACCTCATGCTGGCTTTTGCCGCAGAATGAGCAATAAAGTGTGTTTTCAGATTCTTTTTCGTTCTTTGACATATTGTTACGCTAATATCTTATCTTATACGCGAATATATTAATTAAGTGTTACGTCGATTTTTTTCCTGATTTTGCGCCAGGGCGTTGCGTTAATACCTCATCTATCAAGCCGAAATCCTTAGCTTTGTTAGCTGGCATGAAGTTATCACGCTCCATCGCTTTCTCAACTATAGGCAGTTTTTGGCCGGTGTGTTTAACATAAAGCTCGTTAAGTCTATGACGTAAATCAAGAATTTCTTTAGCATGGATCTCGATATCAGTCGCTTGGCCGCGGAAACCGCCGCTTGGCTGGTGAATCATGATCCTAGCGTTAGGAAGTGCATATCTCATGCCAGGCTCGCCCGCTGTAAGTAGGAGAGATCCCATCGAAGCTGCTTGGCCCATACAGAGAGTTGCAACTTTTGGCTTGATATATTGCATTGTGTCATAAATTGAGAGACCTGAAGTTACAACACCACCCGGAGAGTTGATGTACATGAATATATCTTTATCTGGGCTCTCAGATTCTAAAAACAAGAGCTGCGCAACAATTAATGTTGCCATGTGATCTTCAACTTCGCCGGTGACGAAAATGATGCGCTCTTTTAAGAGGCGGGAATAAATATCATATGAGCGCTCACCGCGGTTGGTTTGCTCAACTACAATTGGCACTAATGAATTAGTGAATTTATCCATCATTTCGTTTTTTATATTTGTCATAACTATTTCTTCTTTTTAGTTGTGGGTTTTTTAGCCGGTTTATGGTCGTGATCGTGATCATGGTCGCAATCTGGCCCGTGAACATGTCCTTCATGGTCATGATCGTGGTTGCAGTCAGGCCCGTGAACATGTCCGTGATCGTGGTCGTGAGAATGCGAGTGTTTTTTCGCGGTTGATTTTTTGCCTGCTGTTGATGAACTTCCTGCTCGGCAAAGTAAGCATCACCGAGAAAAAAGTTTCGCGTGATGAATTGTTGAAAGATCGCGGATTTGTTCAATCGCATTCGGATTTTTTTGGTAATATTCAATCACGCGCTGTTCCTGGCCAGGATACATTTGCGCTTTCTGCCATAGTGATTGGCGGATTTCATCGTTAGTGACATTGATGCTATTTTTCTTGCCCAGATCAGAAAGAATAATTCCCAAACGCACGCGGCGCTCAGCAAGTTTATTCGCTTCTTTTTCCAGATCAGCATCTTTCGAATCTGGTGATTCAGCTTTCATCTGGCGGATGATAGAATCATGATCCAGCTTAATCATTCCTTCTGGAACATTAAATTTCACTTTGCTGTCAATTTCGTCAAATAGAGCTTTTTTCGCTTTAGTGAATGAAACTGCATCAAAATCAGAACGGATTTGTTTTTCAACTGCTTCTTCTAATTTTGCGTATGATTCCATACCAAAGTTTTTAGCGAATTCATCATCAAGCTTTGGCTTTTTCTTCTCATGCAGCTCATGAATTTTGATAGTGAATTCAACATCAGCACCAGCTAAATCTTTGCTATGATATTCTTTAGGGAATTTGATCGGGAAAGTTTTTTCCTTGCCAATTTCCAAGCCAATCATTTGTTCTTCAAAACCAGGGATGAATTGGCCAGAGCCAAGTTCAAGCATAAAGCCTTCAGCCTTGCCGCCTTCAAACGGAACACCGCCTTTTTTGCCGAGGAAATCAAATTTCGCAGTATCACCTTTCTGGGCTTTAGTGCGGCCAGTAACTGGCTCATGCGCCATATTTGCGCCGGAAATACGCTCCAAACCTTCTTCGATATCTTTTTTAGCAACGTCACTAACCGGTTTAGTGATTTTTAGTTTGCTATAATCATATTCAGGCACTTCAGGGAATATTTCGAATTCCATTGTATATTTGAAATCTTTGCCTTCTTCATATTTCTCAGGTTTGATATTTGGCTCAAGGCAAGGGCGTAAGTTTTCTTTTTTGAAGAGATCTTCCGCAGATTCTTTGATTAAGTTATCAATAACCTGTGCGTTTACAGAATTGCCGTGGCGTTTTTCAATATAGCTCACCGGAACTTTGCCTGGGCGGAAACCTTGGATTTTTGCAGTTTTTGCATAATTTTCCAGCTCAACCTTTTTGCGAGCGGCGAATTTGGCAGCCGAGACAATTACTTCATATTCTTTTTTTAGACCTTGGTCTTTCTTTAATTTAGTTTGCGTTTGCATAGTTTTTGTTACCTTAGATATTATTTATGTAGGATGCCACCATCCCATATTCCAGCTTTTTGTAAATTAAAAGTTAAAAAATGGCGAATTTATCCATTTTGTGTGATTTTGTAGTTTTTATAATTGTATTGCGCGAGTTATTTACTAGAATGCTAACAAATTTAAATAAACGAGGGTGGTGTGGCCGAAGGGTTATTAGCTAAATTAGAATTAAAAGAAGTAAATTCCTGGGTTGCTAGAATGAAGCAGTTTTGCAATCAGCAAGGTGAGCTTGAGATGGCTGGCGCTCTTGGGCCTTTGGATTTTATTAGCTTGAGGCTTGGTGAATCAAGGCGTTCATTTGATAAAAACTTATTACTCCTAAAAGCTCAAATTGGGACATATGAATGTTATGCAAAAGGTGAACGGCCTGATTTCTCGGGACTTGGCAGTGGTACACGGCCTGTTTATACGGCTAATTTAGGTCAATCAAAAGCTAAGTGTCTTGTGCATATAGAACAGCTTAGACATGCTCTTAATACAATGACTGCTTTAATAGAATTTGTGGCAGGAATTCCGGGCACTGAAGATGCGGCAGCAAAACAAACTGAACTTAAAGATAGTTATCAGATGGGAGCAAGGCATGAACGGCTATCTGAAGTGGAGCGAAGTTTTTCTGAAGCTGTAGAGCGGACTCCTATATTTATACTAGGTGAACATACTGATGCAGCTTTAAGACGGGAAGGTGGTGTTCGCCAGAGCAGGTTGGTAATATTTCATTAACCACTTGCATATAGAATAAGCTTGTGAGATAGAGAAGTTTTTACACTTTAAGGACGAATAAAGAATGAAAATTGAATCGGTTTGTATTTTTTGCGGCGCAAGTGACCGCGTTCCCAAACATTATATTGAAGAAGCTAAAAAAGTCGGCACGGCAATTGCCAACGCTGGCTTGAAAATGATTTATGGCGGTGGTGACTGCGGCCTGATGGGCGCATCAGCCAATGCGGCGCTGGCAGCCAAAGGTTATGTTATCGGTGTATTCCCAACAATTTTGCAGGGAATTGAAGCTGAGCATGAAGGGCTTTCTGAACATTATATACTAGGCACAATGCATGCGCGCAAACAGCTGATGTTTGATAAATCTGACGCATTCATCATTTTACCTGGTGGTTTCGGCACCATGGATGAAACTTTCGAAGTTATCACCTGGCGCCAGCTGCACATGCACGAAAAACCTATTATTCTATACAACTATAACGGTTATTGGGATAAATGGGTGGAAATGACCAACCATTTCTTCGCCGAAAATTTTGCCGGTGAGAAGACGAAATCAATGTATACCGTCGTTAATACGTTAGAAGAGGCGATGGCGATTCTGACGGGTAAGAAATAGCTATTTTTGCAAGGCCCCGGCAGAAATTGCCGCATCGCAATAAATGCTGATAATAATTCACAAATCCTACCAAAATTCTAAAAAAATTTAACCTACGTTAACCTATATATGGTCATATAGGGGTGAGGGTTAATTAACTGCAAGCAAGTAGTTTGGAGAATTAATGCAACTTGGGGCGAATACTAGTGGTTTAGTTGATAAACTTAAGCGGGAAAGAGATAGGTTCATAGCCTTTGCTTTTGCATCTGCTGACATATTAATGGAACTCGATAAAAGCGGCAAAATCATCTACGTAGATGGTGCGACCATGCGTTTGCTTGATAAGCAGCCGGAAGAAATGCTCGATAAGCAGTTTTCTGAGATAATCCACCCTGATGATTCTGATCTATGCAGC
>JABDBO010000054.1 GCA_013288575.1 Alphaproteobacteria bacterium
TGCTGGTAATTGCCGCCTCACGCTTTTCACTGCGCCGCCATTGGCGCGGCTTGTCGCTCATGCCGAAAAAATAAACCAGGAATGAAATCACCATAAGCGACGCCGGCATAATCCATGCGATGCGCGGGCCGTAACCACCATAAATAATCCCTGCAATCGCCGGGCCGGAAATTGTCGCGATCTGGAAACCACTAGTCTGGAAAGCCGAGGCCGATGGCATTTGGTCACGCGGAACAATTTGTGGCAATATCGCAAAAGACGCGGGCGCTGCAAATGCGCGAGTAAAGCCGGAAATAAATATGCCGATAAACAGCCACGGAATAATTCCGCCAGGCGCTGTAATCACGCTGCCGCCGATTAATGCCATCAATAATGAATCCAGCGCAAGAACACTCACGCAAGTAAGCATCACGCGATATGGGCGGCTGATATCAACCACGTGACCTGCAAAAAGCGCACAGACGATAGCAGGAACCGCTTCCGCTAAACCAGTTAAGCCGAGGATGAAAGGTGATTTGGTAATTGAATAAACTTGCCAGCCAATAATCATATCCTGCCCAACCCAGGCAGTCATGAAAAGGATCCGGCTAATTAATATCACCCGAAAATCACGGAGTTTTAAAACGGAAAGTTTCATTTAATTACTGATTTAGTTTCGTCACATTATTCTCGGTTCCGAAGCAGCGCTGGTAATATTCCATAATAACTTGTCGCTCTGATTCTTCACTCTTGTTAAGAAAAGTAAGTTTGAACGCCTGCAGAACATCGCCAAAAATCTGCCAGTTTTCCGCCCAGGTAATCACCGTGCGCGGCGACATAACTGTTGAAATATCACCATTCATCAACCCCTGGCGCGTCAGATTCGCCATGTTAACCATCTGTTTTACTATATCTTTTTCTGCAGGTTTCAATTTCGGCAATTTGCTCAAAACGATATCAATCTCAGCTTTTTCTTCCAAGTAATTGAGGTTCACCAGCAAATTCCATCGATCAAGCTGGCCCTGGTTTATCGGCTGAGTTCCATGATAGAGCCCGGTGCTGTCACCCAACCCAATCGTGTTCGCCGTAGCAAATAATCTGAAATCCGCATTTGGGCGAATCACTCTATTTTGGTCAAGCAAAGTAAGTTTACCGCCAGCTTCCAAAACCCGCTGAATAACAAACATAACTTCCGGCCTGCCCGCGTCATATTCATCAAATACAAGTGCGACTGGTCTTTCCAATGAATATGGCAAAATACCAGGCTGAAATTCTGTAACTTGCTTACCATCTTTTAAAATAATTGCATCTTTGCCAATCAAATCCACCCGGCTGATATGCGAATCCAAATTGATACGAAGGCATGGCCAGTTAAGGCGCGCCGCCACTTGCTCAATATGTGTTGATTTTCCAGTGCCATGATAACCTTGAATCATCACGCGGCGGTTAAATTTAAAACCAACCAAAATCGCATGCGTAGTTGCCGGATCGAATTTATACGTCTCATCAATTTCCGGCACATGTTCGGTGCGGTTTTTGAATGCTGGAACTTCCATATCAAATGGGAGATTGAAAAGTTTTTTGGCTGAAATTATAGTGTCTGTCATGGCAATAAAAGATTTGATCACACAAACTATAGCAGAAACCTTCCATCCTGCGCAATTGGAAGTTATCGATGAGTCACACAAACATGCAGGTCACGCCGGCAGCCATCCGGAAGGCGAGAGCCATTTTCTAATCCGCGTTTCGGCAAAAGCTTTTAGCAATCACTCGCGCGTTGAACGCGAAAAACTGCTGCGAAAAACAATTGATTCCGCCACGCCGCGAAATATTCATGCGGTAAGGTTTGAGTTTATATGATCTCTGAATTTGAAACATATCTTCTATCCATAAGCACCTCTATGAAGGAAGCCGGAGTAGAAATGAAAATAAAAAAACAGGAGATAAGTTCCGAACATTTTAAGCTTTCGGTTGGACTAGAATCTCAAATTTATGTGGCTGATTTTACAATTTGGGAACGTCCATCAATAGTACAAGTGGATATTACTACGCTTCATTTAGCCACACAAAAAACAGATTTTACTCACCTCGCTAATCCTCGACAGATTACAGAAATAACTGAAGCTTTTGAGAAACTGCTTGAAATATTGAAGTCTAAATATTCTCATTAATACAAAATTCTTGCTATCTCGATTTTATGAGATAAGCTTTTTTTCATGAAAAGAATTTTGCTCAGCTTAACCGTTTTATTTTCCTCAGCAACTTTTGCCTCTGCCGCGAATCTTGATTCAACGCACGGCAATTGGAATGTTTACAGCAATGGCAAAGACGCTTGCTATATAGCCTCAGTCCCAGTTGATGAAGATGGCAACTTCAAAAAGCGCGGCCAGCCTTATGTGCTAATCAATTCCAAAAAGAAAACCGACGAAGTAAATATTTCCTCTGGTTACACTTACAAATCAGCGGTTGATGTTGAAATTTCAGTCGATAATAAAAAATTCAAACTCTTCACCAAAGATGAAAATGCTTGGGCAAAAGATGCAACGGCGGATAAAGCAATTGTAACTGCCATGAAATCCGGTGCTAAATTAATCGTTAAAGGCATTTCCAGCAAAAATAGTTATTCAACTGATACATATTCTCTAAAAGGCGCAGGTGCCGCCTATAAACGCATGAAGCAGTTGTGCAAGTGACAAAATTGTTTAGCGAATTTATGAGCTTAGCAATTTGTCGTCCTCGCGTAGGCGGGGATCCAGTATGATGTATTACCATCATTATTATCATAACCCTCTTTTCTTCACCGTAGTTCTTGCATCACTTTGTGCATTCATCCAAATCTTCCTAACTATCCAAGTCATCCGCCTTCGCTGGCGCTTCAAAACCGCAGTCGGCGCTATAAAAAAAGAAATCTATGAACGCCGCAATGGCGCCCTTTCCAACTTTAACTCTTTCGCGCCTATCTTTTTGATTTTATTCGCTTTAGCTGAATATAACCGGGTCAATTGTGGGCTATTATTTTTCCTCGGCGGGTTGTTTATCGCCGGCCGGCTTTATCATATTTACAGCGTTTACACCCACGAAACCCGCACCAAAAGCTATAAACTGCGCATGTTTGGGATGATCTCAACCTTCCTGGTTCTCATTGCATTAGCGCTCGCAAATCTATATATTGCGCTGGCATATATTTAATTCCAATTATGACTAATAAACAAAATATTATCGGCCTCTCGCGTGAAGAGTTGGCAGAAAAATTCGCCGCGCTTGGGCTGGAAAAATTTCGCCTAAAGCAAATCTGGCAATGGGTTTATTTTTACGGCGTGCGTGAATTTGAGAAAATGACCAATCTCTCCAAACCCACCCGCCAGTTGCTTGAAGATAATTTCTACATCGGCCGCCCAACTTTATCGCGTGACCTGCAATCCATCGACGGCACCCGCAAATTCCTCATCAAATTCGAAGATGGCCAGGAAGTCGAAACTGTCCATATCCCCGAAGCTGATCGCGGCAGCCTCTGCATGTCGAGCCAAGTCGGCTGCTCACTCACCTGCACCTTCTGCCACACCGGCACCCAAAAACTCACCCGCAACTTAAGCAGCGCCGATATCGTTGGCCAGTTCATGGTCGCCCGCGATGCTTTCGGCGAATGGCCCTCACCCAATGACGGCCGTATAATTTCCAACATCGTCATGATGGGCATGGGCGAACCATTGCTGAATTACGACAATGTTTCCAAAGCCCTCAAAATCATCATGGATGAAGAAGGCATCAAACTCTCCAAACGCAAAATCACCCTTTCCACCTCCGGCATCGTCCCCTTCATCCAGCAATGCGGCGAAGATTTGGGCGTCAATCTCGCTGTATCGCTCCACGCCGTGCGCGATGAGCTTCGCGATGAAATTGTTCCCATTAACAAAAAATGGAAAATTGCCGAGTTGTTAGAAGCCTGCCGGAAATATTATGGTTATAAAGAAGACCAGTCTGGTTGGCGGCGCATTACGTTTGAATATGTCATGCTCAAAGGCGTAAATGATTCACTCGCCGACGCCCGTGAAATGGTGCGCCTCTTAAAAGACATTCGCGCCAAAGTGAATTTGATTCCATTCAACCCATGGCCCGGCGCAATTTACGAATGCTCCACCAAAGAACAAATCGAAGCCTTTAGCAAAATCCTCGAAGATGCCGGCCTTTCCGCCCCCATCCGCCGCCCACGCGGGCAAGACATCATGGCTGCCTGCGGCCAGTTGAAAAGCGATAGCGTAAAAATGCAAAAAATATAAGACCGCAATTATCCAAAATAAATCGATATGAAACTTTTATGACATATCCTACTCTTGTCATGAGATTTTCATAATGTGCCTATAAAATCAAGCTATGGCAAATGAAGATGATGAAATAGCACGTCTTGAAGAAACTATAAGAAAAGGCAAAGAAGCTGACACAAAATTAGTGAACAGCGGATTTCAAAAACTCTCTATGTCTATCTTTGCGATTTACCAACAAGAAATTGATGAAGCAGCTAAAAAGGAAGGCAAATTTGTTAATTTCAGCCTTCCGGTGATTGATAAGTATTGCAATAACCCAGATATGTTTAAACAACTGGAGTTGAAACCGCTGGAAAAAGCTTTTGCTAGTTTATCTGCGGATGAATATTCTGCCATGCTATCTCATTCTGATTGTATTCGCGATACTGATTCTTTTAAGAAATTTGAGACAGCCATTAATCTTCAAGCTGAAAAAGCTGGGGTAAAACTCAATCTTGATCAAAAAAATGAAAATAATATTGGCTGGATGGAGCTGTTAATCAATAGAGCTGGAATCGTAATTGATTCTCAGAAAACATTCGCATCTAATAATTCGGTTGGCCAGAATTTGCAGCCAGCAAAACCGCAAAAGCCAGGAGAGTTACCGCTTACCCAGAAAGAGAGCCCACAAATATGGCCTTAAGATGTCCTAATTACAGAGAATAAATCTCAATAAAAAACCCCGCTATCTCTAGCGGGGTTTACTTTAAAAATTATGAATTCGCTAGGCCGGAGCAAATGCGATGGGATTTTTTAGCGCAGATGGCGAAGTGTACAACTTAGTACATGAGTCCATCGAGCACAAAAAATCCCAAGCAGATGCCCGGCATAGTAGAATTCCTAAGCCGCAGCTTCAGAGTTAGCAGCTTTACCAGCCGCCTCTTCCGCTTCAATTGCCGCATCTTTCTCAGCTGCAATCAGCTTAATCTGGTTAATGTAAGCACCAGTACCTGCCGGAATCAAACGTCCAACAATGACGTTTTCTTTCAGGCCGTGGAGCTTATCAATCTTACCAGCAACTGCCGCTTCAGTTAACACACGAGTTGTTTCCTGGAACGATGCCGCAGAGATGAATGAACGTGTTTGCAAGCTTGATTTAGTAATACCTTGCAATACGAGTTCTGCACGCGCTGGCTTATAGTTTTCTTTATTCGCCAGAGCATTGATTTCTTCAAACTCTTCGCGGTCAACCAACTGGCCTTTGAGCAATGTAGTTTCGCCTGGGTCAACAACTTCAACTTTCTGCAACATCTGGCGGATCACCACTTCAATGTGCTTATCGTTGGTTTTAACACCCTGCAAGCGGTAAACTTGCTGGATTTCGTTGACCAAATATTTCGCCAAAGCCTCAATACCCATAACTTTCAAGATATCATGCGGAACTGGGTTACCTTCCAAGAGAAGATCGCCTTTCTCAACATGATCACCTTCGTTAACAGCCAAGTGGCGGCCTTTCGGAACCATATATTCAACCGGTTCTTGTGATTTATCTTCAGGCACCAAAATCAAGCGGCGTTTAGTTTTATAGTCTTTACCGAATTCAACACGGCCTGAGATTTCCGCAATAACTGCGTGATCTTTTGGTTTACGTGCCTCGAACAACTCGGCAACACGCGGCAGACCGCCGGTGATATCGCGAGTTTTCGAACCTTCTTTCGGAATACGCGCTAAAACATCACCAGAGTGAACTTTCGCGCCGTCATTAACGTTCATGATCGCATCAACTGGGAGGAAGTAACGTGCTTCCAAACCATTAGCAAGCAATTGAACTTCGCCTTTATCATCCAAGAGAGTAACACGTGGACGAAGTTCTGCGCCTTTCGCCTGTTGTTTCCAATCAGTAATAACTTTGTTTGAAATACCAGTTGCTTCGTCAGTGATTTCACGAACTGAAGTACCTTCAACCAAGTCACGATAAGCCACGAAACCTGATTTCTCAGTGATGATTGGGATAGTATAAGGGTCCCACTCAGCAAGTTTCTGGCCGAGTTTGGTTTTATCACCTTCATTGACGAGAAGTTTCGCGCCATATGGAACTTTGAAGCGTGCACGTTCATTGCCTTTCGCATCATTT
>JABDBO010000055.1 GCA_013288575.1 Alphaproteobacteria bacterium
AGGCGCTTCAAAACTTTCTCACGGCCAATCAACGGCAGAATAGCTTTAAGTTCCGGCCCATGTTCGCGGCCGGTTAAGGCCTTGCGGATTGGCATAAAAAGGTCTTTGCCCTTGCGGCCCGTGGCTTCTTTCACCTTATTCATCCACTCAGAAAAATCCAAGTTTTCTGGTAGATATTTGGCTGCCTCTTTTAAAAACGCCGCATCTTCAACCACCGGCACTAATTTATCGCTGCAAATTTCCTGCCATTCTTCCACTTCCGTAACAGTATGGAGATTTGGTTTCACCGCATCCCAGAAATTTTTCTCGACTTTAACGCGGGTTTTGACCTGGTCGTAATCCATATTGGTTATGGCTTTATGCGTTAAGCGTTTCAAATCTTCCGGATCATAAATTGCAGCAGCGCGGCCGAATTTAGCGAAATCAAATTCTTCAATCAGTTGATCCATGGTTTTGATATCAACTGCATCTGATGTGCCCATTTTGGCAAGCAAACTCAAAATTGCCATCGGCTCAATGCCTTGTTCGCGTAGTGCTTTAATGTCAAAGCCGCCGGTGCGTTTTGACATTTCGCCTTCTTTGCCTTTCAGCAATGCCATGTGTGCGAATTGTGGTATTTTAAAACCGAGCGCATGCGCGATTTGGATTTGGATAGCGGTGTTTGTAACGTGGTCTTCGCCACGCACAATATGTGTTGAGCTTTTGTCGCCATCATCAACAACCGAGCAGAGCATATAAATGAGGCTGCCGTCTTCGCGGAAGAGGATTGGGTCTGACAAATGCGCGCCGTTGAATTTTTGCGGGCCGCGGATGAGATCATCCCAGGTGATATCAGTTGGGTCTAGCTTGAAGCGGTAATGGGGTTTGCGGCCATCGGCTTCTAGCTTTTTCTTTTCTTCTTCCGTTAAATTTAATGCTGCGCGGTCATAAATTGGCGGGGCGCCGCGTTTCATTTGGAATTTGCGTTTGGTGTCTAGCTCTTCGCCAGTTTCGTAGCATGGATAGAGTTTGCCAGCAGCGATGAGTTTGTGCTTCACTTCGTCATAACGGTCAAACCGTTCTGATTGGCGGAAAGTTGAATCCCAGTTTAGGCCAAGCCAAGTTAGATCTTCTTTAATTGCTTGGATATATTCGGGTTTGCTGCGTTCAAGATCAGTATCATCAATACGCAAAGTGAATTCACCGCCGGTTTTTTTGGCGAAAATATAGTTGATCAGCGCGGTGCGGACATTGCCGACGTGAAGCAATCCGGTTGGTGATGGGGCGAAGCGGGTTATTGTCTTGGTCATTTGTTATATTTATTCGTAAGTGGATAGCGCCAATCTTTGCCGAAAGCGGTTAGCGAGAGTTTTGCTCCAGGCGCGGATTGGAAGCGTTTATATTCAGCACGGTATAGGAGTTTTGCTACCTTTTCCACAATTTCTTTAGGAAAACCCTTCGCAGTGATTTCTTTGACGGATTTACGTTGTTCAATGAGCAGCTTCAATATCTTATCCAGCACGTCATATGGCGGCAGCGAATCCTGGTCTGTCTGGTTTTCGCGGAGCTCCGCGGTTGGGGCTTTAGTTAGGATGTTTTTAGGGATTATTTCGCCCTGCTGGTTGCGCCAGTGGCAGATTTCGTATACTTCGGTTTTGTATAAATCTTTGATCGGGTTATAGCCACCGCATGAATCGCCATAAAGTGTTGTGTAACCGACAGCGATTTCAGATTTATTACCAGTGGTTAAGAGCATTTCGTTATGTTTGTTGGAAATCGCCATCAGCACTGTGCCGCGAATGCGCGACTGCAAATTTTCTTCGGCCAGTCCCGGCTTTGAGCCTTCAAAATTCTTGGCGAGCATTTGCTCAAAAGCTTTGAATGCCGGTTCGATATCAATCTGCTCGGGCTTGATGCCCAGATTTTTGCAAATTTGGTAAGCATCATCATAAGTAGTTTTTGAAGTGAAGCGGGTTGGCAAAACTACAAGACGAACGTTTTCTTTACCCAGCGCATCAACTGCAATTGTTGCAACCAAAGCTGAATCTACACCGCCGGAAAGGCCAAGGAGTACTTTTTTAAAGCCGTTCTTGGTTACGTAATCTCGCAAGCCAAGGAGTGTAGTTTTATATAATTCTTCATGCTTATCGAGTTTTGGGGTAAGGGTTTTAAAAATTGTTCCGGATTCTTCAAATTGCGGGAGTGACGCGGTTATTTTGCCGGTTTTGTTCATGGCAAATGAGCCGCCATCAAAAACAATTCCATCCTGGCCGCCGATGAGGTTTACATAAATAAAATCTGCTTTGGATTCCGTTACGCGCTTTTTGATAACTGCCTGCCGCGCTTTTAATTTACCAGTTTCAAATGGCGACGCATTTATAACAACAAATAAATCTGGCTTACTTTTTTTATAACGCGCAGTTTGCGCTGATGTCCAACTATCTTCACAAACTATTACAGCAACTTTTTTACCTTTAATTGTTATAGTTTTCAATAAATCACTTGGTTTAAAATACCGCTTTTCATCAAATACGCCGTAATTTGGCAAATCAGCTTTTGCCGAAACCACTACCGCTTTTCCTTTGCTTAAATGCCATGCGGCGTTGTGCAAACCGGTTTTGTCAGTAAAAGTCGCACCGATAATCACTGAGATTTTTTTTGAAGCAGCGGCAATTTTCTTTAGTGCTGCTTGTTCTTCGGTAATGAATGATGGGCGCAAAAGCAAATCTTCGGGCGGATAGCCGGCTATTGCCAATTCAGGGAAAACGGCAATATCAGCGCCGGATTTTTCAGCAGATTTTATATGCGCGATAATTTTTTCCGCATTACCGGAAATATCGCCAACCGTGGGGTTTATTTGCGCCGCGTAGATTTTCATACCTGCTAAATAGCAGGAATTTTAATTGCGCTCAAGTAAAGCCAACGTCATCCTGCGACTTGACCATAGGATGACGTATTTATAGCGGTTTAATAATAGGCAGGCGCTGCCTTTAAAAATTATAAATTTAAGCCAATTTCCCGTGGCACTGTTTGTATTTCTGGCCGCTACCGCATGGACATGGTTCGTTACGTGAGACTTTGCCCCAGGTTTCTGGGTCACGCGGATCACGTTGATCAGGGCGGACTACGTTACGGATAGTGCCTTGTGGCAATTGCTCATTATTGTAATTGCGCACTTCACGAATGCGTTGTTCGCGCTGCTTTTGTTCCAAAATATCAACATCGCTTGGCTGCAATTCCACATGCGCCATACGGCTAGTGACAGTTTCAGCCAAATGGGCGAGCATATATTCAAACAAACGGAAAGCTTCATGCTTATATTCATTAAGCGGATCTTTCTGGCCGTATGCACGAAGCCCAATACCCTGGCGCACCGAATCAAGTGAATGTAAGTGCTCTTTCCAGAGCTGATCTAGCGTTACAAGCAGAACCTGCTTTTCGATGCTGCGCATTACAGTCGTCTCGATTTTGCGCTCTTTCAACGCCATGAAAGCTTCAATTTCATGTTTGATTTTTTCTAGCAATTCTTTTTCGCCAATTCCTTCTTCCGCCGCCCATTGCTTGGCTGGGATATCAAAACCGAAAACGCGTTTCAGTTCCAGTTCGAGCATATCCATATCCCATTGCTCAGGGTATGAACGCTCAGGGATTGCGGCATAGACCAAATCTTCAATTGTACGATCGCGGAAATCATTGATGGTTTTTGAAACATCTTCCGAATCCATGATTTCTAAGCGCTGCTTATAAATAATTTTGCGCTGGTCATTCATGACATCGTCAAACTTCAGGAGGTTTTTACGAATTTCGTAGTTGCGGCCCTCAACTTTCTTTTGTGCAGTTTCCAAGGCTTTGCTAACCCAACGGTGGGTGATCGCCTCGCCTTTTTCCAAGCCTAGACGAACTAACATTGAATCAATTCTTTCAGAACCGAAAATGCGCATTAAATCATCTTGAAGCGAGAGGTAGAAATGCGAAAGCCCTTGATCACCTTGGCGACCGGAACGACCGCGTAACTGGTTATCAATACGGCGGGATTCATGGCGTTCTGTACCAAGTACGAATAAACCGCCAGCTTCCATCACTTGTGCTTTTTCCTTTTCGACATCCCACTTTTCGGCAGACATTTCTGGGTTGCCACCAAGTTTGATATCAGTTCCGCGGCCAGCCATGTTAGTGGCAATCGTCACTGCGCCTGGGCGGCCAGCTTGGGTAATGATTTGCGCTTCCTGTTCGTGGAATTTAGCATTCAATACACTATGCTTGATTTTCCTTTTCTTGAGGAGCTTAGAAACCAATTCAGATTTCTCAATGCTAACTGTGCCAACCAGAACCGGTTGTTTTCTCTTATTTGCTTCAGCAATTGCATCAACAATCGCTTCATATTTCTCTTCTTCGGTGCGGTAGACTTTATCATCTTCGTCAACGCGCTTAACTTCAACATGGGTTGGGATTTCAACAACTTGCAGACCATAAATATCACCAAATTCTTGCGCTTCAGTCATCGCAGTGCCAGTCATACCGGCGAGTTTGCTGTAAAGGCGGAAATAATTTTGGTAAGTAATTGAAGCCAATGTCTGGTTTTCATTTTGAACCGGAACATTTTCCTTAGCTTCAAGCGCCTGGTGCAAACCTTCTGAATAACGACGGCCTTCTTGCATACGGCCGGTGAATTCATCGATAATTATAACTTTGTTGTCTTTAACAATGTAATCAACATCTTTATTGAAAACCTTATGTGCTTTCAAAGCCTGGTTTACGTGATGAACAAGAAGAAGGTTTTGGATATCATAGAGATTGCCTTCGTTGGCAAGCAGGCCGCTATCACGCAGCAGTTTTTCAATAGTATGGTTGCCTTTTTCGGTAAGCAATACTGAACGGGTTTTTTCATCAACTTCATAATCATCAGCGACAAGTTTCGGGATTAGTTTGTTGATTTGGATATATAGTTCAGAATTATCTTCGGTTGGGCCGGAAATGATAAGCGGAGTGCGGGCTTCGTCGACCAGAATAGAATCAACTTCATCGACAATGGCGTAGTTAAATTCGCGTTGAACCATTGCTTCTTTTTTGAACTTCAGGTTATCGCGTAAATAATCGAAACCTAGCTCGTTATTCGTTGCATATAATATGTCACAGCGATAAGCATCCTGGCGGAGCGACTCAACTAAATCTGATGTTAAACATCCAGTTGTTAGCCCAAGGAAATTATATAGCTGGCCCATCCATTCAGCGTCACGTTTGGCCAAATAATCATTCACCGTAACCACATGTACGCCTTTGCCTGACAGCGCATTCAGATAAACCGCGAGTGTCGCTACAAGGGTTTTACCCTCGCCGGTTTTCATTTCAGAAATCATACCATTATGCAAAACCATTCCGCCGATAAGCTGCACATCAAAATGGCGCATATTGAGTTTGCGTTTTGAGGCTTCACGTACAACAGCAAATGCTTCAACCAAAAGGTCATCCAGCGTTTCACCTTTACTCAAGCGCCCTTTGAACTCAACAGTTTTAGCTGCAAGTTCAGCATCACTTAGCTTTTCGATTTCTGGCTCAAGCGCGTTTATTTCATCCACGTTTTTGTAAAACGGGCGAATAATGCGGTCATTGACCGAGCCGAAGAATTTTTTTGCGAGTCCTATCATTTAAAAACCTAATTTTGTCACTTTAATATAGATAATGTAGCTTATCGGCAAGCACAAAACCTATAGACTGAAACTTTGTTTATCACTATATAAGAGTGAAATTTTAAATTTACAGGAGCAAAAATGAAAAAACTATTCGCTGCCGGGCTTTTTGGCCTTGTTATTTCCACCTCAGCAGCGGCAGTTGCCGATGATTCCGTGCTCGCCAAAGTTAATGGCCATGATGTTACCAAGGCTGAAATTGAAGCTTCTTTTGCCACTATGACTATGGATCAGCCAAACGGGCAAAAGCTCACTTTTGATAAGACTCCATTAGATTTTCAAAAAGCTTTTGTTGAAAAATACATTGAAAAACAACTGATTATTGAAGCCGCTCATAAAGCAGGCGTGCAAAATGACCCGGAAATCAAACAAAAATTGAAAGAGGCTGAAAACTTCCTTATCCAACAGAAATTTTTGACTGACCTAGTCACAGCTCAAAAATCTGATGATAAATTGAAAAAGCTTTATGATGAAAAGCTGAAAAACAAAGAAGGCGCAGAAGAAATTCACGCTTATCACATCCTTGTAAAAACTGAGGATGAAGCCAAAAAAGTGCGGGCTGATGTAGTTAAAAATGGAGATTTTGAGAAAATTGCCAAGGCTAAATCAATCGAGCCTGGTGCTAAAATGAGCGGAGGGGATCTGGGTTATTTCACGGCAGACCAAATGGTGCCTGAATTTTC
>JABDBO010000056.1 GCA_013288575.1 Alphaproteobacteria bacterium
AGGATCTGTAACGCCATCATAATTCCACACTTTGCCAATATCGTAAAAAGTGAAGAACTGGGAATTCACATTAAGAAAATCTGGCAGCCCCAAATAACGAAGTTCCAGTGAGCCGGCAATGCCATCATCTCCGGTGATCTCTGATGAATCATAGGCGCGCCCAAATTGCTGGCCGCCAAAACCGAATTGTTCTGATGATAATAGCGGAGTCCACGCATATTGCCCGGTTGCCGCGGCATAAAATTGAAAATTATCCGTAATACCCTGCAGCCTGCTAATAGTAGAATTTACCTTTGAAAAATCACTATGCCCGTTGCCGCGCGAAAGATCTACTGATCCGGTTTCACGCGCGCCAAGCACATCAAGCCCCTGGCTGAATTTTATTTGCGCCTGGTTCTCGCCCGCCCATTCATCAGATATATCATAATTGGCATTCAAACTGGCAATTCTTATAACATCTCGGTAAAGCCGATTCTCCATAACATCAGTGTCTGAAGTTTTAAGTTCAAACCCGCCGCCCATTGAAAGATTTTCCGCCCGCGACCTTATAAACGGATGAGAGAGGAACACACCATAATCAACTGATCTGCTGTGCACATTATCTTGCTCCAATTCAAAGCCCGGTTGGCTATGCGCATAATTAACTTGAAAACTTGCGGCGGTTCCGCTGCTATCTATTGGGACTAAATGTGAGAGGCTTATATATTGCAATTCACGAACTGGAGTTGAAACCAAACCATTTATCGTTGTTTGTTGATAAGGTAGAAGGCTCAAATTAGCCTGCGCGCTTTGTTCAAAAGGCCCCAGGTAGCGTGAACCAAAATTATCAAGGCTAACGTTTGCGCTATCATGCTTATCAGAAAAAATAAGCGACAAATCAACAGCGCCATCATTCGCTTCCTGCTGGTTCTTTGGCAATTGCAAAACAGATTTTACAGTAACTCCCGCTAGATCATTCAAGAGCAACATCTGCCGTTCAAGATCATGTACATTAAATGGATGCAAAGCTTTGATTCTGGCAATCATACCTTCGGGAACTTTTGCGTTGGTATAATTACCTTCAGTTTTGACCGTGCCAATATAAGCCTCGATCACTTTAATTTTGATGATGCCGTCGCCAATTTCCTGAGGTGGAACGACCGCACGGGATAACACATAACCATCGTCCTGATAGCGCTTAGTAATTGCATTGGCAAAATCATACATCTGATTGAGCGAAATGGTTTTGCCAATGTAATCACTATATATCTTAGCTAGATCTTCTTCGCGATATGCAGTTGCACCTTTAATAACAACTTTTTTCAAGATAAATTGCACTTTCTCAGATCCGGCCGGTGCTTTTTCACCTATAATTTCCTGTGCTTTTACCGATGGCCCGGCAAAAGAAGGTTCAGGCGTTTTTTTCATATCTTCAATCACCCGTCCGGCATCAGCATTACTGGGAACCGATATGGGCGCAGCAAGAGCTCTCTCAGTTAACACATAAGTTAAACATAGAGCCAAAAATAGAACCGCCAATTTAGATTTTATGTACGCCATCGTTAACCGGTAATTACATTTTTTTATTTTAAATTCAATTAATTGTTCTAATTATCATTTCAAATGGTTACTTACTTATTAACGTGGCACCTTATTAGATTCGGTTTCATCTAAAATGCTTAAAAGAGAATGTGATTATCCCTTTATAGTTACTGAAGATCTAATCAACCCAACCCATTTTTAATAAAAAGATTAAGAATTAAAGCGTTATATTAATTTTCCCTTGCTACAACCGGTGGATTTAAATTAATAATCAAGTAACGGAGATTATTTATGGCAGATGGAACTGATACGCCTCAAACAGGCACGCCAATCTTTGGAAGTTTATTTAAATTCCACCACGCAACTACAGACCCTGATAAATCTGGAGTTACAAGATATTATTACAAATTTAGCAGCTCAGTGAGCCTAGTAATAGTTATGCAATCGCCGGCATCCAGTAAAGTAAAAGGAGAAGATCAACTAACAGTTTTTCCCAAAAAAGAGGGAGAAAATAGTGAAGTTGATCACGTATTTATTGGTAATAATATTACAGGCCCTGGCGTTGCAGGAAGAGTAGGAAATTTTGCTACTTATAATAATTACCGTTCTCATGGAATATATTTTAATGGCTCCAGCGACAGTATTATAGATGTTGATGATGAAAGAAAGAACATCAAGCTGCATTGGGTTACAAGTACAAACCAGCCTGTAAATTACAATTTTGCTATAACTAAAACAGCTAATAAAAAGTCTAATGAAGTAAAACTCACAATTAAATGTGGCCAAGGTTCTGAAGAAGCAATTTATAAAGCGGATAGCACTGATATAATCAATATAGATACGGATGCTCTTATAAATAATGCAAAAGATTTCAAAAAATTGGATGCCGCCACACTAGAAAAAATAAGCTTAGGTCAAATTCAAATTGATCCTGAAAGGCAGCGCATGTATTTAGAAAAAGGCAATGTAAATGAAGCGATTGACGGCTCAATAGCAGACCAGACAGTAAATTATAATCCGCCGCCACCTGGAGCAACTATTGACTATAATTCACAGGAATTTTCATCTTCACAGACACTTATGGGGGCACCTAAAGCCAACAATAGTTTTTTCCCTGCCAATATTGAATTTCAACCTTTAAATCTAGCGACAAAAGCATATCAGAAATTAGTAGGCGGCAATAAGTCAAATGATTACTATCTCGGCTATACTGTAACGGTGCCAGCAAGTAAGCAAGCTTCCCCTACCTATTTGCCGTCAGAACCCATGGAGGCTGAAAATCTTCCGAATACTAACGGTGCATCTTTCGTTTACCCGGGGCAGAACACCCAAATTATCGGTAATGGTTATAAGAACACCATACATCTGGGAAATTTTGGAGCGGATATGCAAATTGATTGCTCAAACGCCAAAGGCCCTAACATATTGGTGATGGAAGCTATCAATCCTGACGCTAATAATCCAAATTTGGATCCAAATTCACATCGTGTAATATCAGCACAAATCGAAATAAAACCTTCGGGCAATAATGCATATACATTAGTAAGATCTGGCAAAGATAGTAATGGCAATCCTGTTGAGCTTGGAACTTTAACTCTTAAAAATGTAACTCAGATTCAAATTGGCACAGGAAGCCCGACTCCTATCACTCAAATGCTTAATGTAACGCAAGATCCGCAAAACCCCGCATCACCTGGCAAAAATCCGCCACCACCGCCGCCAGGTGGCTTGCGCACCGGTTCAATCAGCCAAAAGGAATTTGAGCTTTTGAGAAACTCATTTATTGTTGATCCTGATATGAAGGGGCCCAAACTGCCTTCAACTTATGCTATTAATAATACCGCTGCCGATAAGGGCAATAAAAGCGAATTATCTTAGTTTATAGCTCACAGAAAAGAAGACTCGCGGGTCTTTGCCACCGCCATATTCGGGAGCATCAACTCTTTTAGTCAGAGGTTCCGCCAAAGTTAGGTTAGCTGAGAGCCTTTCATCATGCACGAGCCGCAAACCAACACCTGTTGATGAAGCTGAAATATCCGCACCATCATAATTCCACACTTTGCCTATATCATAAAATGTAAATAGTTGTGATGGCGTATTCCAAATGTCGGGCAGGCCTGAATATTGCAGCTCTACCGAGCCGGCAATGCCATCATCTCCGGTAATTTCAGAAGTATCATAAGCGCGGCCAAACTGCTCGCCGCCAAAACCGAATTGTTCGGATGACAATAGCGCCGACCCAGCATATTGCGCAGTACCTGCAACGTAGACGTTCACATCATTAGCAACATTTTGCAGGCGATTGGCATCAACATTGATTTTTGTGAAATCACTATGTCCGTTTTGCCGCGAGAGGAAAAGTGATCCGTTGCGGCTGGCTCCCAAAATATCAAGCCCCTGGCTTAGCTTGATTTGCAATTGGTTTGTCCCCTTCCATGAATCTGATCTATCGTAATTGCCCGACACATTCACTATCCTGAGCGCATCAGCATAAAGCCGGTTAGATAACACATCGGTATAATTATTTTTGAATTCAAATCCTGTACCGAAATATAAATTTTCTACGCGTGACCTAATTACTGGCTGAGTTAGACCTATTGAATAATCATGAGCGTTACTTTTTATGTCATCAGCTTCAAGCGTATAACCGGGATTGCTGTGCCCATAACTAAAACCCATGGTAGCTGTAGTGCCGGAACTATCAACTGGCACCGTATGCGTAACATCAATGAATTTAAGCTCTTTGGTTGGTGTGGTAGCCAAACCATTGATGGTTGTTCTCTCATAGGGGAGAATATTAAAACCAGTTTGGAATGACGCTTCATATGGCCCAAGATAGCGTGAACCGAAATTATCATAACTGATTGTGCTTGGCTCATTCACTTCATTGAACACCAATACCAAATGCGTTGCGCCGACAGCGCTCTTATCATCCGCCTCTTTCAATATTGCCTGCGCCGAAGTTCCGGCAAGGTCATTATAAAGCAGCATTTGATGTTCAAGAGTTTTTATATTGAGCGGAACTTCGGATGTTATTTTATCAAACATCGCATCAGTCATCTCGGTCTCATGATAAGCACCTTGAATAGTCATCGTATCTACATAACCTTCAATGACGCTTATTCTAATATCACCATTATTAATTTCCTGCGGTGGCACTACGGCTTTTGACAATGCATAACCATCATCGTGATAACGCTTGGTTAAAAGATTGGCTAAATCATAAATTTGTTGGAGCGAGACGGTTTTATCAATGTACCCATTATAGAGTGCTAACAGATCATCGTATTTATAAACTGTTGAACCTTCTATAATGACATGGTGCAGAGTGAAAGTTACTTTATCAGCACCTGCCGGAGCGGGATTTGTTTTTTCTTCAGGAGCCACCACCGAAGTGCCGCCGGGGTAAACCGGTTTTGGGCGGCTTTCATTTTCTTCAATCGCCCTGCCAACATCCGCGGAACCTGGCACAACCGGAGCGGCAATAGAATTTGACCAAATTGATAATAAGGCAACTACAACCAGTGAAAATTGAATTGCTTTTATTTTACCAGGAATTGTCCTTGCACAAATCATAGTAAGCCCATAGCATATTTAAACTAAACTGCTAAATATTTTTAACACGCAAGTATTTTAAGATTACAATTTTCTTTATGGCAAAAAAATCGGAGCTAAAAGATAGTAATCAATTCCCAGAGCCTGAACTCGTTTCAGCTGATAATTCCAAATTGTCAAAGCGGCATATCAGCAACATGGGTGCGACGCGAAATCTATTAGCTTCCAGTTGCTTACTTTCTCTTTTAGCAATATTTCTTCCTGACAATGCTGCGGCAAACCCACAAGGGATGACAGTATCAGCAGGCAGCGCAACGATTAGCGTTAACGGAAATAATTTTGATGTTAACCAAACAAGCAGTAAAGCAATTTATGATTCAAGCAGCTTCAATATCAACACTGATGAATCAACCTATTTTCACACCCCATCTTCCTCATCGATTTCTCTAACCCGCATTCATGATACCAACCCTTCTCAAATATTGGGCCAGTTAGGTTCTGACGGCAAACTCATATTGATCAACCCCAATGGCGTGTTCTTCGGCCCAAATTCGAAAGTTGATGTGGCAGGTCTTCTTGCCACCACCGCTGATATAAAAAATCGTGATTTCATGAAGGGCAAAATGAATTTCACAACTCCGGGAAATAACCCAAGCGCCAAAATCGAAAACCAAGGTACGATAACTGCAAGAGATGCCGGCTTGGTTGGATTTGTGGCGCCACAAGTAGAAAACAGCGGCACTATCAATGCAAAACTTGGTAAAGTCACGCTAGCTTCTGGCGATAGATTTACGCTTGATATGGCTGGTGATAATATGATCAAAGTCGCAGCCAGCAAAAACCTTAAAGACCAGATAGTAAGCAATACTGGCACTATTAATGCGGAAGGCGGCACGGTAACACTTACTGCTGAAGCGGCAGGCAGCGTGGTTGACAGCGTAGTTAACAATAGTGGTATTATTAATGCCACTTCATTCGAACAACATGATGGAAAAATTGTTCTACTTGCCGAAGGCGCTACGCCAAATGCCGTGCAAATAGATAATAGCGGCACTTTAAATGCAGCAACAGTTTCGGTTCAAGCCAGCGGTGGAAATAATAACGGACTCATCAACCAAACTGGTAATATAACTTCTCGCTCTAGTTCAGGAGTTGGCGGGCAAATTACTTTAAACGCTGATACAGTTG
>JABDBO010000057.1 GCA_013288575.1 Alphaproteobacteria bacterium
CAAATCCTCGTTTTGATACATTTTTATCAATTGTACATGGCGCAGGTTTAGAGATGAAATTTCATTCTTTGACCCATTGACCTATACACCTCCTTTACACTGAGGTAACACTGCTTTGAATTACATAAAAGTATCAACCTTTAGTCCTCGCTGCTAAATCTCTTGCTACTTCGGTTTTAAGCAATTGATGTGGCACTTGTAGTGTTATGCAATGTGGGCCGCCGCCACCATAGTAGAAGCTGCCATCAGGAAGCCCTAGATAGCGCGGGGATATAACGTTTACACCCCGCTGCTCTAATTTCTTTTGAGTTTCTAGACTACAATGTGGCATGATAGCATTATTACCTACCGTGATAAGGTTTATGCCGGCCTTTTCTGCTGTTTCTTTGTCAGCCTGTAAAAGTTTTCTCCTAACACACGCTTAATGGCATCGCGGGAAGCGCTTGACGCTAGAAATTCCGGATAACCTAATACAAAACCGCCAGGTATATTTGCCGTAACAAAATCACCGTGGAAAATTCGTTTTGCTAACGATGGATCTAGATGCATTGGTATTACGCGGTCAGGATAGTGGGTTTGGAAATAAAGCACATCTCTCATAAGAAGTGGAAGGTGCTTACCTGAAAGCAATGCAATCTCGCTGCCTTTAACTTTGTCCCAAACTGCCAAATTGGCCCCATCGATAGCAAATGGCAATTTTGCCTGCTGTTCAATATTAGCAATTTGTCGTAACTGATTTACTACAACATTACTTTCACTTTGCGTAACATCACTCACATCTTGTTGAGAGAAATTTGGTATTAGTAATTTTCCATCATGTAAAAATATTACGGTATCTCTTACAAAAAACTCTCTCTTTCTCGCAGGTTCTGGAGCAACAAACACATGGCCACCTAAATGCTCGATCAATTCTTTCGTCGTATGCCAAAAATGCTGGATATGAAGTTTGAGAAGCAAGGTGCGGAATTCTAATTCTGGCTCTAATTTATTTGGATTTATGCTAGGCGTGAAATCCGGCTTTCTCATTATAAAAACTTCAGGGGGCGTATTCCTTTTGACTATTTGTTTTGGTAATAAGCTTAAATCAGCATGTCCCAGGTATTCTTTTCAAACCTTCTGTTAAGGGCTGTAGTTATCTGGGTGTAAAAATCATCACTTAACGCAACTAATCTACCCGATTCTCGTCCGCCTGGATGGATTGTTCGGAGTGTACGCTCAAAGTCGTCTTCAAGTTCATACATTAGCCCATCTTTTAAAACATCGAACTTGCCATAAGCCATTTTTACCGCATCAAAATTGCCCGGCATCAATGGCCTGCCAACGGTGCTAAAAACTCCACCAGCAATTAGGTATCTCATCCATGCTTCACCAACATAACTAGCTCTGCTGGTGCAAAAATTATTTATTACAGTTTCGTAGGCGCTGCGGCTTGAAGGATTAGAAAAATCTAGTTTGAATTTTCTTCCATATCTTTTCGCAGGCGTGTCATTAATCCAAACCAGGAGTAAATCTTTTAACGCTGTAACTTCTTCAACTGCTTGTTCGCGTTGCATAATCTTAGGAATATATAGGAAAAGTATTGCGGTTTTATTACTGCTCGTTAACTAGCAATCCAAGCAATTATTGCCCTTTATAGATGCTTTGCATAGTATTATGAAGTAATTCAACAGCTTGCGAACCAGGAATTAAACCAGACCATTAAGGTCAGGAGCCGGAGTATAGGTATTCAGCACTTTACTCACCTGCTCGGGAGATAATTTAAATTGGCTGACAAGCACCTGCCCGATCACGCTGCGATAATCTGTAGTCACCGCCAAATCTCGCGCTTCGTGCAATTGCGTTTGCTCCAAGCCAGGCCACTGCCCCCAGACTTTGCCGCCAGCTACATTGCCGCCGAACAGCCACATCACATTGCCATGCCCGTGGTCGGTGCCCTGGTTGCCGTTCTCAGCAACGGTGCGACCAAATTCTGACATGACGACGATGGTAGTATCTTTATAGCGGTCACCAAGCCCTTGGCATAAAGCTGCAAGCGCCGTTCCAAGTTTTTCAAGCTTATTAGCAAGCTGGCCTTTCGCATTGCCCTGGTTGATATGCGTATCCCATCCGCCGACATCCATGAACGCCAATTGGATTTTCGCATCGCGGCTCATCATTTTGGCCAGCTTCTCGCATTGATTCACGAATTCATCAGGTTTTGCCGCATCTTTTGACGCAGCGGTCATTTCTTCATTGAGATCAGCAACCATTTCCTCACGCGAAGATACTGCATCTTTGTAGAGCGAATGTAGTTCGGGATTATTTTTATAAAGGCTGTCGAAAGCGCCGCCAACTTTTGGATTATCAAAGGCCATTTTGCCATTGCCGCCTTTGATGCCGCGCGGAACTGTCGCCACATTGTAGCTGCCTTCAAAAATGCGCGGTAAAGTATTGCCAAAGCTGAGTGCGCGGGTCGATGAATTTGTATCTGGCAATATTTGCACTAGGCGGTTCATCCAACCGGTTGAGCCGGGATGCTCGGAAGCTGTTTCCATAATATCTTGTGCTTCGAAATGCGAACGCGTTTCCGCCGGCGAGCCGCTGGCGTGGACAAAGGCCATAGATTTATTCGTCCATAATGGCATGAGCGGTGCAAGTGATGGGTGCAAGCCAAAACGTTCATCGAGAGTGAGCACCTCACTGCGCTGAATTGCGATGTTTGGGCGGTTTTTATAATATGCCTGTTCGTTATACGGCACAACAATGCTCAAACCATCAACCGCGCCGCGCATCATGATGACAATTAAGTGCTTATCAACCGGCGCATCACTGGCAAACGCCATACCGCCGTGGCCGAAGCGGAGCATGCTATAGCCAACACCCAAGCCCATCATCTTCACAAATTCACGCCGGTTCATTGCCATAAATTACCTCTAATAATATAGAAATTCTGGGCTGCTTAGCACCATCACTGGCTGCAAATTCTGCCCTGCTCCGTTGATGGCAGAAATTGTATCCTGGCTGAAATCGCCACCCAAAACTTTTATTAGTTCCGCCGCCGAAACGTTTTTGCCGGTGTTAAGCGCGGCTTTAATTATGCGTTTTGCCACATCAATGCGCTTCAACAATGCATCGGAATTCACCCAATGATCATTAGTATTTGGAAATCCATCTGGCGTGAGATTGCGATATAGCGGCTCGCCCATATTTTTTAGCGCCGGCAGCATTATTAAATTATCATCAGCTTCAACGTTAGTTACACGCAAGGCAGAAACTATATAGCGGAAAGGTGGTTTAAACTTTTTGCGAAAATATTGTTTATCCCAAAACTCGGGTGATTTGAACATGGTTTCAAGAACTTCGCGGATATCGCCATTGCTATGAGTGAAAGTTTCCGCCATTTTTTTCACCAAAGTTTCCGGCGGCTGATCGGCCAAAAAGTTTTGCGCGAGTTGATAGCTTATATGATGCGCAGTTGACGGATGAGTTGCGAGAATATCCAAAGCTTCTTCAATTTCCGCCTCCCCGCGCCCACGGATTTTGTGGCCTAAGAAGATTTTATCGCTGTAATCATGACGTTTTGGGTCAAAATAAAAGACGGATTTTTCTTCCATCGTTTTGCCCTTGCCCAACCCCCATCCAGTTAAAATATGCGCGAGTGTGGTGACATCGGTTTGCGTATATCCGCCATCAACACCCATTGTGTGCAGCTCCATAATCTCGCGGGCATAGTTTTCGTTAATGCCGTTTTGTTTGCCGCGGGCTGCTCTGCTATTAGGATCGGTGTTTAGCCAGTTATCGAGATAAACCAACATCGCCGGGTGCTTTGCTGTCGCTTCCAACAAATCACGAAAACGGCCCATCGTATACGGGCGGATTGCATCGCGTTCGTAGCTGCTCACATAAAAACGGTCACGCTCTTTTTCAGCAAAAACATTGAAGTGGTTAAACCAAAAATCAGTTAAAACTTCCTGCAACTGGGCATTGCTTTCAACTCCGCGCTCGACTTTCGCCTGCGATAATTCTTCGACAATTATATTAGAATTTTTACGCGCATCTTTTTCAGCATCTTTGTTTTTATCCATGCGCGCCATTTGTAGCGGATTACCATATTCTGCCACCAGCGTATCCAGCGGCATATTGATGGTTTTCATGTTGCTAAGTTTGCTGCTCAAACTATCTGGCGTTGAAATGTTTTCGGGATGTAGCTGTTCTTCGATAAAATTTTGAACACCAATCTTTTTAACATGGTCAATAGTTTCGGCATTTGGCCCATAAGTTATGCGATTGATAATGTGTATAACCTGCTCATCCTGGCTCATGGTTTCAGCGCTGGCAATATGTGCAAACGATAAGGTAAAAACTATAATGGATATGCCAGCAAAAAGTTTTTTCATAATATGAATATAACATAAATTTCTATCCACGAAATTACCCAATTATTATTTATAGTTAATATAGTGGCAGTAGATATTTATTAGCTTCTTCATGCTATTTTCTGAGGCTGTATTGGCACGGTCGTTTGTCACTGCAGATAGACTCTTTTCAGCACGTATTAATGCAATATTTGGTTTCCTCAAGTTATTAGGGAACAACCCCCAATCTTTACGACTTATAAACCAAATACAATTTTCAAATTACTGCCACTCATATAAATCAATATGTTACCTGTAACGCATCATAGGTAACATCCCTATTTCCATTAGCTAAATATTAGTACTTTACCCATATAATTATTAATATATGACAATAGGTAAGCTAGGAAATTCTAGAGTTGGGATGTTTCAGAATCCTACTGCGTTTACGCGCCTGCGAAATTCCGCTGCCATAATTTCTCTACTTGCTTCATCATTTTATTGCACTCCGGCAATTGCCAACCCAACTGGCGGAACAGTGACTGCTGGTTCAATCACCATTACCGAATCAGGAAAAACTCTTGATGTCACTCAGACTACCGGCAAAGGCATTGTAGATTGGCAAAGTTTTAATATTAACCAAGATGAAACAACGGCATTTCACCAACCATCTTCATCGTCAATTACTCTGAATAGAATCAACGATGTTAATCCTTCGCAGATTTTGGGGCATTTAACGGCGAACGGGAAAATAATTCTGATCAATCCTAATGGCGTATTCTTCGGACCTAATTCGCAAGTAGATGTTGCTGGCCTGGTGGCGACAACCGCAAATATCAACAATAACGATTTCATGAATGGCAACATGAAATTTTCAACGCCCGGTAATCCGGAAGCGAAAATTGTAAACGAAGGAAACATTACAGCCAAAGAAGCTGGCCTAGTTGGCTTCGTTGCGCCGGATGTTGAGAACTCTGGGACAATCAACGCCAAGCTCGGTAAAGTTACATTGGCATCTGGCGATAGCTTTACTCTCGATATGGCGGGAGATAATTTAATTACCGTTGCAGTATCAGGTGATCTCAAAAACCAAGTTGCATCAAACGAAGGAGCTATTAATGCCAATGGCGGCGTTGTTACATTAACCGCTGCCGCTGCGCATGGCATAGTCAACAGCGTGGTCAGCAATAGCGGAACTATTTCTGCCACATCATTTAAACAGCATGATGGCAAAATTATTCTCTACGCTGAAAAAACAGGCAACAGCACCGCAACCAATAGCGGAACTCTAGATGCATCAGGTTACAAAACTGGCCATAAAGGTGGTGAAGTAGATGTATTGGCGGATAATGTAAACCTCACTTCAACAAGCGTAGTTGACGTATCGGGCGATGCCGGTGCAGGCAATGTAAAAATCGGCGGTGATTTCCACGGGCAAGGAGCAACGCCAACTGCAACTAACACAACAGTTGAACAAGGCGCAATTATCAAAGCGGACGCAATTACTTCCGGTAATGGCGGCCAGGTAGCTGTGTGGAGCGATGGCGATACTTATTTTGGCGGTTCAATTTCTGCACGCGGTGGAGCGAATTCGGGTGATGGCGGTAATGTTGAAACCTCGGGCAAACAAAACCTCGCATTCAGGGGCGCGGTTGATACGCAAGCACCAAATGGTCAAGATGGTATGCTTCTCCTTGACCCGACGAATATAATAATATCCAACGGAGTGGCCCGCAGTTTGCGCCAGGTTCAAATTGCCATCGGTGGTCAAACTGTTGATGGTGATGTTATTAGTTGCGGCAAGAGAAATATTCGTTGTCGCTGCAATGCCCTCTAACTCAG
>JABDBO010000058.1 GCA_013288575.1 Alphaproteobacteria bacterium
TTGGGTCGGGCAAGACTGCGGTGGGGTTGCTGGCGATGTTGCCGGTGGTGAAAGCTGGGCATCAGGCAGTGTTTATGGTGCCGACTACCCTACTTGCTCGGCAGCAACGTGATTGGTTTGAGAAAATTGCGGCGAAGCTTGGCGTGCGTGTGGAGTTATTGACGGGGGCGGAGAAAGGCAAGAAACGTGAGGAGATTTTGGAGAGGTTGAAAGCGGGTGAAATTGATATTTTGGTGGGCACGCATGCGTTGTTTCAAGATTGGGTAGAGTTTAAGAATTTGGGGTTGATTATTATTGATGAGCAGCATCGGTTTGGCGTGGTGCAGCGTTTGAAGCTTTCGCAGAAAAATGACATGGCACATATTTTGTTGATGACGGCGACGCCGATTCCACGCTCGCTGACGATTGCATTTTATGGTGAGATGGATATTTCACGCATAATGGAAAAGCCGGCGGAGCGGTTGCCGGTGGAGACGCTGGTTTCATCAATTGAGGATATGGAGCGCATTAGTGATGGTATTAGGCGGGCGCTGGATAAGGGTGAGAAAATTTATTGGATTTGTCCGCTGGTTGAAGAGAGTGAGAAGTCAGATTTGGCGGCGGCGAAAGACAGGTATGAGTTTTTTGCGAAGGAATTTGGCGGCAAGGTTGGGTTGATTCATGGGAGGATGAAAGAGGCAGAAAAAACGGCGGTGCTCGAGAAGTTTTTGAAGGGTGAGCATCAGTTGTTGGTGGCGACAACAGTGATTGAGGTGGGGATTGATGTGCGGGATGCGACGGTGATGTTTATCGAACATTCGGAGCGGTTTGGTTTGTCTCAATTGCACCAGTTGCGTGGGCGTATTGGGCGTGGGGATAAGAAATCCACTTGTATTTTGCTATATTCTGGAAGGCTGGGGGCGGAATCAGCGGAACGGTTGAAGGTGATGAAGAAGACGAGTGACGGGTTTGTGATTGCGGAGGAGGATTTGCGCATTCGCGGCGCGGGTGATGTGTTGGGCACCAAGCAGAGCGGGTTTGCGGAGTTTAAGTTTGCGGTGATGCCGGAGCATCAGGATTTGCTGTACAAGGCACGCGACGATGCGCGGGAGGTTTTGAGCAAGCCGCTGACGGATAATGTAAAGATATTACTTTCTTTGTTTGAATATGACGAGAGTATCAATTATATATCAGCCGGATGACACAAATAATAACCAGATTCGCACCCTCTCCTACCGGATTTCTGCATATTGGCGGGGCGCGGACGGCGTTGTTTAGCTATTTATTTGCTAAGAAAAATGGCGGGAAATATTTGCTGCGGGTTGAAGATACTGATCGGGAGCGCTCAACTAAGGCCGCCGTTGATGCGTTGATTGATGGGTTAGCATGGCTTGGGTTAGAGGCTGACGCGCCACCGATTTTCCAGTTTGCTCGGGCGCACCGGCATGCGGAAGTTGCCTTGGCGATGATTGAGAAAGGTGCAGCCTATCGTTGTTATGTGACGGCGGAAGAATTGGAAAAATGGCGGACGGATAATCCAAACAAGAAATTCCGTTCACCTTATCGTGACCAGAATTTGAATGAGGATAAGCCGCATGTGGTACGTTTGAAGGCGCCGCTTGAGGGCAAGGTTCATGTGCGCGATGCAGTGAAAGGTGATGTGGATGTGGATGCGGCGGAATTGGATGATATGATTTTGCTGCGGTCTGATGGCACGCCGACTTATATGCTCGCCGTTGTGGTTGATGACCATGATATGGCGGTTACGCATGTGATCCGTGGGGATGACCATTTTACTAATACGTTTAGGCAGAAATTGATTTACCAGGCGATGGGTTGGCATGTGCCGGAATTTGCGCATGTGCCGATGATTTTGGGGCCGGATGGGGCGAAGCTTTCAAAGCGACATGGTGCACTGGGCGTGGATGAATATCGGAAAATGGGTTATCTGCCAGAGGCGCTGCGCAATTATTTGCTGCGGTTGGGTTGGAGCCATGGGGATGATGAGATTATTTCGGACGAGCAGGCGGTGAAGTGGTTTGATTTGGAGCATTTGGGCACAGCGCCAGCGCGCTTTGATTTTGAGAAACTGGCAGCGGTGAATTTGCATTATATGAAACTGGCGGATAATAAACGCCTTGCGGATTTGGCGACGCCGGATATTGAGGAATTGATTGGGGCCAAATTAGACACGGCGGATTTGGTGATATTGCAGGAAGCGATGCCGTTTTTGAAGGAGCGATCAAATACTGTTGTAGCATTGGCGAATGATGCGAAGTTTCTGTTTAAGGTTGTGATGGATGATAAGGCTGCGGAGAAATTAAAAGGCACGGATGCGGCGGTGCTAGCGAAAGTGAAGGCGCAGGTGGCGGAAATTTCTGACTGGAACAAGGCCGGAATTGAAGCTGCTATGCATGATTTTATGGAGCGTGAGAAATTGAAGATGGGCGCTTTTGGCCCGACACTTCGTGCGCTTTTAACCGGCACAATGAGCTCACCGGGGATTTATGATGTAATGGCAGTTTTAGGCAAAGACGAGGTGTTGAGAAGGTTAGAAGTTTAGCGTGTAAGAGGCTCTTCTATCGATAATTTCAATGCTGGCTAATGAACAATATTCGCTCATTAGTTTTCTATAATTCTCGATATCATCCAGCAAGCTTATATGCTCGTAAAAATATGCACCGGTTTCCGGTTCATTGTCAAAGTACGTTTCGCGTGACAAGAGCCATGGGTTATCTGTATCAATATTTTTTTCTATTTCCTTATACCGTGCACGGGCCCTGAACTGACAACTCTTTTCAAGCGCTGCCATGGTGGTTTCAAAAGTGCCTAACTGATATCTCGCACTTGCCGGGAGAGTGGTGATTTCACCGTCAATTTCGCATAAGACGTTTAAGGCACATATAAAATTGCTAAATACTTCCCTGGGTCTGTAGCAGCCATATTCTAATAAACGCTCAAGTCCAGATTTTCTATAATTTGTAAGTTCCTCAACTTCATTATTCAGTAGTTGGAAAATATTGCCAAGCCTGCCATTTTCACCAAAACGCATGTTAAATATTTTATCCAGCAGAGCTTTAGTATCCTTAATACTCATAGGTTATTTATAGTTAATAATTAATAATTTTCAACATTGAATACAAAATAATTATAAACTCTTGAATTAAATCATTCGATTTGCGATAATTAATTATGGCCATTTTACCTATCATAACTGCCCCAGATCCGCGGCTGAAGCTGATTGCAAAACCTGTTGATAAGGTTGATGATAATTTGCGCAAGTTTTTGGATGATATGCTGGAAACCATGTATGATTCCGAAGGAATTGGCCTAGCAGCAACACAAGTTGGTGATCTGCGGCGGGTTTTGGTGCTCGATGTGGCGCAAAAAGAGGGTGGCAAGGAGCCGATGTTTTTTATAAATCCTGAAATTACTTGGGAATCTCCTGAAGAAAATGTTTATCTAGAAGGCTGCCTTTCGTTGCCTGGGCAGTTTGCTGATGTTGTTCGCCCAAAAACAGTGAAAGTGAAATTTTTGGATTATAACGGCAAGGCCCAAGAAATTGAAGCGGATGAATTGCTTGCAACCTGCATCCAGCATGAGATTGACCATTTAAACGGCGTAGTTTTTGTTGACCATATTTCGAGCATGAAGCGCGATATAATCATGCGCAAACTCAAAAAAGAAAAGCGCCTCGCCCAAACTTCGTAATAATTTCATAGGCAATGCGGTAACATATTCGCGGAAAAATGTTATTTTCCGCCATTCAAAGCTTTTTATCCTTTGATATTGCGCGTATAAAATTTATATTTGCCAAATAAATTGTAAATTCATGGGGTGTTAAGGTGAATAAACTTAAGAAAAACAAATTATTAGCTCTTTCTTTCACAACAGCTATTTCACTTGCTACAACAACAGCGATCGCCGACCAGCAAAATGGCGAATTTGGCAATCAGTTAATTAATGCAGTTAATGCTGATAATTACGCTCAAGTGCAGAGCCTGGTTTCTGATGGCGCTAACCCTAATGAACGCGGCGAATTTGGTACAACAGCGCTAATGCGCGCGGCTTATAACGGTAATGAAAACCTGGCTGCTTTTCTAATTTCACATGGTGCGAATGTTAATGTTGATGATGTAACCGGTGCAACTGCGCTTTCAATTGCGGTGCGCCAAAACCATACTGATGTAGCCAAGCTTTTAATCAGCTCTGGTGCGGATGCTAATGTTACTGATAGAGAAGGCAGCACGCCTTTGATGACTGCGGTTATCAACAGCAATTCACAAATTACAAAAGCTTTGCTTGCAGCTGGTGCTGACCCGAAAGCCGCCAATAAATTTGGTGAAACAGCAATGACGCATGCCAAAGATGGTAATAATAGCGAATTGCTGGCGATGCTAAGACATGCTCACCCTGTTGAAACTCAGCAAGTTGCGCGAGTTAATGGTGACGATGCTGATATCGTAATTGATTTTAGCCATGGCTCGCTCACTAATAGCAAACTTGCCGTTCAGCCGGAAGTTGAATCAAAGCAAATTAAGCCAACCCGTATTGCTAAAGCGCAGAATGTTGATTACAGCATGAGCAGCTTCGAATATCCGGTAAAATCATCACCTGAGCCGGTTCTTAAAGCTCCTGTGGCGAAAGTTACGACATATTCTAACATGGATGAGTTGGTTGATGCGATTGATATTCCGGCCAAGCCAATTACCAATAAAAACTGGCTCGGCAGCATAACCCAGGCTTTGGAAACTGCAAAAATCCAGCCACGCCGCCAATATGACATTGCTTCAAATGATATGGTTTTCGAACAAGGCGCGCAATATAACGTGCTCGACCTTGGCAGCTTCCAAAATAAAGATTTCGCGCAGAAAAAAGTTGATGATTTGAAAAAATCATATCCTGATGTGTTCAATAGCAGCTTGCCGCTTCGTGTAATTACTAAAGTTAGTGGCAGCGCGACAACTTACCAAGTTAATGCCGGAATTATTTCGGATAAAAAACAAGCCAGCGATATTTGCAATAAACTGATTACTGGCGGAACAAATTGCCGCCCGGTTGAAACGCGCCTGATGACGCAAGCTGAATTCAACCAATATAATGGTGACCAACCGCCGGCTCCGGCTGCAGCTGCCTCGCAACAAACTGCATCACTTGATGATAACCGTCACGATGTTCTTGGGCCTGCTGCATCGCCAACAGTTGCGAGCAAATCATTAGTGCCACCTCCAGCACCGACACCTGCTCCAGCTGCTGTTACTCCGCCAGCGCCAAAACCAGCACCTTCGGCAATTGCCAGCTCAACGCCTGGTTTGCAACTGACAACGCCAGTTCCTGCTGCATCTCCTGCCCCAGCTCCGGCTCCGCAAAAATCATTGCTTGAAAAAACAACGACTACTACAACAACCACAACTACTGCTGCTACGACGCCAACACCTGATGCTCACCCTTCAAAAACTTCTCGAGCACCGCCGTTTTTTCTGCCTCTTTCATCCTCCCATGAATCAACCCAACCTTGCCGCCAAATTCCTTCGCAAAAAACTCATACCTGTCTTTCGCCGCCGCCAAATCTGACTTCTCACTCTCTTCAACCAGCGGACAAATCCAATAAATTTTCTCACCCTTATCCAGCGCCCGCCTAATACCATCACTAATGCGCTCCATATCCTCAATTGATGAAACCAGCGTCTCCACCGGCAACCGCTCCGCCGGCTTTTCCATTATGCGTGAAATATCCATCTCACCATAAAATGCAATCGTCAGCGAGCGTGGAATCGGCGTCGCCGTCATCAACAAAATATGTGCCATGTCATTTTTCTGCGAAAGCTTCAAACGCTGCACCACGCCAAACCGATGCTGCTCATCAATAATAATCAACCCCAAATTCTTAAACTCTACCCAATCTTGAAACAACGCATGCGTGCCCACCAAAATATCAATTTCACCCGCTTTCAACCTCTCCAAAATCTCCTCACGTTTCTTGCCTTTCTCCGCCCCCGTCAATAACTCCACACGCACGCCAAGCTTCGCCGCAATTTTCTCAAACCAATCACGTTGCTGCCGAGCAAGTAGGGTAGTCGGCACCATAAACACTGCCTGATGCCCAGCTTTCACCACCGGCAACATCGCCAGCAACCCCACCGCAGTCTTGCCCGACCCAA
>JABDBO010000059.1:0-99 GCA_013288575.1 Alphaproteobacteria bacterium
GCGACCATCCGCCATGAATATTATCTTGATGTGAACGTCGCCATCCAGGCTTTCAAATCCGGCGCGGTAGATTTGCGTTATGAAAACATCGCCAAAAAC
>JABDBO010000059.1:109-6078 GCA_013288575.1 Alphaproteobacteria bacterium
CTGTAGATGCGGTAAAAGAATTTGTTTCTGGTTTATTTAAATAATTGTTCGGTTTAAATGAAATTCGCGCCAAAAACTGGGCCAATTCCTACAACATTCCCGCCGTGACGCAAGGCCGCATTACAAAAGTAAAACTTCCTAATGAAATCCCTAGCGGCATGCAGTGTTTTATCATCAACAACCGCCGCGACAAATTCAGCGATATCCGCGTCCGCCAGGCCTTGAACCTCGCGCTTGATTTTGAATGGATGAACAAAAACCTTTTCTATAATTCCTACACGCGCACAAATAGCTATTTCGCTAATTCGATTTACGCCTCAAGCGGAATTCCGGAAGGCCAGGAACTAAAAATTCTAAAACCATTTAAAAACAAACTCCCGCCAGAATTATTCACAGAAGAGTTCAAACTCCCGGTTTCTGATGGCTCCGGCCGCATCCGCGACCAATTGGTTAAAGCCAAAAACTTGCTTGAGCAAGCCGGCTGGAAAATTAAAGATGGCGTGCTCACTAACGCCAAAGGCGAACCATTCACCATCGAAATTCTCCTCCAGCAAGGTTCAAGTTTCGAACGTATCATGGGCCCATTCCAGCAAAACCTCGCAATTCTCGGCATCACCGCCAAACTCAAAAGCGTCGATACATCGCAATATAAAGAACTCGCCGACAATTTTGATTATGACATGTTCATCAACACTTTCGCCGAATCCCTCTCACCCGGCACTGAGCAAACTAGCTATTGGGGTTCCTCAACTGCCGATGTCAAAGGCGGCATGAATTACATCGGCATCAAAAACCCGGTGGTTGATGCGCTAATCGAACAAATATTAAACGCTAATGATAAAGCCACGCTACTTGCCGCCACCCATGCGCTCGACCGCGTTTTATTATGGAACTATTACGTCATCCCCCAATGGCACATCGGCAGCTTCCGCCTGCTCTACTGGAATAAATTCGAACACCCTGAAACACTGCCAAAATATGATCCGGAATTTGGGCTGATGAACTGGTGGATGAAATCAAAACAGCTAACTACTGAAAAATAATATCGTAATTTTCCTGCATATCTTCTAGCATTTCTTCGGACGGGTAACCTTCACCCATCTTGATTATTCTTCCATAATTATTGAGAAAGAATTTTTGGTTTTTTATTTCAAGCGCATGCAAAAAGCTCTCTTCCTTACTAGGATCAACCAGCAGGAAAAAATAGAACTCCTGGTTTTGCGCATTTTTATAGGTAAGGAAATATAACCGGTCCACATTGCTGCGGCAGCGTACACTGAATTTTTTATGTTGTGATTTGTTGGAATTTATTTTTGTCGCGAATTTCATTTAAACCGAACAATTATTTAAATAAACCAGAAACAAATTCTTTTACCGCATCTACAGCGCGGCTTGGCCAACCCTCTACTTCAATACCGCTTGTGTCCAAACCAGCTTCTGCTTGAGCCGCCGCAGTATCTTCTTTAGCTGTTCCACCTTTTTGTTTCTTGTCAATTTCATCTAATCTTTCCGTCAATGCATCAGAAAATCCATTCAATTCTTCTTGTACACGATAAGATGTTGAATAGGTTGGCGGCTGCTTACTGTTACTTGATCTAAAATTTTCAACCCAACTTGCCTCTATATTCCGCACTCTTGATGCAAGATGCCTTAAACTTCTAGTAATTTTCTCAGGCGGGGTATCTTCTTGCAAATTACGAAGACAATCATCTTTAACTTTTGCGCCTACTGCTTCTGCATTTGATCCTTTATCATCGATAGCTATAATTTTACCTAATTCAACAAGTCCTGCGTCAAGCAATACTCTGCCTTCTAAATTAGCTGCCATAGCTTTAAAAGCAGCGTAAGCTTCTTCCGCATGTGTTGATTTATATTTCATTCCCAAATTTAATCACACTATTATTGCAGCACCATTACAAAAACTAACATTCTTTAGTATATAAAGAATAAATTATATATTTCAATAATTTAGCCGATATCAATAAACTACTTATCTCGCCAGCTTCTTAAATCTAATCTGATGCGGCTGCAGAGCTGCCTCGCCCAAGCGGCGTTTTTTGTCGGCTTCATATTCTTCGTAATTACCTTCAAACCACTCAACATGTGAATCACCTTCAAATGCCAGAATATGCGTTGCGATCCGGTCCAAAAACCAGCGGTCGTGCGAAATCACCACTGCGCAACCCGGAAAATCTTCCAGTGCCTCTTCCAATGCGCGCAGAGTTTCCACATCCAAATCATTAGTCGGTTCATCGAGCAGAAGTAAATTCACGCCGGTTTTTAGCATCTTCGCCAAATGCACGCGGTTACGCTCACCGCCTGATAATGAGCCAACTTTTTTCTGCTGGTCAGAACCTTTAAAATTAAAGCTCGAACAATAAGCGCGGCTCTTCACTTCACGGTTACCAAGGTTGATATTATCATCGCCGCCGGAAATCTCCTCCCACACGGTTTTCTTGTCATCCAGCGCATCTCTAGACTGGTCTATGTAACCAAGCTTTACCGAATCACCAACGTTAAACGTTCCTTTATCCGGGTTTTCTTTTCCAGTGATGAGTTTAAACAACGTAGTTTTGCCCGCACCATTTGGCCCAATAACGCCAACAATTCCGCCTGCTGGCAAACTAAAACTCAAATCATCGATCAGCAAACGCTCGCCGAAACCTTTGAAAATATTCTCCGCCTTAATGACGTTATCGCCAAGCCTAGGCCCCGGCGGAATAATAATTTGCGCCTCATCAAGTTTCTTACTTGCTTGTGCTGCCACCATTTCATCATAAGCACGCAACCGCGCTTTGCTCTTACTCTGCCGCGCTTTCGCCGAAGCACGCACCCATTCCAACTCACGCGCAATCGCTTTTTGGCGGCTAGCTTCCTGGCCCGCTTCCACCTGCATGCGTTTTTCTTTTGCCTCTAACCACTTGGTATAATTCCCCTCATAAGGAATACCCTGCCCGCGGTCCATTTCCAAAATCCAGCCGGTAACATTATCGAGGAAATATCTATCATGCGTAATCATCACCACCGTGCCCGCATAATCACCCAAAAACTTTTGCAGCCAGGCCACACTTTCCGCATCCAAATGGTTGGTCGGCTCATCAAGCAACAACATATCCGGCTTTTCTAAAAGCAACCGGCACAATGCAACGCGGCGGCGCTCACCGCCTGATAGTTTCGTCACATCCGCATCTTTCGGCGGGCAGCGCAGAGCATCCATGGCAATTTCCACCTCGCGCTCCAAATCCCACAAATTCTCATTATCGATTTGCTCTTGTAACTTTGCCTGCTCTTCCAAAAGCTTTTCCATATCGCAATCAGGATTAGCAAATTCATTCGAAATTTCGTTGAAACGGTCGAGCACTTTCTTTTTATCCGCCAATGCTAACATAATATTATCAAAAACATTTTTGGAAGCATCCAGCTGCGGTTCCTGTTTCAAAAACCCAATTTTCGTGCCTTCCGCCGGCCAAGCCTCGCCATCAAATTCCTTATCTTCACCCGCCATAATTTTAAGCAAGGTAGATTTACCTGCACCATTTGGCCCAATCACGCCAATTTTCGCGCCTGGATAAAACGAAAGCCAGATATCTTTAAAAACTTCTTTGGTGCCGTAAAGCTTACGCACCCCTTTCATTACGAATATAAATTCTTTTGCCATAGGCGCGGATTTTGCCCCAATTGCCGCAATCCTTCAACCAAAATTAGATATAATTATCACGAGCCAGCAGGCGAGTCAGCCATGAGCCCGCGAAGCGGTGTGCCATCGGAGGGCCAGTAGGCCCGCACGGGGCATGTAATAATTAGAGGAAATAAACTAGCCCGGCTATAAGGCCAATCATCACTGCCATTTTGAAGAGCTTTTTGAATATCGCAAAAACCACTAGCGCGACGATTACAAATATAACCAGCGAGGTTGTTGAATCATCCATATGGATATTCGAAACATCTGGCAAATCATTAAATGATGGCATTTTCATAAGTTCATTATATCAAACTTTCCTAGCGCTTAGCTAGAAAAAAGCTCTTCAGCAATTCTGCGCTCTCAGAAGCATTTATCCCGTCATAAACTTCCGGTTTATGGTGGCAGCTTGAGTGTGAAAAGCTATGAATTCCCCCGCTTTTTGAATCGCTTGCGCCATAATAAAGCCGCTTTATGCGGGCAAAACTTATCGCAGCGCAGCACATTGGGCATGGCTCCAATGTCACATAAATTTCACATTCCGGAATGCGTGGCGCCCCCAGTTTTTCGCAAGCTTGCTGAATCGCCAGCATTTCCGCATGCGCAGTCGGATCATAAAATTCCTCTACCCGGTTATGCGCTTTTGCAATTACCTCACCATTCCAAACCACCACCGCCCCCACCGGAACTTCATCAAGCGCCGCTGCCGCTTTGGCTTCTTCAATTGCAATTTGCATGAAATTCATAGTTTCTGAGTATTGAGTTTCTGAGTTTCTGAGTTTAGACTAATGATAACTCTGAAACTCTGCAACTTCTAACTCTGAAACCCAATGGATTGGAACCGCTACGTCCACCTGCAATGCGAACGCACAGAACTTGGGCTTTTCAATGAGCCGTTCAACCTCGCCACCGGCGCACTGTTTTTCGTTGTCGCTTTTTATTTGTGGAAGGAATTAAAAAAACAGCCGTCTCGACCTTTCGCGCTAAAATTCCTCATTATAATGACCGGCCTCATCGGCGCTGGATCCATGACATATCATAGCGTCTCGCGCATGTGGGCCGCCGTTTTCGCCGATGTTCTCCCTATCGCCATCACCGCCGTAGTTTTCCTATATCTCATGATGAAACACATCCTCCGCGTCCATTTCCTCGGCGGTTTACTCATCACATCGATTTTCATTTTTATGAATCTCGTTTTCAAACATTACGTAATGCGCGCGCCAGATGGTTATGTCTCGCTTTTCCCAACTTTATTTTTCTTGATGATAATTAGCGTTTACATGAGCATTACCAAAAACCCTTCTGCTAAAAATTTCGCTATTGCCAGTGTTGTTGCCATCATCGGAATTTTCTTCCGCGTCATTGACCCACGGGTTTGCGCCCAGTTCCCAATCGGCACCCATTTCCTCTGGCACGCATTAATGGCGGCATTCTTCTTCCTCATCGTTAGGGAAACAATTAGACGTTACAAATATAAATAAGTGAGAGAACAGGGAGCCGTCAGCCGCGCCGCCAGAGATCAATATTTTGGCGCTGTTTTCAAACGCGAGTGCCCGAAGCGCTCGTTTGAAAACGATTCATATTTTAGTCAGTGCTTTTATAATGCCCCTAAACGTCCTAACCTCCTGCCCGCTAAACTCTGCTCGCGCCAACATCGTGCGGATATTGGCAATCATTCCCGGCTTCTTATTAGGCTCCTGAAAAAACCCCCGCGCATCCAGCTCGCTTTCCAAATGCGAAAACAGCGAGGCAATTTCTTCCTTACTTGCCAACTCGCGTTTACCCGCAACAATCTTCAAACCTGAAACTTCATAGGCAATAATTGCCACCGTCTGCGCCAAATTCAAACTCGAAAATTTTTCATTCACCGGAATCGAAATTATCTTGTCGCACAAAGTTATATCTTCATTCGTTAGCCCCGTCCGCTCCGGCCCAAACACAAAACCGGTAGCACCATGCAGCGCAATTTCTCGCGGCGTTACCACTTCCTTGTCCATCTCACGAGTTCTCGCCGTTGTCGCATATAAAAACTGCAAATTCGCCGTTGCCTCGTTCAAACTCTCATAAATTTTTGCCTGCTCCACCACTTCGCGCGCGCCAACTGCCATATCCAGCGCCCGCTCATTTGGCCAGCCATCACGCGGTTTCACAATCCGCAAATCTGTCAGCCCAAAGTTCAGCATTACTCTTGCCGCCGCACCAATATTTTCACCCATTTGCGGCTCGATTAAAATTATTGTTGGCTTATACATTTACTCTTAAACTTGGTTATATGAGACATATGCGCCGC
>JABDBO010000060.1 GCA_013288575.1 Alphaproteobacteria bacterium
GCTTCAACCGGTTATGGTGATTTGGTTGCAATTACGGCGGCTGATGGCAAAGAAGTTTGGCGAAAAAGCTTAGGCGCACCGTTACGCCGCCCACCTGTGGTACAAGAAGATAAAGTTTATGCAGTGACGATTGAGAACCAGCTTTTCGCATTATCAGTTGTTGATGGCTCAACTGTATGGCGGCATTCAGGCGTGAAAGAAACTACCAGTTTTTATGCCAGCGCCAACCCTGTTGTTAGAGGTGATGTTGTAGTTGTTGCTTATTCATCGGGCGAAGTGTTTGGAATAAGCGCAGGCAAAGGTACCGAGTTATGGACAGAGCTGATTGCACTAGGCGGCGACATGCGTAGCGCATTATCATCACTGAATGACGTTTCCGCCTCACCTTTGATCGTTGATGGAATTGTTTATATCGCCGGCCACAGCGGTGACCTAGCCGCATTCAACGCCACCAACGGATTTAAAATCTGGAGCCAGAAATTAGGGCCGATAGATACCACACCTTGGGCAGCCGGCAGATTTATTTTCACAATAGCACAGGACGATAAACTGGTTGCGCTTAGCCGCTTCGACGGCCAGATAAAATGGGTAACGGAATTACCAAAACCGAAAGATAAAAAAGAAAAGTTTTTCTGGTCTGGCCCAGTTATGGCAGGTGGCAAATTGATTGTAACTTCATCTGACGGCAAATTAATTTCGGTTGATGCGCAAAATGGAAATATTTTAAAAACTCTCGAAATTCCAAAAACAATTTATGTTGCCCCAGTTATTGCTGAAGGAAAACTCTTCATGCTAACGCGCGATGCTGAACTAGTTGTGGTGAAATAACACCGTGAGAAAACTTATCCTCACCATATTTATATTATCTCTTAGCAATGCTGCTCTTTCTGCCGATAAACATGACCCAAAATGCGACAGCCCGATGCAGCAAGATTTGATGGAATGCGCCTATAATGATTTTCATCAATCAGACGCGAAATTAAATAAATTATACCGAAAATTAATTGCCGCCGCCGAAACCGCCGATAAAGCAAGCAAAAGCGATGATGATAATGTTGGCAATTATGAATCAGACCTTCGACAGTCAGAAAAAGCCTGGGTAGTTTTCCGCGATGCCGAATGCGCCCGCACCTCAGCACCCAACCATATTTTATATGGCCTGGAAGGTGATTTGGATTATCCGGAATGTCTCGCAGGCATGACAGAAGAGCGTATAAAACAACTATCCGCAGTTACCCCTAGAGGAACTAGCGACGGAAGTAATTAAAGCTTTAATAGTTTGGCAGTTGAGTTTTAAGCAATTACTCTTTATAACCCTGGCATGAAAACTATTGCCATTATCGGCCGCCCTAATGTTGGAAAATCCACCCTATTCAACCGCATTGTTGGCAAGAAGAAGGCTATCGTTAATGATACGCCGGGTGTAACGCGCGACTGGAAAGATGAAACCACGACAATTTTTGACGATGAATTCCGCATTATTGATACTGCCGGGTTGGAAAATTCGAAAGTTGAAACTGCGAGTGGTCGCCTCACCGCAGCAATGATGAAATCTACCGAAGCGGCCGTTGAGCAAGCAGATATTTTATTGTTTGTGGTTGATGGATTTGCCGGAGTTACCGAAGAGGATAAGCATTTTGCCAGGTGGCTGCGTAAAGTGAAACAGCCGTTGATACTGGTGGCTAATAAATGCGAGAAAAAACAATCTGACGTGGAGGGTTTTTATCGCTTAGGTTTAGGCGAGCCGGTTGCGATTTCTTCTGAGCATAATCTTGGCATGGCAGATTTATATGAGCGGATTTTGCAAGCGACGAATACTGCAACAGGTGTGCAGGAAATTTCTGATGAAGAATATTTTGAAACAGAAATTGAAGATGAAACGCCTAAAACTTCGCAGATTCAAATTGCAATTATTGGCCGCCCGAATGCGGGAAAATCTACGATGATAAACAAAATTCTCGGCCAGGATCGTGTTATAACTTCTGAGGTTGCCGGCACTACGCGTGATTCGATAAATATTGATTGGGAATATAAAGGTGAAAAGCTTCGCCTGGTTGATACGGCAGGCATGCGCCGAAAATCTAATATCGATACTAAGCTTGAAGGTTTTTCGGTGAAGGATTCGCTGAATGCGATTAAATATGCGCAAGTTGTCGTGATGGTGATTGATGCAGGCGAAGCGAAAGAAGCAATTGAAAAACAGGATTTGCGTTTGGCTAACCATGTTATTGAAGAAGGGCGCGCGATAATTCTGGTGGTCAATAAATGGGATTTGGTCAAAGATAAAAAAGAATTTTCCGATGAGCTGGATTATCTGGTTGGCAAAAATCTTGGTGATGTTAATGGCGTGAAGATAATTAAAATTTCAGCGCTCAATGATAAATCACTAAACACTGTGCTTGATGCCGCACTTGAAACTTACCAAACCTGGAATACTCGCGTGTCAACCGGCAAGCTAAACCAGTGGATTGAATATGTGCTTTCGCATCACCCGCCACCGATTGCCAAAGGCCGCCGAATCAAAATCCGCTATATTACCCAAACCAAAACTAGGCCGCCGACTTTTATGCTTTCGTGTAGCCAGCCGCAGAATATGCCGGATAGTTATTTGAAATATCTGATTAATGACCTGCGCCGTAACTTTAGCCTGCCTGGCGTACCCATTCGCATAATAATGCCTAAAAAATCAAACCCTTACGAATCTAGGGCGCCGCGAAAGCAAAAATAATATACCTAATTGATGCGAATGGTCTTATAATTGTTATTCAAACATAATTAGGAGAATTCCATGGCCGATGCTCAAAAAGTGAAGTTAATTAAAAACTCACCAGTTGTGGTGAAACAATTGCACCAATTTCTCTCTGATTCATATGCACTGTTGGTGTTGACGCAAAACTTCCACTGGAATGTTGAAGGCAAAGAATTCTATTCGCTGCACAAACTAACTGATGATATGTATAACGAACAATTCCCAGCAATTGATGAAATTGCTGAGCGCATTCGCGCGTTAGGTGAAAAAGTTGAAACTTCTCTGGCGGTGTTCAATAAAGAATCAAAAATCAAACATGCCCCTACGCTGGCTGGATTAATTGCGGCACAAGAAGAAGCGGCAAAATCAGCTCAAGATTTGAATGATGTGGCCGAAGATCATAATGATATCGGCACGGCAGATTTAGCAGTGCGCAGAATTCAAGTTCACCAAAAAAACACCTGGATGTTAAAAAGCCAAGCGAAATAGGGTTATGCTGAAATCAGTGAAGAAAAAAGAATCACAAGTAGTGACTGAAAGCGAAGCACTTGAAGCTGTGCGTACGCTAATTCGCTGGGCGGGCGATAACCCAGAGCGTGAAGGTTTGGTTGATACTCCAGGCCGCGTGGTGCGCTCATATAAAGAGTTTTATAGCGGCTATGATGAAAACCCGGAAGAAATTCTGGCGCGCACTTTTGAGGAAACTGAAGGTTATGACGAGATGATAACTTTGAAGGACATCCCCTTCGAATCGCATTGTGAACATCATATGGTGCCAATTATCGGCGTGGCGCATATTGGTTATATTCCTAATAAACGCGTGGTTGGTATTAGCAAACTGGCGCGGATTGTGGATGTTTATGCCAAGCGTTTGCAAATTCAGGAAAAGCTCACCTCGCAAATTGCTAATTCAATCAGCAAAGTACTCGAGCCAAAAGGCGTGGCAGTGATTATCGAAGCCAGCCACCAATGCATGACAACGCGCGGCGTTAACAAACGTGATGTTACGATGCAGACATCTACTATGCTTGGCGTATTCAAAACCGGCGACAAAACCCGCGCCGAGTTCTTAAAATTAGTAAAAGGCTAATATTTACAATAAGATATGTTATATAGCAGATAATGGCTTAATCATTGGTTTATATGATAATCCTTGACATTTCAGTAACTTGAATTTAAATTAGTTCCCCTTATGCCAGTGCAAATGAAAGATTTAGCTGTCGATCAATAGAAACTCACTTTCGCACAAGTTGATAATGTTATCGCAGCAGTTTATGAGCCATCGGAAAGCCCGGAATCCGTGGTAAAATTCTTTGCGCCAAGGGCTTATGTAGCTGAGGGTGAATTCCGATGTCGGAAAGAAAAGCAGACCACTTATAAAAAGTGGATGGATACTGTCAATTTAAGACAAAGTGAATTGCTGCAAAGCCAGCTAAAAATGCAAGATATGATTGCCAAAGCCAGAGCAAAAGCAGCCAGTGGCGGTATGGGAATGTAGTTAAAAAATCATAAATTATATGAATTTTTTATACCATTTCTGCTATATTATAAATTAACGTTAACTCAAATACTTATACCACCATACTAAACTGGTTAGTATAGTATCGATATTGCAATTGCGAATGTTTTAGTGTATGATCAAATTTGAAAGGAAAATATAGAATATATGATGAAAAATAACTCACTTGTTTCTCTCGATAATGGACTTTCCAGCTACGTAACACAAATTCGCAAATTCCCAATTCTTTCTGCAGAAGAAGAATATATGCTGGCTAAACGCTTGGCTACGTATGGCGATAAGGAAGCGGCGCATAAACTAGTCACCAGCCACTTGCGTCTGGTGGTGAAAATTGCCTATGGTTATAAAAACTATGGCCTGCCCGTGCCGGAATTAATTGCGGAAGGGAATATCGGCCTCATGCAAGCAGTGAAAAAATTTGACCCTGAAAAAGGTTTCCGCCTTTCGACATATGCAATGTGGTGGATTAAAGCTTCGATTCATGAATATATTTTGCGTTCATGGTCGTTGGTATAACTCGGCACAACTGCGGCGCAGAAAAAACTTTTCTTCAATTTGCGCAAAATGAAAAATCGTATTTTGAAATCAGACCATAATGAGCTGAGCAATAAAGATATCAAAGAAATTGCCCGCGAGCTTGATGTTGAAGAACGTGAAGTTATTGAAATGGACCAACGCCTTTCCGGCTCTGACCAATCACTAAATGCAATTATGGGTGATGAAGATGGCACTGAATGGATTGATATGCTGGCTGATGACCGCACTAACCAGGAAATTAATCTGGGCGAAAACCAGCAATATAGCGAGCGCAAAGCACTGTTCACTAAAGCGATGGGAAATTTAAGCGAGCGCGAGCAGGAAATTATTCAACGCCGCATGCTTGAAGAAGTTCCGGCAACGCTTGAGGATTTAAGCCAGCAATATGGGGTTTCGCGCGAGCGTATTCGCCAGATTGAAGCGCGTGCGTTGGAAAAACTTACGGCAGAAGTTCAACAAGCCAACTCTTAAAACCTTGGAGGTTTTATGTTTAGTTCAAAAGACAAGAACAAAAGTAAAGACCAATGTTGCTCGACCGAATTGACCGGCGTAAAAAAGCAGGTTGAGAAGGCACAAGATAAGTGGAAGGGCAAAAGTTCAGAAATTATTGAGCATGAATCACCGGAAGTGCATAGTGATAAAGATCCGCGATTTTAAGAATCTTTACTAAGTTTATTCTGCGGCTGGCTCAAAGCAACAGGACTAATTGAGCTGTTTTTAGGCTGCGAATTACTACTATTCAACAAGTTATCAAGCATATGGTCTAGCAAATTTTTTTCTAATTCCTGCCCGGGTGTTGGCTTAGGCTTTGGTGCTTGCAAATTATCAAAAGAATCAAGCTTCTCTTTATATTCTATTAGCATGAGAGACTTTCTATCGCCAAAAATCGCATTAATATAATTTTCAAGAGGTGTATTTTTCTTCCCTGCATCCATAGACATTTCGGGATGCTGCTTGATTAAATAACTTCTGGCCTCTTCGCGCGTAATGAACCCATCATGATCCGTATCAATTTCTTGAATTTTACTTAAAGGATGCTTTTCCGGCGGGGCTAGAAGCCTATTAAATGAATCAATAAGCTCTTTGGAAGATTGTCTGTTCTGCTCGGCAATGTGTTTATTATACTCATTCCAATCA
>JABDBO010000061.1 GCA_013288575.1 Alphaproteobacteria bacterium
GCGAAACCGAAAGCTAATTTCACCGCCACTACTCCTGGCGCTGAAACTGCTCCGAAAGTTCAGTTCTAGATGCGTTATTTAGCTGCTTTATTACTGGTTTTAGTATTTTGCAGCCCGGCATTTGCAGCCACCAAATTTCCTGCTTTAACTGGGCGCGTAGTTGATAATGCACATATTTTATCGGAACAAACACAGGCTGCACTTAGCGGTTTACTGAGAGCCCATGAGCAGAAAACCGGCGAGCAAATTGTGGTGGCGACGGTGCCGAGCCTTGATGGGAATGATATTGCGCCTTATGCCAACCAGCTTTTTCGTAATTGGCAATTGGGGCAGAAAGGAAAAAATAACGGCATATTGTTGCTGGTGGCGCCAACTGAGCATTTAACGCGTATTGAGGTTGGTTATGGGCTTGAGGATAAAATAACTGATGCCATCAGTAGCCAGATTATCCAAACTATTATGCTGCCGGAATTTAAAGCCGGGCAGATGGAAAAAGGTGTTAGCGATGGGACAGTTGCGCTGCTGACAATTTTGGAAGGCGGCGAAATTGCGCCAGCTGCGCCGGTAGCGAATGGTAATAACGGCAACCTTCCACCTTGGGTGATAATTGTTGGAATAATATTTATAATTATAATCCGCTGGCGCTTTGGGATTTGGATTATTCCATTCGGTGCAATGGGCCGTAGCAGCGGCAGGGACGATGACAGTTTCAGCGGCAGTGGCGGCAGTTCTGGCGGCGGCGGCTCTAGCGGGAAGTGGTAATTATGCATTCCAATTCCCTATAAATTCAAAATACGCTTCACTTTTGGCCAGAGGATAATATAGTCGAAGAAAATTCTTAAAGGTTTATATGGCTGCTTACAAAATTATTGATCACACATATGACGTCGTAGTCGTCGGCGCCGGTGGTGCTGGGTTACGCGCAACTCTAGGCATGGCAGCAGCGGGACTTAAAACCGCATCCATCACCAAAGTATTCCCTACCCGCTCACACACAGTGGCGGCGCAGGGCGGAATTTCGGCGGCACTAGGCAATATGGGCGTGGATGATTGGCGCTTCCATATGTATGACACGGTCAAAGGTTCAGATTGGCTGGGTGACCAGGATGCAATTCAATATATGGTGCAGCATGCGCCGGAAGCGATTATCGAATTGGAACACTACGGCGTGCCATTTTCGCGCACTAAAGAGGGCAAAATTTACCAGCGTCCATTTGGCGGGATGACAACCAATTACGGCGAAGGCACAGCCCAACGCACTTGTGCTGCGGCTGACAGAACCGGGCATGCGATTTTGCACACGCTTTACCAACAAAGCTTGAAACACAAAGCTAAATTCTTCATCGAATATTTTGCAGTAGATTTGATTATGAATGCCGATAACGAATGCGTTGGCGTTTTGGCGTGGTGTTTGGAAGACGGCACAATGCATCGCTTCAACGCCAAAATGACGGTGCTCGCCACCGGCGGTTATGGCCGCGCCTATTTCATGGCGACAAGCGCTCACACTTGCACTGGTGACGGCGGCGGTATGGCTCTCCGCGCTGGCTTGCCATTACAAGATATGGAATTCGTCCAATTCCACCCAACCGGAATTTACGGCTCCGGCTGTTTGATTACCGAAGGCGCGCGCGGTGAAGGCGGATATTTAGTAAATTCAAACGGCGAACGATTCATGGAACGTTATGCGCCGCATGCAAAAGATTTAGCATCCCGCGACGTAGTTTCCCGCTCGATGACCATGGAAATTCGCGAAGGCCGCGGTGTTGGTGAGAAGAAAGATCATATCTTCTTGCATCTTGACCATCTTGATCCGAAAATTCTGCATGAACGTTTGCCGGGAATTTCTGAAAGCGCCAAAATTTTTGCCGGGGTTGATGTTACCAAAGAACCTATCCCGGTTCTGCCGACCGTTCACTATAATATGGGTGGCTTGCAAACTAATTATCACGGCGAAGTCGTTACCAAAAAAGGCTCCGATGTTGATTATGTTGTTCCAGGCCTTATGGCAATTGGCGAAGCTGCTTGCGTATCTGTCCACGGCGCCAACCGTTTAGGCTCCAACTCTTTGCTTGATCTGGTTGTGTTTGGCCGAGCAGCAGCAATTAAAGCGAAAGAAATTATTGACCCTGCCACCAAAAACAAAGACTTGCCGAAAGATTCAGCTGATAAAGCATTGGGTCGCTTTGACAAAATCCGTAATGCAAATGGCTCGCGCACCACAGCAGAAATTAGAAATGATATGCAGCGCACGATGCAAGACCACGCCGCCGTTTTCCGTACTTCTGAGTCTTTAAAAGAAGGCGTGAAGAAAATGCAAAAAGTTCATAAATCATTCGATGATTTAAAAGTTGCTGACCGCGGCCTGATTTGGAATTCTGATTTAATGGAAGCGCTCGAACTCGATAACCTGCGCGACCAGGCCTTAGTAACAATCGTTTCCGCCGAAAATCGTAAAGAATCCCGCGGCGCACACGCGCATGAAGATTTCCCTAATCGTGATGATGCCAACTGGCAGAAACACACGATTTGCACAGTAGATGCCAAGGGCAAAACCTCAATCGATTACCGCCCGGTGCACATGTATACGCTGACCGACGAATGCCAAGTGGTGCCGCCGAAGAAACGGGTTTATTAATGACTATAGTTCAGCACAAAATTTTTGACAGTGCTCTAAAAGAAAATGAAAAACTATTATGGTCAAGTCCAGCTGAAAAAACTTTCTCTAAAAAAGCAGCTAGAGAAATAGACATTGCAGTATGTATCTTTTTTATTTCATTATTAATTATCAGTGCAGTTTTTATTAAAGACCATGATTACAAGGCAATTGGAGTGGCATTAAGTATCTTAGGATTAACTGCATCATCTTATTGTCTTTATCGCATTAATTTATCTGGATTTTTTATTTTCGCTCTGACTGATAAAAGAGGAATAATTATAATACAGCATAGAAAAGCTAAGATTGTTAAAGGCAAAAAGAGGCGTGCAATCGTATATAGCTTAACATATGAGCAAATGCAGGAATATAAGATCCTTAAACCAAACAAAGATGAGCTTTGTATTGTTTTTAAGAAAGAAAAAGCAAGACGAAAGTTTTTTACTATTCAAGCTACTGAACTAAATAATATTCAAGCTATAATCGCTGCAAAAGGCCAGATTTAACACGGCTCTCTATGGACGCAATCCAAACCATCAAAAAATACTGGGGCTTTACCGGCATTAAACCGGCGCAGATAATTGAACGCAATCAGTTCGGTAATTTGCTGGTTCTCGATGGCACTGGAAGAATCTGGCGCATCTGCCCGGAAGAATTCACCTGCAAGGTCATCGCCAAAAACCAAAATGAAATGCGCGCGCTATGGGAAGACCCGGAATTCAAGACGTTCTGGGATATGACAGCGTTTGCAACGCTTGCAAATGCTAACCTCGGCGGTGTTGATGATGAGCAATGCTATTATTTCATCAAAGCTGGTGACTTTTCGCCAGAAAATATCGGGATTATCACCATCAGTGATTTGATTATTGATTCAGGAATTGCGGCAGAAGAAGCTGAGAAATCTAAAGTCTAGTTTTTCGATTTATCTTTTGGTTTAAATCCTAACGCGAATTTTAGGTTAGTGAGTGCAGCCCGATTAATCACTTGCCTACCCATGCGGCGCATGTTTTTACGGTAAAGCCAGCTGATTTTAGGCAAACCGTCACTCTTTTTCACAATAAATAAATTGCGGCTTTTGTGAACCGGAGTAAAACCTGCGAGCCTTAACACATAACCCAATGAGAGCCCGGTGAAATAAAACTTATGCGCGATATGGAATTCGTTTAGCAGGTAATTATCGCGAGCGTTTTCAATGAGCGGAACTTCAACATAAATATGCCCGTTCGGCGCCAGTAATTCACCCACTTCACGCAAAAACTCGACTGGCTCTGCCATATGTTCGAGCACGCGAGCGAGGATTATGAAATCATATTTCACCGCCGCATCAAAAGGTTTTAAACCCCGTGAAACACCGTAATCATAATATTTCTCATCAAGATCCTTGAGCGAAACATCATAACCCTGCACCAACAACTCCTGCATCTTGCCGCCAGTTGCACCGCCGAAATCAAGAATCTTGCTTTGTTTGCTAACATATGGCTCAACCAGTGAAAACACTAACTTGCTGGCTTTGGCTTGTTTTTTCCATAGTTTTTCGGCCGGTGCGTCACTACGTTTTATTTTGCCGTAAGTATCAGAATAATATTTGTTTATTGAATCTTTGGTAAGATATGGGTCAATCCGCAAAGTGCCGCAATTCAGGCACTGCACAATCGGAAATTCATTGCGGTGGCGCGTGGTATTGGCAATAAGCTTGGAACGCACAGAACCGCAGGCACATGGGCTATTTTCAAATTCGAAATCCGCCCGTTCGCCCAATTCGTCAAACTCGCGCCAGAATTTCAGCCGGTTATTTTTTACGTTGTAAAGCATGCGAAATGCAAAATAGTCTTTATTATTGCCAGAGCAATATTATAATAGGTTTCAAAGAGAGAAACTATGGTCGAATTCGTATTACCGAAAAATTCACGCGTCGCCAAAAACGGCAATTACCACAAGGCCGAAGGTGCCAAACGCATTAAGAAATTCAATATCTACCGCTGGGATCCGGAAGGTGAAGGCAATCCGCGTCTTGATACTTTTGAAATCGACCTCGATAAATGTGGGCCGATGGTGCTTGACGCGATTATCAAAATTAAAAACGAAATTGATTCCACCCTCACCTTCCGCCGCTCGTGCCGTGAAGGAATTTGCGGGTCTTGCGCGATGAATATTGGCGGCACTAATACACTGGCCTGCACGAAAGCGATTGAAGATTTCAGCGGGGACATCAACATTTACCCGCTGCCGCACATGAGCGTAGTCAAAGATTTGGTGCCGGATTTAACGCATTTTTATGCCCAGCTTGAATCAATCAAACCATGGCTCCGCGCTGATTCTGCGGCACCATCAACTGAGCGTTTACAATCCCCTGAAGACCGCGCTAAACTTGATGGTTTATATGAATGCATCTTGTGCGCATGCTGCTCAACTTCATGCCCGAGCTATTGGTGGAATTCTGATCGCTACCTCGGCCCGGCCGTTCTTTTGCAAGCCTATCGCTGGCTGGTAGATTCGCGCGATGAAGCCACAGGCGAGCGCTTGGATGACCTTGAAGACCCATTCAAACTCTACCGCTGCCACACAATCATGAACTGTGCCAAAGCCTGCCCTAAGGGCTTGAACCCGGCGAAAGCTATTGCAGAAACCAAGAAGCTGATCGCGACTCGGAAAATTTAATTCCACATTCTCCTCACGAGATCCCCAACATTGGCTATGCCAAGTTGAGGATTTTTACTTCTTCGGCAACTTTCTAAACAGCGGATCTGTCACGCAGAAAGGCAACATATCCAAAAAGCGCAGGCCGAAATATAATATTTTAGGGAAATAAACCCGGCCTTTGCGTTTATAAATTCCGCGGCGGATTTTTTCGGCCGCTTTATCAACTTCCATCAGCATCGGCATTTTGAAGTTATTACTCGCAGTCAGCGGTGTGCGGATATAACCAGGAAGGATTGAGGTTACGTGAATTTTTTCATGTTTCAACGAACCTCTTAGCGCATTCGCATAACTATCAACGCAAGCTTTGCTGGCCGAATATGCAGGCGCAGATGGCAGCGGATGCAAACCCGCAAGTGATGCAATAATCGCCAACTGGCCGCGCGAATTATCAACCAATGCCTGGCGACGGGCCTTTTCAATATATGGCAAAACTGTATTTAACACACCGCCAATATTGACCGAAAATATCTCGCGCACTTCGTCATTATCAACACCGGTAGAGCCTTGATCCAGCGATCAACTGCGACATCGTCACAAATATCCATGTTTTGCGTTTCAACCTTG
>JABDBO010000062.1 GCA_013288575.1 Alphaproteobacteria bacterium
CAGATGGTTGTGATAATCAGCTATAACACCAGCTGATTGGCGGGCGTTTGATACATCATGATGTCTGCTATGCCGTCTTACAACGCCAACGATTTCTTTAAAGAGGCCTTTTACCGATTTCTCGCATACGAAGCGAATTAAGGCATTCCGGCCACCATTTAATGAGTCATCAGGGTCGGTATGGTTGCCTTGCGGACTAAAATCATTAGGCATATCATTCACAGATTGTTCTCCGGCTCTAATACCATTGCGGAACTCGGCGTGAAATTGTTCATTATTTGATAAAGTGGAAGATGCTAAGTGATGGATTGTCTGATTACCGAATTTAATTCCTAATTTCATGGTCATGAATTGATAAGCTTGTAATACAAGGCCAAAGATTTCATGTTCCATATGGTGTGTTTGGCGTTCGGGAAGTTTTCCGTCTTTATTCCATAAAATCAATTTTGGCATTAACCATCTGCCGCCGCTAAACATTCCATACGGAGATTTTGAGGTTGCTATAACTGCGTTAGAGTCATGCATGGCGGCTTCAGTTACTTCATTAATTTTTAGAGGCACTGATTTGTCATAATTAGGCCCGAGTTTTGTGCCTTTTCTTAATGGATTGCCTAAACCAACTTCTTCAGCACTACGGCTGAAGCGTTTCATTAACGCTTCTCTTATCCATTCCATTTTTTCGGCGTCATCACCAATGAGGAATACGCGTCTAGCGGAAGTGCATCTTTCGCCATTAACGTTAGTTGCTGCTGCATAAATGATATCGGCCCATTTTTCGGCTTGGGCTTTATCTATTAGTGAATCAACATCAACTGCGACTGGGGCGTTGCCGCCGCGTTCGGCAGTGGTTGTTCTTGGACCGCGAAGTTCTGCTGCACTTTGTGCCGCGCTGTGGCTGCAGACCATGCCGGTGATATCAAAGGTTTTAGGGCATCTGAACTCGCTTTCTTTACCGTAGCCGACTTGGAAGAGGCCGCGCTTCAATACTTCCATAAGTTTTGTATATGCTTGGTGAGGGCCAAATGCTTCAACTGCGCCCATTATTTCCAAAGTGCTTGCGCCGTTTTTAGCAGCATCTTGAACCATTGAGCGTTCAATTGCTTTGTCCATTGCCGCTTTTAAAATTGCCATAACATTCGGCGCTTTTTCTGAACCTTTTGAAATGCAAACATTTCTTGTATGTAAAGAACGCAGCATATTAAGCGCCAGAAGTGCCCAAGGATAGTTTGCGCCGGCCATGAATGAGGCTTTTCCTTTGCCTTCAAAATATGAGAATAAGACTTTGTCATCATCCGTAATTGGTAAGCGTGCCAATCTTTTGCCGGCGGCGTCATGCCGCAGATGCGGGGCGATAGAATCAGCAATTTCAATTTCTTTAATCCATTCCTGCGTAAGGGCTCCTTTCATCAATTCTTTTTTTGCATCTTCATAGGTTTTGCCCATATCAAAAGATATGGCCAATGCCATATGCTCACCATATTCTTTTTCGAGTATTTCAACAAAATTATCGCCAATTAAGCGCAAGAATGATTGTGGAGCATTTTTTATAAATTCAAAAGCCTGGTCACTGTAGCCGGTCATTTCTTCCATTTCGGCTTTTGTAGTGGCGTTTAATTCAGCGGTAGGAAAATCTATGATTGGGCTTTCGGGTTTAATAGAAATATGGTTTTCTTGTGCAATTGGTTGGCCGCTTCCTACTTGGAATAATTTGTATACGCGCGCAGCTTCTTGTTGTTGCTTAGGTAAGATTTCATTTCTTAAATTTAAAAATCTTGTAGTTAGATCTTCTAATCTCTCGTTATCATATTCTGGCTGACCTATTCGTATTTCCTCAATTTTTTTCATTTCATCAACAATCTTCTCCATTTCTGCTGCTGACGAAAGAACAGCATCAACTGCATCAGCTAACTCTTCTTTAATTTCTATTACTCTATTTTGATCGATTGTAATTGTCATGTTAACCCTTTAATTTATGTAAATGATTAATAAAAAGTAGTCTTTATTTTGTCAATATATATTTACCAAAATAAATGATTGAGTTGAATAATTGTTATATAATCCCTCTTGGCATTTTAGCTTAATTGCGCTAAAAAAGCCGCCATGCAAAAGCAAGTAAGCAGTTATATTAGGGGTAATATGAAATATATTTTTCTTATTGCTTTGTTTATATTTCCGCAAGGGGTGATTGCATGCGAAGAAATGGCGCTGACGGGTTTAAGCGAAAAGCAGAAAACAGAGTGGTATGAGGCCAATCCTTGCCCGATGAATACGGATATGCAAAAATATAATTCTATCCGCAAAAGCTGTATTAAAGATAAAATTAAAAATATGAAGATGACCTACGAGCAATACATAAAAACCCCGCCTCCGGGAAATGATGTAATTGGGAGTTGCAACCATGAAGCCAGTATAAATTCAGATAGGAAATAATATGACCGAACAAACAGTACGTATAGCTTTAAGAGATGCAATGGCAGAAGAAATGCGCCGTGATAAGGATGTGTTCCTGATGGGGGAAGAGGTGGCTGAATATAACGGCGCTTACAAAATTTCTGAAGGAATGCTGGCCGAATTTGGCGCGGAGCGGGTGATTGATACGCCAATTACCGAGCATGGGTTTACTGGCTTAGCGGTTGGTGCTTCAATGAGCGGTTTGCGTCCGATTGTGGAGTTCATGACGTTCAATTTCGCCATGCAGGCGATTGACCAGATTATTAATTCGGCGGCGAAAACCAATTATATGAGCGGCGGGCAGGTACGTTGCCCAATTGTGTTCCGCGGGCCAAATGGCGCGGCAGCAAGGGTTGGGGCGCAACACAGCCAGGATTATGCTTCATGGTATGCCAATGTTCCGGGATTGAAAGTGGTGGCGCCTTATGATGCGGCGTCTGCTAAAGGCTTGCTGAAAGCGGCGATCCGTGATCCGAACCCGGTGATTTTCCTGGAGAATGAAATTCTCTACGGCCAAAAATTTGATGTGCCGGAAGGTGATTATGTCGAGGAAATCGGCAAAGCGGCAATTGTGCGCGAAGGGACGGATGTTTCAATTGCGGCATATTCGATTATGGTTGGTAAAGCTTTGGCGGCGGCAGAAAAGTTGGCGGAAGAGGGAATTAGCGCCGAAGTTATTGACCTGCGCTCGCTTCGTCCGCTTGACCGCGAAACCATTGTTAATTCTGTGAAGAAAACCAACAGATTGGTAACGGTGGAAGAAGGTTTTCCGGTGTGTGGAATCGGCGCGGAAATTTCCAGCATTATCATGGAAGAAGCGTTTGATGACCTTGATGCGCCAGTGGTGAAAGTGGCGGGTAAAGACGTGCCGTTGCCATATGCGGCGAATTTGGAGAAGCTCGTATTACCTCAGGCAGAGGATATTGTGGCGGCGGTTAAGGGTATTGTTAACAAATAATTTTGACATCGCCCCAAATTGCCTTAAATTTGCTGGAAATAACAAATTAAGCCGAGAAATATAATGCCAGTAGAAATTTTAATGCCAGCGCTTTCGCCAACCATGACTGAGGGCAACCTTGCGAAATGGGTTAAAAAAGAAGGCGATAAAGTGAAGCCGGGCGATGTTATCGCCGAAATCGAAACTGATAAAGCGACGATGGAAGTTGAGGCGGTGGACGAAGGTACGCTTGGCAAGATTGTAGTTCCTGCGGGAACAGAAAATGTGAAAGTTAATAATGTCATCGCGCTTCTTTTAGAAGATGGGGAAGATAAGAAGGCATTGGGTTCTTATAAGATGTCAGATGTCAAAGGTCAGATATCAGAAAAGAAAGAAGAACCTAAATCTCCAGAATCGAAATCAGCGCCAATTGTAGAAATAAAATCTGACACCCGACATCTAACATCTGATAACCGTTTAAAAGCATCACCACTTGCAAAACGTATCGCGCAGCAAGATGGAATTGATCTGCGCAACGTGCAAGGCACCGGGCCGCATGGGCGGATTGTGAAGTCGGATTTGGCCAATGCGAGCAAAGGCGGCAGAATTGGGCGCAATGCTACTGAATTCAATGAAATTCCAAATAACAATATGCGCAAAGTTATTGCGCGCCGTTTGCTGGAATCAAAACAAACCGTGCCGCATTTTTATCTATCGATTGATTTGAATATTGATTCGCTCTTAAACGCACGGGCGAAAATTAATGAGAAGGGCAAGGATAAATATAAGATCTCGGTCAATGATTTGGTGATTAAGGCGGTGGCGATGGCTTTGCGTGATGTTCCGGCGGCAAATGCTTCGTGGACTGATGCGGCAATTCGCATGTTTAACAATGTCGATGTCTCAGTTGCCGTTGCAATTGATGGCGGACTGATTACGCCAATTATTAAAAATGCTGACCAGAAATCGATTGTGCAGATTTCGAACGAAATGAAAGATTTGGCTAAACGCGCGAAAGAAAATGCGCTGAAACCTGAGGAATTCCAGGGTGGTGGATTTAGTATTTCAAACCTTGGCATGTATGGAATTAAAAACTTCCAGGCAATTATTAACCCGCCGCAAAGCTGCATTTTATCAGTTGGCGCGGGCGAGGAAAGGGTGATTGTGAAAAACGGGCAAATGGTTGTGGCTAATATTATGTCGTGCTCGCTCTCGGTTGACCACCGCGTGGTTGACGGCGCAATCGGTGCGCAGTTTTTAGCGGCATTCAAAGGCTTTATCGAAGAGCCGGTTTTAATGTTTGTATAATTTATAATTTTAGGAAAGCGAAATGGAATCTCAAGAACAACGTGAAGAAAAAAAATCACTGAAAAAAGTTGCGATCGGAGTTGTGGCTCTGGCAGTTATTGGCGGCGGCGGATTTGCGGCATATCAAGCTGGCGTAATCCCAGGTTTTGGCCAGGGTAATAAAGTTGCGCGCGAATTAAAAACGGAAATTGAAGCTTTAAAAGGCCCGGCGATTCAGGCCAAATTGGTTGATGTTTTGCAGAAAGCACAAGGCCCGCAAGACCCTGAGCAGGCGAAGCAATTCAAAGATCTTATTGATGAATTTAATAGTTCTGCGACCATTTCGCTTGATTATGCTGGCTTAGAAACCAGCTCTGGCGATGGCAAGGGAACAGTGACGATGATTTCGCCAAAATTAATTGGGGCTTCGAAAAAAGATACTTCACAAACCGGCGAAATTGATGTTGCAAAATATGTTATTTCTCGCGATGTCTCTGACAAAAACCATTATTTCTATCACAGTGAAGGCGATGTAGAAGTTTACGCAAATATAGCTGGCACAAAAACGAAAATCTTCGCAATTTCTGGCGATCAGCCATATGGCGAAATTAAATTCGCTGAAAATGGCGGCATGGTTTATTCAAAATATGATGTGAAAAACGTTAAGTTCATTGAAGGACGTGGCAACACTGTATTTGTTACAGTTGGCGAAATTGGCGGCGAAGGAAAACGCAATGACCAAAACGGCAAGCTCGATGATTCGCTTCAATTTGCTTACAAAAATATTGTTCCTGGCGATATGATAAAAATCATGATCGGTAATATTGACCCGGTTACGATAAATATTGATTATTCATATAAAGGTGATGATTTCCGCAAGAGCATAAAAGACCTCATGCAATATCCACAAAAGCAAATGGCGGATGCGCAGAAAGCTTTGGCTGACCCAAATTTCAAACCTGATGCAGCTGCAACTCCAAAAATTCAGCCGTTTGATGGTGCTTTGAAAGTGAATGATGTTTCTATCATGATGGGCGATGCTGGTTTGGCGGCAAATGCTGACTTGCAATTCAAGAAAGATAATACTGAAAGCATGCCAA
>JABDBO010000063.1 GCA_013288575.1 Alphaproteobacteria bacterium
TGATGAGGAACTCATAAAACAATTAGTCACAATCAAAGGCGTTGGCCGGTGGACGGCGGAAATGTTCCTGATCTTTGGCTTGCTTCGCGCAGACGTCTTACCATTGGCCGATCTTGGCCTAGTCAAAGCCTATGAGAAACACTACAAAAAAGACCGCAAGCATTTGACCAAACATGCCGAGAAATGGCGGCCATATCGCTCAGTTGCTACCTGGTACCTTTGGCGTTCGCTTGACCCGGTGCCTGTTGAATACTAGAATGCTAATATGAAAATCTTACTCATAATCTCTGGCTCGGTTGCAGCATTTAAAGCTTGTGAACTTGTGCGCGAATTTAAAAAGAAAGACGCTGAAGTAACTTGCCTACTGACTCGTGGCGGGGCGGAATTTATCACTGCTTTGCAGCTTTCAAGCCTATCCGGCACTAAAACCTACACACATTTATGGAGTGAGCATGACGCTGATGGCATGGAACACATCCATTTATCCCGTGAGGCAGATGTAGTTTTAGTAGCACCGGCTTCAGCCGATATCATCGCCAAAATGGCCAATGGCTTTGCAGATGATCTAGCGACAACGGTGTTATTAGCAGCCAACAAACCAGTTTATATCGCCCCTGCGATGAATGTCGAAATGTGGAAAAAACCGGCAACGCAGCGAAATATCAAACAGTTGAAAGCTGATGGCGTAAATATCATCGAGCCTGGAAAAGGCGCGCTTGCCTGCGGCGAAGAAGGTGAGGGCCGCATGGCGGAAGTTGGTGAAATCGTGAAGGCGATTAGGAAATAAATGGCTGTCAAACAACCCAAAGGTTTGGAATGGCTTGATGATGCATATTTTTTGCAAACCGAATTTGATGTTTTTAATTGGTATAAATATTTATCCCGTTTAAGGCCGTCTGAGTTTGTAAGACAACATTTAGGGCCAAAGACGGGTGATTTAAAATCATTTGCGCAAATAAACCCTGATTCTGATATTGAAAAATTCTCAACACCTTGGGGTATCGCGGCGGCCTTTAACAGGGTCCATCAGGAAATGAGGCATTATGCAAGACAGCTATCTAAATTTCTTATCCAAAATGGAGTTGAAATGGATTTTGAAAGAGGTGGTTGCCCATTTGCACAAGCAAGTAAATTGAATGATAAGAATGGTTTTAAACTTAAGCTTGGTGAGCATAAAATTCATCTCGAAGGATACGGCATAGAAGCTAAGGCTGTATTTCTTGGAGAAATAGCAGATGGCTTTTTTTCAAGGGGAGAAGTAAGTCAGCAGCATAAAATTCTTGCTTCATTGTTCGGCGAAAACGGAGCTGGTAATGTATTAAGAGAAGCGGGAAAGATCACCGATGCGATTGATAGCAAGTTAGAAATTCATGGCGATAGTTTGGCAGAACATGGTATAGTTTTAAACACCGCTCTTATCGCGAAGAAAATGGAAGAAAATAAAGCAAGCTTCCGGGCGATTTACAATTTATTTTTTACTACGCAAATTATGGGCAGTGATCCGCCAGAGCAAATGATGTTATGGATAAATCCTGATAATGTTGCATTTTTTACCGAGACTCCTCTTGATATAGCTTGCATGCTTTATGCTGCATCGGTATCGGTTAACTGCGTAACAAGTGAGAATTTACAAGAATCATTAAAAACCCTTTCTGAAAAAGTGGCACAATGTGGCAACAATCAAAAAGTAGCGTTACTACTTAATGAATATGAAAATCAAATGATATTGGAAGAATTGGACGCGGTATTTTTTCCAGATGATAGGTTTAAGATTTTTACGATGGTAGATGATTTTATTAAAAATAATCTGGCTGCGTCACGTGGTGGCGGAGGGCCGAGGTTGCAATGAAAATCCTCATCACATCTGGCGGCACACGCGAGAAAATTGATCCAGTACGCTATATCGGAAATTATTCGTCCGGGAAAATGGGTGCAGCTTTGGCGGATGCTTTTGCCGCACATGGTGCAGAAGTAAAAGTCATCAGCGGCCCGGCAGAAGTGCATTATCGCGTGCCGATGCAGCGCGTCGAATCCGCGCGGGAAATGCTCTCAGTGGTAGAAGAATCTCTCCCGGTTGATATATTTATAAGCGCAGCAGCAGTAGCAGATAAGCGGCCTAAATATTATTCTGCCGATAAAATGAAGAAAGAAAGTTTTGAAAATATAGAACTTGTAAATAATCCAGATATTTTGCGAACGATAGCTATTTCAGCAAAACGCCCAAAGTTTGTGGTAGGCTTCGCGGCAGAGAGCGAAAACCATCTTGAAAATGCGCGGAAGAAATTAACAAAAAAATCTTGTGATTTAATTGTTTTGAATGATATAAAAGCTTTGGGCAGCGATGAAAACGAAGTTTGGCTGGTTTCAAAAACTTCTGAAAAGAAATTGGAAAAAGCGCCGAAAAAAGAAATCGCTGAAGAAATTGTAAAATTTATTATGGGTCAATATAGGGGATAATTATGAGCAGCATCAACGTGAACATTAAAGTTTTGCCAAATGGCCAAGGGCTGGAATTGCCAAAATACGCAACTGTGCAATCTGCCGGTGCTGATCTATTAGCGGCAATATCCGAAGATATAGTCATAAAACCCGGCGAGCGCAAATTAGTGCCAACCGGTTTGGCCCTGGGCTTACCAGCAAATTATGAGGCGCAAGTTCGCCCGCGGTCCGGCCTCGCTTTAAAAAATGGAATTACGGTTTTGAATACGCCAGGCACAATTGATGCTGATTATCGCGGTGAAGTTGCGGTTATTTTGGTTAACCTTGGCCAGGAAAATTTCACAGTAACGCGCGGCATGCGAATTGCACAAATGATTATTGCGCCAGTTACTCAAGCTGAGTGGAATATTGTTGATAATCTTGATGAAACTGCGCGTGGCGCTGGCGGATTTGGTTCTACCGGCACGCATCATAGCGGCAATAAAGCAGCTTAAATGCTGTCTGACTCAAAACTCCAGCATATTATTGCGGCAGTGGTTTACATTGCGCTAAATGCCAAGCCCAATGCTGTGCGCGGGCCGGAAATCTGCAAGGCGCAAAACCTTCCTGAGCGCTATTTGGAATCAGATTTGCAGCAATTGGTGCATTATGGAATTTTACGCTCGGTGCGCGGCCCAAAAGGCGGTTATGTACTGGCAAAAGAACGACGCAACATTACGCTGGCCGATATTTATAAAGGCATTGGCGTTGAAAATGCTGAAACTATAAAGAATGGCATTACTGACGCTTTAAAAAGAGCTGAAGATAAATATTCGGAAGAATTATCCAAAACTACTGTTGAGCAGTTATGCGCGCAAACTAGCCAGAGTGATGCTCAGAAACAAAAGCCTGATTTTACGATTTAGAAAGTTCTAATTTTGTTAGTTATTAACAAGGCTGGCCAACACCTGCGATGTTTAACTCTACATTAAATTTATTCTCTTTCAAAACTTGAAAAAGTTTTTGCGCCTGTTCGGCTGTTGGTATGATAATACCAATATTAGAAGTTCCGTGAAAGCGAGGTTCCGTCTCATCCACTTCGCTCGCAGAGTTAATTTCGATCGAATATGAATAACTGTCAGTTACAATTTTTATTTTTAGCTGGTTAGCTAGCTTGTTAACAAGATTATAGCTGTTATCGAGTTTAGATTTAGCGAGAGCAAAGCTTTTTTCATAAATTTCTTGGTCAGCGCTAATGTAATTATCTTTACTAACGCATGTTCTGGTTTTAGGTGGTGGAGCAGGGGTTAGCGCACTTACACTGATTGAGCTGACTAACAGAATTAATATTACAAGAACCAGCTTTTTCATATTTAAGCTAGTTTCTTCGCCACAAAATCAATGAACCCTTCCGTCGTCAAACCCTTTTCAGGCGAAAGGTCGCGCGTACCATTGCCAGATGCCATGGCAGCAGTCATTTCCTTATATAATTTATCAGTGAATTTGTGGATGTTGCGCTGGGTCTCAATTGTGCAATGAGCTTTTTCCGCGCCAAGAATACCTGAGTGGTTCAAAGCACCAATCAGCGCAGTTACTAGACCAAGTGGATTAACTGATGTCTCTTCGCCTTTATTATGTTTTGCAAACTGATCAGCAATCGTTCCGTGTGAGGCCTCAAATTCCATGATTTTTGAACCATCAGCTGCTTTGCCGACTAGTACACTTGAGATAAATCCTGGGGATTTGTGAATTTGTGCGAGTTCGTCAGAAAGCCAATCACCATCATAATTGAGGCAAGCCATACCGAAACGGCCAACTTTCCAGCTGACTAATTTCATTGCGGCATCATCAGAAATAATATGGCGGAGTTCACCACCGGAATTTTCTAAAAGCTTTTTCGCGTTGAACTTATCTTTGAAATCCGCGTTGAAGATGCCTTTCATCTTCTGCCAATATTCTTCCTGCCATTTAAACACTGTGCGTTTTGAAACGACATACGGCGTAACATTCGCTTCTAAACAGCGGCTAAAAAAGTGGTGGCCAAAATCTGCGATATTATCATATGGGTTGTGATATGTGACAACAGCGTTTACCGAATCTGTCAGTTTGCGCTCATCGATAATTTCTTCTTCGCCTTTTTCAGAAATGAAACGCGTTACAACTTTACCTTTGCCAACAATTTTACTGCCAGCACCATACTCACCGCCAACTGCGTGGCGATCCATAAGCACCGGGTTTTCATAACCGAGTTTTATGCCAGGAATATGAATTGTGTCTCGGCTAATTGCATAGCCATTCCAGCCTGCGCGCATTTTACCATTTGGGCTGCCCAAAGGTTTTTTCAAACCCATTTCTTTTGCTTGTTCGCCAGTTGGAGTAATCGTCGGCTCTTTAAAAATCGCGCCAACTTTTGCACCCGCAGCAATTGAATCAGCTAAAACTTTATCATCTGTCTTGTCGCGATTGGCGCAAGAAAGGTCAAAGAACTGCCATTTTGAAATATCGATGTGAGGTTTGATCCATTTATCGAGGACCATTTCCATAACCACGCGAGTCATTTCCTCGCCTTGGATATAAATCATTTCTGGAGCTTTTATCATAGACTATAGGTTATAGGCGATAAATCTTAAGGCAAAGTAAACGTAATGCTCATAATAAATGAGCTATAACTTTTTCTAATATCGTGGCTTTAGGGCAATTTAGCGTTTCAATAAACCAGGGATTCTAGTGAGTGGGGCAGCTCCGGCAAGGCCTAAGCCTTTTGCAGGTGCAGCCAGATCAAAGCCTGAATTTGAGCTGGTTATATCACCGCCAGGGCTAACGCCTTTGCTCTGCATACTTGAAAGTAAGCTAGAAGCTTGCGAAAGCGCAGCAGATGGTGGTGGTTCGTTTGGGCTTGCCATATGGCTATAATAACTAACAAAAATTAACCAATTGTTAATTATACAAAAGCACTTGCCGTTTAATTAATAATGTGGAAGATTAATCTCCACCATCTAAATAGAGATTAGGAGAAAATCATGACTGCAACAGCAACTAAACTAGAAAGCAAATATAAAACTGAAGGCCGTAAAAAGATATATGAGAGCATTCTCGATACTGTTGGCGATACGCCGCTAGTAAAGCTTAACCGCATCGCTAAAGAAGCCGGTGCGGTAGCTGAGGTATATGCGAAATTAGAATTTTTCAACCCATTGGCATCAGTTAAGGATCGTATTGCGC
>JABDBO010000064.1 GCA_013288575.1 Alphaproteobacteria bacterium
GCAACGTCAACAAGCGTGATCTGCACCAGGTGCATTTCGCCGCGTGGAAAAAAGGCGTCAAATCACTTTACTATTGCCGCTCAACTTCAATTCAGCGTTCTGATAAAGTATCTCACAAAGCCGAGATGCAGCTGGAAATGAGCTTGAAGCAGCCGAAGAATGAGAATAAGTACGACGAGTGCTTGGCTTGCCAATAGTTTAAGTTTTGGGTTTCGAGTTTCGAGTTTCGAGTAATAAGGTGGGAATGGGACAGAGAAGTTATAAAGATTTGCAGGTATGGCAAAAAGCGATTGATTTTGTTACCGTTGTTTATCGCCTAACTGAAAAGTTTCCTAGCACGGAAACCTATGGTCTGGCGTTGCAACTAAGAAGGGCTTCGGTTTCTGTGCCATCAAATATTGCTGAGGGAAGTGCAAAAAGATCGTCTATAGATTTTACGCGGTTTATAAATATAGCCCGCGGTTCAATAGCTGAAATAGAAACTCAATTAATTATTGCTGAACGTCTTAAATATATAACTGAAATAGAATTAAAATCAGTGTCTATGACTTTAGAAGAAATAAATAAAATGTTATTCGGACTAGGAACTTCACTCGAAACTCGAAACCCGAAACTCAAAATAATAACTCCGAAACTCTAAAACTAAAAACTGGGAAAAGTAACATGTCACTATTAGACGCACCATCAATTTACAAACCGTTCAACTATCCTTGGGCTTATGAAGCTTGGCACATGCAGCAGCGCATCCACTGGCTGCCGGAAGAAGTTCCATTGGCTGATGACGTGCGTTAGGAAATCCAAATGCGCAACTGAACCTTCGGTCGAAGAAATTGATGACCAAGTGTCTTCATTATCTTCACCGTAGTTTTCAAGAATTTTCTTGAGCCATTTGTTTTTAACCGTGAATGAACCGGTAAGAGTTTTCTGCACGAAGCTGTTGGCTGCATATGGCTCAATTCCTGGTGAAGAATTGCCAGCGATGATCGAGATTGAAGCAGTTGGCGCAATAGCCATTTTATTGGTGAAGCGTTCCTGAATGCCGCAATCTTCAGCATCTGGGCAAGCGCCGCGTTCGGCTGCCAGTTTTTGTGAAGATGCATCAACGCCGCGTTTGATATGCTCAAACATTTTTTTGTTCCAGACTTTCGCCATGACTGATTCCATCGGGATCATTTTGCTTTGCAAATATGAGTGGAAGCCCATCACGCCCAAACCAACTGAGCGCTCGCGCATTGCGGAATATGTTGCGCGTTTCATGCTTTCTGGCGCTGTGTCGATGAAATCTTGCAAAACGTTATCGAGGAAGCGCATAACATCTTCAATAATGTTTTGGTCATCTTTCCACTCGTCATAAGTTTCGAGGTTGAGTGATGATAAGCAGCAAACTGCAGTGCGCTCTTCGCCCAAATGGTCTTTACCGGTCGCCAAAGTAATTTCAGAGCAGAGGTTAGAAGTTTTAACTTCCAAGCCCAACATTTTGTGGTGCTCAGGCACTGCTTTGTTGACGTTGTCGATGAATAATAAATATGGTTCGCCAGTTTCGATACGAGTGGTGAGCAATTTCACCCACAGGTCGCGCGCTTTGACAGTTTCTTGCACGGCGCCATCTTTCGGGCTGAGTAAATCCCACATGCCGTCAGTTTCAACTGCTTCCATGAATGCATCAGGAATTACTATACCGTGGTGAATGTTTAAGGTTTTGCGGTTTGGATCACCGCCAGAAGGTTTGCGGATATCGATGAATTCTTCAATTTCCGGATGGGTGATTGGCATGTAAACAGCCGAAGAACCGCGACGGAGTGAACCTTGGGAAATTGCGAGAGTTAGAGAATCTTGCACACGGAGGAATGGGATAACGCCAGAAGTTTTGCCATTGCCGCGAACTTTTTCGCCGATTGAGCGCAGGTTGCCCCAGTAAGAACCGATTCCGCCGCCGCGTGATGCGAGCCAAACGTTTTCGTTCCACAAGTCAACAATGCCTTCCAAAGAATCTTGCGTTTCGTTTAGGAAGCAAGAAATTGGCATACCGCGATTAGTGCCGCCGTTTGACAAAATAGGAGTTGCCGGCATGAACCATAATTTTGAGATGTAATCATACAAACGCTGAGCATGAGCAGTATCATTTTTATCAGCATAATGGAGTGCCACGCGCGCAAACATTTTTTGGAAATTTTCTTCCGGCAACAGGTAACGATCTTCCAAAGTTGCCTTGCCGAAATCTGTCAGGCGAGAATCTCTTGAGTAATCAAGCAGAATACCCTTAAAAAGCTCCGTATTTGCAGCAGCATTACGGCTAACTTTTTGATGTCTTTCGGTATTTTCCACTGCGAGATCTGCCATTTGCATGTGCGGGCTCCTAATTTATTGATTTATATAAAATTTACACAATATCTTGTGTGCGACCTTTTAATTTATGCCACATCTTGTGATGATTTCAATATGAAATTAGATTTATTTTGGTTGGATACATCACAATGATTTTACACCGTGGCAAGAATACACATATTGTGTCATTTCTAACAATAATGGTGTTAAATAACTATATATAGTATATCACAAGATAACAAAAAATCAGCAAAAATTGCGCAAATTCATGATGTTAAATTGCAAATTAAGCATTAATTATAAATTCTGCCTTATCGTAATTATATGACGGCAAAATTTGATCAAAACAAAGTGAATATTATAGCGCTCGATGGCTGCCGCGCTGACTATTTTCTGGAGCCGGTGAAGGATCAAAACATCGACTATATATATAAGAGTCTTCACCACAATAAATTGTGGGAAAAAGGTGATAAGGCAACAATTGACCAGGAGACTTATTTCAAAATCAATGCCTGGCTGAAGGAAAAAAATATTGAGAAGACCGTGACACCCGGTGGTTCGGCGGCGAACACTTTAACTAGCGTTTTGCGGGCTTTAAAAGGCACTGCGAAAAGTGCTGAAGTAACATTTATATGCACAATTGGTGACCGCACTAATGGCGAATTCATCCGTGGGAAGCTGGGTGAATATGATGGCGTAAATATTGTGCCGGTGCTGGGTGCGGATGAACAGGCGAAAGTTATTACGCCAGTGTCATATATATTTATTGATGTGGAAGATGGGATTGCCGAAAAATTCATCGCCAAAAATTCCGGTTATGGGAATAAGGAGTTGATAACGGCAAAGCATGTTAAAGAAATTTTTGCGGCCAAGAAGTTTGATATCGCCTATTTATATGGGTTGACGAAATTTGATATTGAGGTGGTAAAAGCCTTTAAAACCGAGGCTTTAAAGCAGAAAGCGAAAATCTTTTTCCCGCTGCCGAGCGAATTGCCTAATAATGAAATTCGTGAGTTTGCGCTAGATATTATTGATAACCATGCGGATTTGATATTTGGCAATATGGATGAGCTGTGCAACCTTTTCTCGCTTGATAGGAAGCTGGAGGCTGATCGCAAAAAAGCGGTAAAAATGTTAGAGAAAAAACTGCAGAAAAGAAAATGCTGTGCGTTTATTACTAATAGTACAAACGGTTCAATTGCGATTACGCCAGATGGATTAGCGACAAGGCCGGTGTGGGAAAAGCTTTTGGAAATTAAAGACCCGACCGGCGCGGGTGACGCGTTTAATGCCGGGGTGATTACGGCTTTGCTGCTGGGCGGAACAACTGAAGAGGCGCAGAGTTTGGGTGCGTTGAATGCTAACCGCACACTGCAACAATTGGGCGCGCAATTGCCAGGCAATGTGCCGGTGGTTTTAAGAAAGCAAATTTTGGGTTAGGCAAATGGCGGCTTATCGTGAAGCGGCAAGCGAATTTCAGCCTTTGTGATTGCGGCACCTTTGGCAGCGCAAATTTCCACGATATTATCGCAGATTATTGCTAATTCATTAGCTTTGGCACCGCAGTTTATGCGGATGCAATTGGCATCACCAAATTTTGCGCCGCTGGCAACGAAGATGTTTTTTGCTTCTAATGCTTGGATAATTTCAGGCGTGGCAATTCCAGTGCCGGAAAAATCAGCCCAATAATAAAATGCGCCTTGGGGAATTTTACTAGTAAAACCTTTTATCTGGTGGAGTTTTTTGTGCACTAATTCTAAGCGTGCATTGTAAACCTCATTCACTTGTGCGAAATAATGCGGGATTAGTTCAGGTGTTAGTTTTAGCGCGGCGATTATCATCAGTTGCGCGACATTATTAAGTGGGCCGAATTGAGCGTCTTTTACTTCTTGAATTTGGGCGATTTCATCCGCATCCGAAATCAACCAACCAGCGCGAATCGCTGGATATGAATAAAATTTTGAAAGTGCATTTACTTCGAAAACGCGTTTTCTTTCATCATGCGTGGCAAGCGCGAAAATATTTGGTGGATGGATGGTTTGGTCGCGGACGACGCGGTCATAGATCGAATCATTTATCACATGCAGATTTGGAAATTTGTGGAGGAGTTTTAGAATTCCTTTGAGGAAGTTGCTCGAGTAAACTTCACCAGTTGGGTTGTTGGGGTTGCAGAGTGGGAGGAACAATGTTTCGGCAGTTAGATTTTTTTCGATTAGTTTTAACCGCTCTGCGTCAGTGGCGCCGGAAATATTTACGAAATCACAAGTGAAGCCAAAACCTTTGAATTGGTTTTCATATAAATTATAACCAGGCTGAATCAGCAAAACTTTGCGGCCAGGAAATTTTGCCATGATGTGCAGAATTGCCGAACTCGCCGCCGAACGCGCACCACTTGAGAGAACGATATTGGCTTCCGTGATATTTGAATTGTTTTTGTGGTTGAAATCTTTGGCGATGGCATCAAGCGTTTCATGAATTCCGCGGCGGTCAAGCGAATAGCCATATTCGGTGTGGTGATGCAGCTGTTTTGGCAAATTGCCTATGCGCAGATATTCCGGAATAAAATCCGTATCCGGCTCGCCTACTCTGTTATCAATAATTTGCTGCATATATCTTGTAATTATGGCCAATGGCGATTAAAAAAGTTATAATGTTTTCGCGCCCTTTGCCGCTTCCCGCTTTTATTAAGCTTGATGACCTTGAAATTGGGCTACGCCGCAATGCGCGGGCCAAACGTGTGACTATTCGCATTCGGCACGGCAAGGTAAGTATGGTTTTGCCTAAGCGCGGGAGTTTTAAACAGGCAGTTAAGTTTCTGGAATCTAAAGAAATATGGATAAGGCAGCGCTTGGCGGCGCATCCGGCGAAAATCAAAATGGCTGTTGGCGCGGTTTTACCGGTTTTGGGTGAGGAATTGGAAGTGGTTTACGGGAAGTTGCGGGGCAGCTCACAAATTATGCAAAATCAATTGGTTATTAATGGCGACCCTGCTTTAGTGGGGAAAAAGGTCAAAAAGCTGGTTTCTGAGGTGTTGAAGGCTGAAATTGAACGGATTGCGGATGTAAAAGCGGCGGAAATTAGGGTGAAATATAGGAATATTAGCATCCGCAACACAGTTTCGCGTTGGGGGAGTTGTTCTTCCAAGGGTAATTTATCATTCTGCTGGCGAATTGCTTTTGCGCCGCTAGAAGTGGTGGATTACCTGGTT
>JABDBO010000065.1 GCA_013288575.1 Alphaproteobacteria bacterium
GGGAATTTATTGATCTCTCCACTTGCACAACAAATACTTTCGAGAGAATTTTTCTCGGTGGAAACCCTGATCTTGGAGTGCTTTCTCCTGAGGAAGTGGTGGCAAACCGTGCATTTGCAGTATATTCAGCTGAAGAAATTACCGCCCAAACTGGTTTACCAGTCGTCTTTGTTAATACTCACTGGATTGGACCAGCTGTAATATTTGCTGATCAAAAAGGCTCCTTAGTTGTACATGACTCAACTCCCGAAGAAGCAGTAAAAGAGTTTAAGGCCGACCGCGAAGTTGATATCAGCGATGAATGGAAGCAGAGGCTAGAAAAAAATGGGCCATGGAAAAAGGATACAGATATAATGGATTCTCTAGTAAGTAGTGCACCACCCATACAATATCCGTTTATCAAAGTTTTCCGAATTAGGGATATACAAAATCGGGATAATGTAATTGAGAGATTTCTTCGTGAAGTTTATGATGGAGCTATAAAACATGACCAAAATCCAATAGATTTTGAAAGCTGGCAGAAAGAACACGTCACCATTACTCCATTTTCTAAGAGCCGAAAACATATTGAGATCAGCCCTAAATTTTCTGATATAGTCAAAGAAATAGTGGGTAAATATTACAGCCGTTATGTGGACGAACCTAAGAATCATATTTCAACTACGGCATTTACTGAGGCAAGAGAAACAATTGCCAAACTTGCGCCAGATCCAAAAATTACTCATCTAGGATCTTTTAAACCAAAACTTTATGATGGATTAAAACCTACTCTTGAGAAAGGCCATCCAGATAGAAATAATCCTAAGAAATCTGGGCGCTTCAATAAACCACAAAATGTTAAATACTTGAAGGTTTTGTTGAATCTAACGATTATTTCATTACAGCAATGCTTATAAACCCTTCTGGTCTTTGGAGAGGCGCAATGCTGATTTTTAGGGGTATTGCATCTTTTTCAGTCTTAAAGATAAAATCCAACTCTCTCTTTTTGGAGTCGCGAATAGCGTCATAAACCGCTATTTTTTGATCATTATCAATGCCGATAGTTGTCAGAAACTGGTCAAGATTATGGTTAGCGCTGGCTTTATCAAAATTCATCGCATAGCGCGGATCAAGGTAAAATATGCTGCCGTCGCTATAAACTATCGCATTCAAAATAGTATTGCTGCGCATGGCGCCGGAAAACACCAGGCATTGAAATTCAGTGGCGGTGCGTTCCTCAAAATTGCGGTTTTGCACCAGATGGACGAAGGCAACCATAATTGCGCTTAAAACCAAAATAATAAGGTTGCGGGTGCTGCCGGTTACATAATAAACGCTGATGAAAAGCGACAGTGCAATCATGCTGCCAAAAGCCACCAAATGCAGCAATGTGAAGCTTGGCCGTCTTACTGTGAATGCGGATTTGTCATTTTTTAAATTAAGCTCGTCGGCCATTTTAACCTTTAAAAACCTATTTTTTCTTCAATTACATATAATGGGCGGTGCTTGGTTTCCCTATAGATGCGCCCAATATATTCGCCGATTATACCTAAAGATATGAGCTGAATTCCACCTAAAAAGAGGATAACTGTCATTAAAGATGCATAGCCGGGCACATCTGAGCCATATAATAAAGTGCGTATTATGAGGAATGAACCGTAAAGGAATGATATTAAAGAGATAATAACCCCGATATATGTCCAAATTTTAAGCGGGAAGGTGGAAAATGAGAAAATTCCATCCAGCGCAAATTTCCATAATTTCCAATAATTCCAATTAGTTGTGCCGGCGAAACGGGCAGGGCGATCAAAATATATAGTAGTCGTTTTAAAACCCGCCCAGGCAAAAAGCCCTTTCATAAAGCGGGTGCGTTCTGGCAAAAGTTTGACTGCTTCAACCACTTGCCGGTCAATAAGCCGGAAATCTCCGGTGTTTTTAGGAATTCTGACCGTACTAAATCTACCCATTATATTATAAAATGCGCCAGCTGATTTACGCTTCATCCAGCTTTCGTTGCGGGTTTTGCGGGTAGCAAGCACCACTTTGAAGCCATTTTTCCACTGGGAAACCATTTCAGGGATCAGTTCAGGCGGGTCTTGCAGATCAGCATCAAGCGGCACAACAACATCACCTTTGGCATATTCCAAACCGGCAGTGAGAGCCGCTTCCTTGCCAAAATTGCGCGATAGGCTCAAAACTTTTACCCGCGGATTGACAAGGCTTTTAGCGCGTAAGATTTCGAGCGTATTATCATTACTGCCGTCATTTACGCAGATAATTTCCCATTTTCCGCCAGTTTTTGCCAGCGAATCAAGAATTGGCTCAAGGCGCGAGAACAAAATTTCCACCCCTGCCGATTCATTTTTCATCGGAATAATTATCGAAATTAAAAAATCACTGTAATTCATAGTTTTTTTGCTGTTGCAGAGCTTAAGCTACTATGCTAATCAACAGCCCTCAATAAATTTCAAAGTAAAAATGGCTAAAAAAGTTAATATTAAAGAATTGGCACGCAGATACACCACAGCTGTATTTGACTTGGCTAAATCTACCAACAGTTTAAATGCAATTGCAAAAGACCTCGAAAAGCTTGAAGATTTGATCAAATCTGAGGCTTCAATCCAGAAATTCCTGACATCTCCAGTTGTTTCTGAAACCGAGCAAACCAGTGTTGTGCGCGAAATCGGCAAATCTCAGGGTTTTAATTCCCTGACAGTGAACTTTTTGCTGATTATCGTCCGTAATGGCCGTTTGCAATATTTGCGCGAGATTGCCAAAGCTTTCCGCGAACGCATTGCGGAAGAAAATGGCGAAATTCGCGTTGAAGTTATTTCGGCGCAAAAATTAAGCCCAACCCAGGTTAAGCAAGTAGCTGAAGATTTGAGCGTGAAAACTGGCAAGAAAGTTATGCTTGATGAATCAGTGAAACCTGAAATCATCGGTGGTTTGATTATAAAAATCGGCTCAAAAATGTTTGATTTTTCGATCAAGTCACGTTTGAACAAACTGAAAAACCAACTGAAGAACGTGTCGTAAATTAATGCTTGAAACTATATCAGTAATGAGCTAATTACGCGCGCATACGAAACATATAAAGAACTTATAAAAACTGAACTAAAACAAAAATTTGAGGGATAAATGGCAATAGGTGCAGCGGAAATTTCTGATGTTTTAAAAAAACAAATCCAGAATTTTGATGATTCTGTGGAACTGGCGGAAGTTGGCCAAGTAGTATCAGTGGGTGACGGTGTTGCCACTGCATGGGGCCTTGAAAATGTTCAGGCTGGCGAGCAAGTTCAGTTTGAAAGCGGCGTTAAAGGCATGGCCTTAAACCTTGAGACTGATTCAGTCGGTATCGTAGTTTTCGGTTCTGACCGTGATGTTAAAGAAGGTGAAACTGTAAAACGTACCGGCAAAATCATCAGCGTTGCAGTTGGCGAAGGTATGCTTGGCCGCGTAGTTGACGCACAGGGCAACCCAATTGATGGCAAAGGCCCGCTCAAAAATGTAAAAGAAGCGCGTTTGGAAGTTAAAGCTCCGGGAATTATCGCCCGTAAATCAGTTCACGAACCAATGTCTACCGGTATTAAAGCGATTGATACATTGGTGCCAATTGGCCGTGGCCAACGCGAACTTATCATTGGTGACCGCCAAACCGGCAAAACTACTATTTGTATCGACACCATCATCAACCAAAAATCTATCAACGATGCAGCGAAATCAAACAAAGAAAAATTGTTCTGTATCTATGTTGCAATTGGCCAAAAACGTTCAACAGTTGCCCAAGTTGTTAAACGCTTGGAAGAAGCTGGCGCGTTAGAATATACAATTGTCGTTGCAGCAACTGCATCTGACCCGGCACCTATGCAATTCTTGGCACCATATGCTGGTGTTACAATGGGTGAATATTTCCGTGATAACGGCATGCACGCAGTGATCGTTTATGATGATTTGTCTAAACACGCCGTGGCTTACCGCCAAATGTCACTTCTCCTTCGCCGCCCACCGGGACGTGAAGCTTACCCTGGCGACGTATTCTATTTACACTCTCGTTTGCTCGAGCGCGCTTGCAAAATGTCTGATGATTTGGGCGCTGGTTCTTTGACCGCACTCCCTATCATCGAAACGCAAGCTGGTGACGTATCTGCATATATTCCAACCAACGTGATTTCAATCACTGACGGACAGATCTTCCTTGAAACCGAACTCTTCTATAAAGGTGTTCGCCCAGCAGTTAACGTTGGTCTTTCAGTTTCCCGCGTAGGTTCAGCCGCACAAGTGAAAGCAACTAAGCAAGTTGCCGGTTCGATCAAACTCGAGCTTGCGCAATATCGTGAGATGGAAGCTTTCGCCCAATTCGGCTCTGACCTTGACGAAGCAACCCAAAAATTGCTCGGCCGTGGTAAACGTTTGACCGAACTCTTAAAACAACCGCAATATTCTCCACTCAAAATGGAAGAGCAAGTGGCAGTTATTTATGCTGGTGTGAAAGGCTATCTTGATAAAGTTGATCCGAAAGATGTCGTGAAATTCGAACAGGAATTGCTCCGCACACTTCGCGGCCCAAGCAAAGCATTGCTCGAGAAAATCCGTAACGATCAAAAACTTGATGATAAAACTGAAGCCGATTTGAAGAAAGTTATTGAGTCAGCTTTGAAAGTATTTGTGAAATAATTAAGAGTCTGAAGTCTGGAGACTAAAAAGAAATGGCGTCATTAAAAGACTTAAAAAACCGGATCAAAAGCGTAAAATCTACGCAGAAGATCACTAAAGCGATGAAAATGGTCGCGGCTGCCAAGCTCCGCCGTGCGCAGGAACGTGCCGAAGCCGCCCGCCCATATTCTGATAGAATGGCGCAAGTTTTGGCGTCACTAGCTAGCGGTTACAACGCAAATGGCGCAAATTTGCTGAGCGGAACTGGCCAAGACAAAAATTATTTGCTGATCGTCGCGACTTCAAACCGCGGTTTAGCAGGTGCTTTCAACTCATCAATTTCACGCGCGGCAAATATTCGTGTTAACAAATTGCTGGCAGAAGGCAAAAACGTTAAAATTCTCTGCATCGGCAAAAAAGGTTATGACGCATTGAAGCGCAACCACAAACAACGCATTATCAACACAGTTGAATTGGCCGCTAAAAACACCATCGAATTCAGCGAAGTTGAAGCGATTGCCGCACAAGTAATTGAACTTTTCCACAAAGGCGAGTTTGATGTAGCGAGCATTTTCTATAACAAATTCCAATCAGCAATCAGCCAGATTGTAACTGAAAAGCAGATCATTCCGCTTTCACTTCCTGTTAATGAAAACAATGCCGATGCTACTCCATCTGAGTTTGAGCCAGGCGAAGAAGAAATTTTGGAAACATTATTGCCGCGCAATTTAGCTGTGCAGATTTTCTCTGGTCTTTTAGAGAACCTCGCATCAGAACATGGCGCGCGGATGACTGCGATGGATAACGCAACGCGTAACGCTGGTGATATGATTCAGAAATTAACGCTTGTGTACAACCGCACGCGCCAAGCT
>JABDBO010000066.1 GCA_013288575.1 Alphaproteobacteria bacterium
AATTGTCGCAGCGGCAAAAAGAACTTTTTTCATGGCGAATACCTTTTTAATTGGTCTTGGTAAAATTTATTAAAAAAACCTAGCCGCTTCCGGCATAAGTTTCAAGACGATTTTTAACTTTCGAGTTGGGTGATGAAATTATCGATTATGTTGAGGCCTTTTTGCCAGAAATCTGGCTTACTGGCGTCTAAACCGAAAGGTTTTAGCAATTCCTTGTGGCGTTTGGTGCCGCCGCTTTTGAGCATTTCGATATATTTTTCCTCGAAGCCTTTTGGTTTTTCTAAGTAGACTGCATAGAGCGAATTGACCAGGCAATCACCAAATGCATAGGCGTAAACATAAAATGGCGTGTGGATAAAATGTGGGATGTATGACCAGTAATATTTATAATCATCGCGGAAGTTGAACACCGGGCCGAGGCTATCTTTTTGCGCCTGCATCCAGATTTTGCCGATATCATCAGAGCTTAACTCGCCCTTTTTGCGGCCTACGTGCACGCCGCGTTCGAAATCACAAAAGGCGATTTGGCGGACTACGGTGTTTAGCATATCTTCTACTTTGCCGGCGATCATGGCTTTTTTGCGCGCCGGGTTTTTTTCGTTTTTGAGCATTGAGCGGAAAGTTAGTTGTTCGCCAAAAACGCTGGCAGTTTCAGCCAAGGTTAGCGGTGTATCGGCAAGCAATGTGCCCTGCTCTTTTGATAAATATTGATGCGCGCCGTGGCCGAGTTCGTGTGCGAGTGTCATAACATCGCGGGTTTTGCCGAGGTAGTTGAGAAGAATATATGGGTGCTCGGTAACGGTTGCCGGGTGCGAATAAGCGCCGGATTCCTTGCCATCTTTAGGGCCGACGTCGATCCAACGGTTATCGAAAAACTTTTGCACGATTTGGGCGATTTTTGGCGAGAATTCATTGTAAGCATCGAACACGATTTTCTGGGCTTTTTCATATGGAATGTAGCTGTCATGCGCATCTGGCAGCGGCGCGTTGCGATCCCAAAATTCAAGTTTTTTTAAGCCGAGTTGTTTGGCTTTCCATTTGAAATAGCGGTGTGAGAGTTTTGGGTAGTTGCGTTTTACAGTGGAAATTAGTGCATCGACAACTTCATCTTCGACTAAATTTGAAAGGTTGCGTGATGACAGCGGGGCTTTGAAATTACGCCATTTATCTTCGGTGGATTTGTCTTTGGCGAGTACGTTGGTGACGAGAGTAAACACGCGAATATTATCGCCAAGAACTTTGGAAATGCTGTCAGCTGCGGCTTTACGGATTTTGCTGTCGCGGTTAGAGAGTTTATCAAAAATTTCAGCATTGCCGAGTTTTTTGCCTTTGAAATCATATTTTAATGCGGCGTGGGTTTCATCGAATAATCGCACCCAGGCAGCACTTGCGGTGGTGTGAGAACCAAAGCAGATTGGGATGCTGGTTCAGTAATAAAAGCATCGATCGGTTACCAACCACCATCTTTTGATGGGTTCCGTCTTGAGGCAGAATATTCTAACCACCATCAAGGTATTACCGGAAACAACAGCGGCCATGCTGATGTTAACGTCGGCGCATTAAACGCTTATTATGATTTTTTAAATTCTAGCGTTATCACACCTTTCATTGGTGGCGGTTTGGGTTATGCAGGGTTTGACCTTGGCGGCAACACGCTTGGCTCAAGCGGTGGCAGCGACCAACGCTTCATCTATCAAGGTATGGCTGGTTTGACATGGTCACCTAATTTTGTTCATGATGTTGATTTTGACCTGGAATATCGTTATTTCGCACCATTCAGAGATCCTAAAACTGATAATGGCATAAAATGGCAATTTGATAACCACAGCATCGAAGCCGGCGCCCGCTTTAGATTCTAAATTTATATGATAATTTAATCGCGCGAGGCAGGAGCGAGCCGAGCCAGCCTTGAGCGTTGCGAAGCAACGGCCCATCGGAGGGCCCACGCGCACAAAGTGCGCTATTATTAAGAGCAGCTTTGCTGCTCAGGCTCGCACGGGGGCAATTTTTATTTCATAATTAAGTGAGCAAAGCCGCTAACAACTTCGCTATATAAATCGCGCTTAAATGGCACAATCATATCAGGCAATGAATTCACATCCGCCCATTTCCAGCTAACAAATTCGGGAATTTCGGTAACGATATTTATATCCTTATCTTCACCAGTAAATCTCAGCGCAAACCATTTTTGCATTTGCCCCTTATAGCGGCCGCCCCAGAGCTTAGTCGCCAAATGTTCCGGCAGGTCATAAAACAGCCACTCGTTAATTTCGTGAATAATTTCAGCTTTATTAGTACCGACCTCTTCCATCATTTCGCGCCACATTGCTTGTTGCGGAGTTTCGCCACCATCAATCCCACCTTGCGGCATCTGCCAGGCTTCGGATGTTTTATCAAGCCGCTGGCCAACAAAGACTTGGTTATCTTTGTTGAACAGCATTATGCCTATTCCTTTGCGGTAATCCTGAGGGTTCGGCATAAGCTTATTTTGTAGATGAATTAAGTTTTATATTCTTGTTTTTTAGCTCTTCTGCCCATTTACTAAGCTTCTCGAGCGCATCTGATGATGGGCTTTTGATAAGGCCAACTGCAAAACCATTTTTGCGCGAAGTATCTTCTAAACTGGCCAGTTGCGCGGCAAAATCTGGCAAGGTTTTAGTTTCATCGAGCACTGTATCAACCTTCAATAATTCCACATCATTATCTTTTGCTCTCTGGTCAATATCTTCGCCATCACCGCCATAAACCAAGTATATTTTATGCTGTGATAAAGCTTGCAAAACCGGCACAAAATTATTGCTGCGGGTGAATATTTCGCCAGGTTCGCTAAGCACGCCAGATGGGTTGTCAACTTTTGAAAGTACAGCTGAGAGGTTGTTCAAATTGCGGAAATCATTATTTTCTACCATAAGCGCCAGATTACCTGGGTTTTCGGTGGCATCTTTCATCTGCATCGGCAAATCAGATAATACCGCGTGTCCAGCCTGTGCAGCGTTTTGCGAAAGCTGGAAGCTATTTTCTGAATATGGCGAGAATGAAAGTACAAATTCTTTTGGCAGCGCAATTGCTTTTTCCGCATCAGAATTGTTAAGGCCAAGGTTATAAATAATCACCGTCACTTGAGTCATTTTTGCAGGCGTCGCTGGCGTCGGCGGCCCTTTTTTCGGGTTCTTCATTATTTTATCAACGCTAACTCTTTCTCCGCTATCCAAGTCAAAAACCAAGATTTGGCTATTTTTATTAGCATGAGAGATGTTTTTATCTTTACCTAAATATGTGCTGCCAATAATTCCGGCCAGCAGAGCGAACAGAAAAACAATTGCAAAGATATGAAGGAAGATCCTCTTGCGGCTTTTAATTTTCTGGATAAAAAATTTCAGCCTGCCGATCATTGCTTATGCTCCTTTCGCAAATTTAGGAGCATGTTTATTACCGCGGTTTTCAGCCTTACGCGGATCAAGATAAATCAGCAACACGGCCGAAACGTAAATTGATGAATAAGTACCAATCACCACGCCGAATAACATACCGAGCGAGAAACTGCGAATAACTTCACCACCAAATATTGAGAGCGAAATCAAAGCAAGAATTGTAGTTCCAACCGTCATGGTCGTGCGCGAGAGAGTTTCATTCACGCTCAAATCAATAAGTTCCGCCAATGACAGTTTTTTGTATTTCTTGATGTTTTCCCGAACGCGGTCATAAATTACCACCGAGTCATTCATCGAATAACCGATAACTGTCAAAATCGCTGCAACAGATGTAAGGTCAAATTCAAGGCGGGTTATTGAATAAAAACCAATCACCGCCGCCGCATCATGCACCAAAGCAAGCAAAGCCCCAGCGCCATATTGCCATTCAAAACGCACCCACATATATAAAAACATCGCCGCGAACGAAAGCAACAGCGCCGTTATCGCGCTCTTAATCAGCTCACCACCAACCTGCGGGCCAACATAATCCACCTTACGGAACTCGATATTCCCTTTGATAGATTGTGATAATTGCGCTTTCACATTTTTAATCTGCTCAGCCTGGTTGATATTTTTATCAGGCGCCACGCGAATCAGCACTTCTTCAGGTGTGCCAAGGTTCTGTAGGCTCACGTTTTTGCCCAAGCTTTCGCGTAATATGCTAAGATCAACCGGGTGGTCAGCCTTAATTTCAATAATCACGCCGCCAGAAAAATCAATGCCGAAATTCAATGATTGTGTAAATAAGCTAAATGCCGTGCCGAGCAATACAACTAGGCTCAAAGCAATCGCCATATAGCGCTTATTGACGAACTTAAATTTAGTATGATCCGGAATGAAACGTAAAACCATTTTCTAACCTGCTATTTGGCCTATTACCTGGCCAGTTATTTTTTTTGTCTATTCTTTCTAAACCCAGCCGCCCATTCTGCCAAGTTTTTTTGTAAGGCCCGCGCAATTCCAAGCGCGCGTGGCGGAACATCTTTCGAAATCGTGCTGCCGGCGGCAACAACTGAATCCTTCCCAATAGTAACAGGGGCAACTAATGCTGTATTTGAACCAACAAAAACGCCGTCTTCAATAATAGTTTCTGCTTTGTTAAATCCGTCATAATTACAAGTGATTGTGCCAGCACCGATATTAACATCCTTACCAATTGTGGCATCACCAATATAGGCCAAATGCTTGGCTTTAGAATTCTCACCAAACGTAGATTTTTTCACTTCAACATAATTGCCAATTTCCGCACCTTTTTTAAGCACGGTTCCATCCCGCAAATGCGAAAATGGCCCAATTGTGCAATTGTCGCCAATAACTACATTTTCCCCAATCACCACATTAGGCCGTAGCATTACATTGGCACCAAATTTCGTATCACTCGATAGAAAAACCGTCTCAGGTGCCAACATCGTAACACCATTTACCATCGCATTATGGCGCAATTTTTCCTGCATGTGCTTTTCCGCCGCTGCCAATTCCGCCTTATCATTAACGCCTGAAACTTCTGCCTCATCAACTTCAGTGTAAAAAGTTTTGACCTTTTTCGCCCGCGCAAGCTTCACAATATCTGTTAAATAAAATTCCTTACGCGCATTTTTGCTTGTCACTTTCCCCAGCAATTCCGCTAATAACTTCGCATCCAGTAAATAAATCCCGGAGTTGCACAAATTTATTTTTTTCTGTGCAGCACTTGCATCATAAAACTCTACAATTTCCTGAACTTCAGAGACTTTTGCCACCAACCGCCCATATTTCGCCGGGTCTTTCGCGGTAAATCCAAGCATCGAAATTTGTTTCGGCTTATGTTTTGCCACTAAATTCCGCAATGATTCCGCACTAATCAACGGGCAGTCCCCATATAATATCAGCACATTTCCACCAAAACCTTTCAGCGCTGGCAGTGCTGCTTTCACTGCATCAGCCGTGCCATTTTGCATTTTTTGCACCGCGATTTCCGCGCCCTTGATAATTTTTTCATTCCCCGGCGACACCACCACAATTTTCTTAGCC
>JABDBO010000067.1 GCA_013288575.1 Alphaproteobacteria bacterium
CAAGGCAACGCTCTACGGTATTTTACAACGCTTATGCGACAAAGGTCTAGCTACGCGCTCACTTAAAAAAGGTGTACGAACTTTTCACGCCGTCGCTCCGGATAATATTTCCTTGCTGTTCAAGCGCAAAATTTCTGACCTAAGTTCTTCACTATCAAACTTTGAGTCAATACTACCAGGCATCATTGCCAATAACAAATCCTCCAGTAAGCCACGCATCCAGTTTTTCGAGGGCAAGGAAGGGGTGCAAAATATCCTAAATGATATGCTCCTTCACCGAGATATTCCGACGTTCTCATATTGGCCAATTGCCGACATGGTAGATATTTTAGGTGCTGAGTTTTTCCGCTATCATAACAAGGAGCGTATCCGTAATCGGCTATATACTAAGGCGCTATGGCCAAAAGGTAAAATTGCCAATATCAAAGCCACACCGTTCTTAGGTGCAGGTAAGGAATTTTACCGCGAAATTCGGATTACGCCAGATTCTACAGATTTCACTATGGGATATTGGATTTATGCGGATAAAACAGCTCTAATAACTTCTAGCAAGGAAAGTTTCGGAATGGTGGTTGAAAGCGCGGAATTTAAAGACATGCTTTTATCGCAATGGAACCTGATTTGGAATTTATCCAAGCCGCTAGAAATTAATCCAGAAGATACAAAAAAGTTTATTGCAGAGTTAAAAAAAGAAGAAATTATTTAAATGGTAAAACTATCTTTTTAATGTCCCATAGAGGGGTGGTTCTCAGGCAGGCGGGGTTTACCCTAACTATATAGGGTCTAAACTGGATGCACCCCAAGAAAATCTATTGCTTCCCTAATTTTAATTTACTCCACAAACTCTTGAATATCCGGTATCCGCGTAAACGCAATCTTAGTTCCTGATATTTTCCGAGCTTGGTCGGGGATGATGCCAAGACTCACGGTATCGCGGCCATATTTCTTATTCAGGCTATCCAGCACTTTTGAAAGCTTATCAGCGCGGCTTTGCCCGCTATTTGGTTGGTCGAAAAGCTCTGGCTGGATATCATTCTCATGAATGAAGTGGTAAAGCGTCACCGATACTTTCTTGAGCCGCTGGCCTTTGCTGTCTTTGAGCATCGCCTGCCATAGCGCATCCAGCATGCGAATGAACGCCGCATTATCCTGCGCCCGATAGCATTTGGCTTCGGCGGCCCAACGGTGGTTGGTTTCGGTGCGAACTGACAGCGCATAGGCTTGGGCATAGAAACCTAACCTCCGCAAGCGCGAAACTGCTTTTACGGTAAGGCGACGAGCAATATGTTCCGCTTTATCAGGCGCGCGGTTCTCAGGCGCAATCACATGGCTATGGCCGACTGTGTTGCGGTTGGTTTCGGTATCTGGAAGATCAATGCCGCGCAGAAAATAATACATCTTTTCGCCCCAAACGCTGTGCCAAATCGCCCGCATATGCTTGGGTGAGTATTTGAGCAACGTCTTGATATCCATAATGCCAGCGCGGTTTAGACGCTGTTCCATGTTGTAACCAACGCCCGGCAAGTCCCGCAGCTTTAAAGTGCAAAGGCGACTTTCAATCTCATTATCCTTCAGCACTACCAACCCATTTGGCTTTTGCAGTTCAGTGGCCACTTTTGCTAGATATTTGTTTGGCGCAATGCCGATAGACGATTTCAAATATTCGCCAACATTCTTGGAAATACCAGCCTTGATGCCGACGGCAATCTTAGTTGCTACTTCCGGCGAATTTTCGTTATCCATCAGTTTACAGGCAACTTCGTCGATAGAAGCAACTTTGCTAATGTGAATGTGGTTCTCCACCTCGTTCAAAATGCGATGGTGGTAGTCAACATAAGCATCGTGCCTCGCCGGAACACATATCAGCTCTGGGCATAACTTCTTGGCTTCCCAAATGCGTGTGCCTGTTTTGATGCCAAGCGCCTTGGCTTCGTAACTGGCGGCAATAGCGCAAGTCGAATCCGTAACCATCGGTACCACCGCGACCGGCAGTCCGCGCAAACGCGGCTCCATCTGTTGCTCAACAGAAGCAAAGTAACTGTTCAGATCAAGATATAGCCAACGAAGGGGGAGCATTGGGGAACTATAGTCCTTTGCAAGTATAGATGTCAAAGTGGCTATAAAACGAATGCGATAGTCACTGGACTAACTGAAACACTAAATTACTACAATTTATTAGTTGTATGATTGCTAATAGCTTCATTTTGAAACGTGCAGTCAGGAGGAGAGAAAATTGTAGAGCTAGGTATTATTTTTGCAGCTATTAAAAAGCAAAGTGTAACTGTCAGTAAAGCATTAGTAATATGAAATTTAACAAGATACTTTTTAGAAAATTTATCAAAGAGAGCCTGATTGTTCTTAATAATTGGAACCGGTAAATCAATTTCATTGTCAGTATGAGTTTGTCCAATTCCTAAATCTAAAAACCAAGCTACTGCTAAAGACAATGCATAACAAACTACGTATTCTGCGCTAGTGAAGTTACCCATTAAAATCACTGAAGATATCGCAATAGCAAAAGTCACATAGGTGTAAAAGGTTTCTTTGCGAGCTTTAAGAGATATCATGAATCCTACAGCCCAACCAATACCAGTGATAAGAATAATTTCCCAAAGTATAATATGTGGAATTAAATAAATTCTGATCAACTGGAATGTTAAGAAAAACAATCCTGAAAATATTGTTGATGCACAAAGTGAAGTAATAGCAATTCTAGATATCTCTCGAGTGAATTGATAATTATTATTTTGTAGATATAAATAAAATGATTCTGCTGACCATAATGGAATAAACCAAGGATAGATGGTTTCGTAGGATTGGCGCCCATCTTGCAGTATTGACGGTAAGACAAACTGTGCCTGTTTCATATTCACTGTCGAATTAGTTAAAAACAAAGTTGATATTATCAAAGTGATAAAAAGAAACCCGATGTCTACTGGAGAATTTAGATTGATTGTTTGGTGAATTCCGAATGGCAATTCGATTATTCGGCATTTATTTAGCATAATTGTTAGAACAATTGCCCCACTTATTAGCAAACAAATATTTGTAATGTTTCTTACTTTTTTAATTAGAACATTTGTCCGATCAACTAGCTTATCAAAATCAATTTCTTCAGGAAATTTACTCGATGTCACATCTGCTCGCGAAAATGAGCGGATAGTAATTAGTTTTGCATCTTTAAAATTGCAACCTCTTACATATGCATACCCAAAATTGCAATCCAGCAACTTAGCATCCTTGAAATCGCAAACTGCCAATGTCGAATGCACAAAGCTGGCTTTTTCTAAAATGCAGTTGGAAAAATTGCATTCAACAAGCGTCATAGTTGAGAAAATTGCAAACCTTAAATCTCGATCACTGAAATTGAATTTTTTGATTGTTTCATTGCTTAAATTCAGCTGCTCGCCTTGTGCATAATTTGAATCGAGCCAGATTTTATGTTGGTCCAGCTTTGCAGTAATTTCAGCTTCGCTCAATCTTTTCTGCGACATGTTGGAAACTTCTAAGTTACAATGGCTTATACGTATATAGAATGTAAGCCGAACAATCAAGAAGCATTCCGTTGACTAATAATAAATACATTAATAGTCAAAGTGCGAACTTAAGGCTCTGATTTTCAATAGTTTGCGATTAGTGACTGACGTAAACAGTGACCGGAAAAAGCTCATTCTTCACACTATATCTTGGAATTTAATTCCTATGATTTTGCAGATTGCTTTTAATTCAATAACATCAAGTCTTCTTTCACATTTCTCATATTTTGCGATATAAGACTGAGGCTTATCAAGCTTTTCAGCGACTTGTTCTTGGGTGAGTTTCTTACTCTTCCTAGCTTTTATAAGTCTAGCAATAAGTTCTTGATACTCATCTGAATGTATAGATTTAACCGCCATTATATCTTGATTGGTGACGGTAAAACTAGTAATCCTATATTAGGATAATCCCAAAATGGGATATCGCTGGTTGGACTAATACTTATACAAATGAGGGTTTATGAAATATATAGGATTTATTTTATTTTTGGCTTTATCGGGGTGCGTACATGAGTCAGCTATACCATTGAGCAATGATACAGCAGAAATAGATGTTTCAACTGCCCCTGTTTATGGAAGAGCTGGTGCAGTTCGCATAGCAATGGAGAATGCGGCCAAGTTTACTCTACAAATGGGCTACGATAAATTCATGGTTGTAGATAATGGAGATTGGAACGAGCAAACTGCGGCAGGAGGTTCTTTTGGATCAGGAAGTGCATATGGTAACGCTAATAATTTTGGTGCTTCAAGCTCGCAAAGCAGCGGCTTTGCCATCTTTAGACATCCAGAATCAAAGATGATTATCAAGATGTTCCACAAAGGCGACAAAAATTCATCTAAGGCTGTAGATGCACAGGCCTATTTGAATATGCAAGGAGGCAATCAAACTGTAAGTAATGGTGCTAAATGAAGAACTGTAGCAGCAATCCGCAAACTAAAGCCATTATTTAGTTTTTTTCTGCCAGTGGGGTATAATAATCTTTGTACAAGAGTCCAGGCGCATGGTTTGAACCAATTGTTCAAGCCATGCCAATCTATTTCGCAAATTTCTCTTTAACATATCCTTCTACCTCATCTAATCTTTCTCTAAATTCTTCATTTTCCCTCAAGTTTTTTAGCCGCTCTATTACACTGGTTATGTTACTAGCCTCTGTTGGAGTAATTTGACCTTTGGCTAGTGCTTCTACGATATTGTTTATTGTCTGCGTTAAATCGGCAGCAGAAGTTATTTTAGGCGCTTCAAATTTAACAGTTCTTTCTCGTGCTGGTGGCACTAAACGCGTAATAATAAGTTTTATAGCCTCAATATCTCCGCCTTTTGCCATAGATACTAATTTAGCCAAAATATCCTCCAAATCGCTTTGAATTAATTTTTCCGCTAAAATAGTTACTTTATTTCTAGTTCCAGATTTTTTGCCGCGCGGGTTTCCACTTTGGCCTGCAGCCCATCGCCCCCTGATCGCCTCCTGTATTTGCAGGTTATCTACAGGCTTTAATTTCTGTTCTTCTGGCCTACTTGTCACACATGTCATTGCTATATCCATTATGTTCTAATAATATATTTTTCTTTGTTTTACGTTCTCTACTATGACAACTATGGAAACTGAACCAAGCATTTGTCCGTTAACCCTTTATCGAGCCATAGTCTTCATTATTGGTCGGTGACGACCTCATGTAAGTAG
>JABDBO010000068.1 GCA_013288575.1 Alphaproteobacteria bacterium
TTTGACTTGGGTATCATAATTTATTTTTGCCATGAATACCAATTGTTGCATCATTCTTAAAGTGATAATCCAAAGCTGCGATAATGGCAGGTTGGTTAGTGTGGATTCCCTGGCTGCCGTTAATTTGAGCATCTTCCAATCCGACATATGATTTTATGTGGTCATTGCCGAAAGTGCGGTCAAAAGTTTTGCCAATGCCACCTGCGACGAATGTCTGGTTGCTTCTGACATTGATATTATCAAGATCAATATTAGCGTTGCCGATGCCGCCTTTAACATAGGCTTGCCAGCCGCTGATGCCATGCCATTTCAATTCTGCATGGCCGCTGATAGCATTTACTGAATGTTGAGCGTTAATTACAGCGCCCTTTATTTTAGCTGTAATGACATCATTTGGATTTGGTTGCCAAGCTGCCGCTGCCGCTATTTGGGCATTCATTTCATTAGTGGTTAAAGTGCCTGATGCATCAACTTTTGTAGCAACTTGATCACCGTTATTTAAATAATTGGCGCTGAGCAAACCACCGACGCCGACATGGCCATTAACGAAAGTCGCGGCTGGGCCAACACCTACTGAAAACCCATCGCTAACTTGCAATTTCCACTGAGCATAGGCTTCTGCAACGTTATAATTGGCTTTCTGGCCAGCTTTATTTTCTAAAGTGCCGCTGACATAATTACCGCCAGCATTGATTGTGCTATTATCGCCTACTTTAAAATTGACACTGCCTTCACCTAAAATTGATGTGCCGGGTTCAACAATTTGTCCGACAACTGGGCTCATGATATAAACGGTGCTGGTTACCATGCGGATAAACAAGGCAAAACTGTCAGAACAACTGCGGAAGACATCAGATTCTTGGTAGGTTCAAATTGTTCTACTGAAGTTACCGACAAAAATGGCATTACTCACCGCGCACCTGATTATTCATATTTCAACGCTGCAGTTAACAACTTAACTCCGCTCAACCAATATCCAAAAGCTTCTAAAGAACTTAAAGCTAATTATGCTGCATTACATGAAGCAGCCCATGATACTGTTGTTAATAGCCAGTCAAATGATAATCCTATTGTTAACAGCCAATCATATGGCGCAAAACGCACTGGCGTAAAACTTTCTCAAGATGCTTCAGCCTATGCGGATGTTGAAACTTTGAAGAACAATCGTGAAGCTTGTAAAGAAGCCCAGGTTATTCTTGCTGGTAAAGGCTATGGCGCTACTAAAGATAAAGAAGGTAACGTAGTTCCACTCACTGCCGATGGCAAATGCGGCAAAGATACTATCAAAGCTATAGAACAATATAAATCTGACCTTAAAAAAGGCGGCCTAGAATATCCAATATTTGGCGCAGGTGATGCTGTCGTAGGCGTTATGAAAACCAAAGGTCTTGCCGAAGGCGCAGATTTCAACACTGAATTTGCCAAAGCCTGGACAGCTGACGCTAAAAACGCCACGTTTGAAGTTTATGCCGGTTCTTCTTCACTTATCAGCGACAGGCATACAAGCGTTGCTCCTAATGGCCCAGCTACTTATACCTACATCGCAGGTAGCAAAGACGTATCTGCCCAACACCAGGCAGATGTTGAGAAACAGGCTAACAAGTTGCTCGCAGATCAAGGCATTACAAATGCAACTATCGTATCGGCAACTGTGAACAAGCAAATGGATAAAGTAGCTGAAATGAACGGTACAGCAACCAATGCCATCACTACTACAGTAACTTATTATGATAACAATACGCATAAAACCAACACTGTAAGCACAGAAGTTGCGGCTGGCGTTCTTAATACTGATATGGGCTATTCAACCTCCATCACGCCAATTATCCCACCAAGCGTGGTGCATAAAATTAAACATACGCCGCCGGAAAAAACTCCTACTAACCCTGGCACGCCAACTAAACCAGGCACCCCACCAACTACGGGTACTGAAGGCGGCGGACCGGGAGTTTGCCCTCCAGGCGCTCAATGTAATGGCGGCAAACCTATGACTATGAATACTTCACGTTCTCCTCAAGAATTGGTAGCAAGCCTTGATTCATCAAATGGTCTTGCAGTCTAGTTTCGAATAATAAACTAACCCGCTGCGAGAAATCCGGCGGGTTTTTTATTGCCTGCTTGCCAATCACCGCCCTATCCCCTAATTTCTCTTTAATATATACATTAAGTGGCGTTGCTTTTGTTCTATGCGCGGCAGTCAAGACGAGAAAAACTTGAGCGTAGATATACTACGTGAGTTTTTTGAGTTCGCAGACTAACAAAGCAGAGAGCAAAATGAACGCTACTTAATAAGCACCCGTGGCACAACTGGATAGCGCGTCGCCCTCCGAAGGCGAAGGTTATGGGTTCGAATCCCGTCGGGTGCACCATATTTTCAATGGGTTAGCATGCGCTAACAAGCCTTAATTGCAACTTAAAATAATTGTTTTTCTTGATTAACTTGCTTTAATTTGTTAATATTTCTTATGTCTGATTCAAAAGAAAATCTCGACCAAACAATCGCCCAGATTAGAGTTATGAGGTCTTATATTGCAAAGTATGGTAAAAATGCCGAGCTCGAAATAATAAATTCCGAAAGTCGTTTAACACAAGCTGTATTCGGTAAATTAATGATCAGAGATATGAATCAGGAACCATTTTCTGAGACTGAGAAAAAATTCTTTGATGAAGAAAATGCTAAAATAAAAAAACCGCATGCATCAGTAACGGTACAATCGCCAGTGATGCTGGCCAATTTAGCGGCACAAACTTCATCATTTAAAGCATAGATCTGAGATAATAAAAATTACTTATGAGTCAAATCTCGTAAGGCAATATAGATATTTCGAAATTCTTCTTGTACCTGATTCCAACTCTCAGCTAGGTTGCTGCACCATATTTTTCAATAGGTTGGTGCATTTAGTGCAAGATAGAACTTTTGGCCAGTTATCAAAAAAAACTTTATTACGGCTTTCCGACCATCAAATAAAATATCACCAGAACTGCCGGAAAAGCCAGCGAACCCAATATTATCCACCAGCGGTCAAACTTCCAATATCGCACCGGCAATTCGACGCCACTTTCTAAAGCCAATTTGGCCATATCGCGCATTTTGATTTGCATCCACACAACCGGCAGCCAACATACGCCAGCGAAGAAATATAGTACTAAGCCCCATTCAATCCATCTTTCAGTTAAACTATAACTGGCTATATGTACCAAGTATAAGCCAGAAACTAACTGAATTATGACTGACGGAGTGGTGAAAAGCCAATCGGCAACTACCACAAATCTGGTGGCGAAATAAATATTGGCAATGTTCTTCGTGCGATTGGCGGCGAATAAGTAAAACGCGCTGCCGATGCCTGTTCCGAATAATATGGTTGAACTAACCACGTGAATCCACTTTACTATCAGATATTCCATTGATTTAGCTTATATAACCCCAAACCAACGAGCAATGACAAATCCGGTTTATTTGATTTATGACGGCGAATGCCCGATTTGCAACCATGCTGCAAAAGTGATGAAAGTCAGGCAATCGGCTGGCGAGTTGGAAATTATCAGCGCAAGAATCGAACACCCGCTGGTTCAAGAGGCCAAACAACAAGGCTATGATTTAGATAAGGGGATAGTCGTTAAATACGAAGGCAAATCCTACTACGGCAAAGATGCAATGCACTTTCTGGCGATGATTGGCAGCCCGGTAGGCGGGTTCAACAAAATAAATATTTTCCTGTTCAAATCCAAAACTCTCGCGGCGGTGTTTTATCCGATTTTTAAATTTATCAGGCGCTGCTTGTTAATCACATTAGGAGTTCCGAAAATTATGCCAGACAACAGCCAACCTATTTTCAAATCAATTTTCGGCGAGGCATGGAATGAAATGCCGCCTGCCCTAAAAAAACATTACGCCAACCGACCATATACTGATGATGTTGTGCCGCTCGATGGAGTTATGGATATAAAGTTTTCAAAACTCACTCGCATAATTGCACCATTATTTCGCATCTTCGGTGCACTCGCCCCTTATGAAGGTGAAAATATACCGACAGTGGTTTATTCAAAAAGCGAACCTGGTTCAGATAATTATATTTTGGAACGCCATTTCAATTTTCCCGATAAAAATTTTATCTTTCGTTCTAATTTAGTTCCACTTGGCGGAAGTAAAGTTATTGAAATTATGAAATCAGGCTTAGGCTGGTATTGCGATATTTCATATCAAAACGGCAAGGTAATTCTCGCCCATAAAGGCTATCGGTTGCGCTTGTTTGGTATATTAATTCCTATTCCTCTAGGCCTAATACTCGGCAAAGCTTATGCCGAAGAGGAAGCAATTGATGACGATAACTTCCGTATGGAGATGTCAATCACTCATCCTTGGTTTGGCCAGACTTATTTGTATAAAGGGCGGTTCAAGGTAAAATAACATGATTGAAAAACCAAAATCAGAAGGCGAATTGATAAAATGGGCGCTAGGTGAAAGCTGGGAGAAATTATGCCCAGATATTAGGCGGCGATTTGAGAAAAATCCAGAAGTCGGCAAGCCAATCAAATATAACGGCACTCTTGATGAGTTAACTTGTTCTTTCTGGGGCAAGATTATAGCCAGTATTGCCAAGCCAATGATTGGTGGGGCATTGATTCCCCAAACTGCTTACAACTTCCCGGTTGATATCCAGGTTTTTTGCAAAGATGGCTGCAACCATGTTTTCAAACATCGCATTTACAAATTGCCCAATAGGAAACCAATTGAATTTATTTCCTATATGAAGCCAGGCAAAAACGGCAAGCTACTTGAATATGTTGGCGCAGGGCTTGGCATGAACTTAATTGCATATGAAAGAGATGGCGATTTGCATTTTAAGAGCGATGGCTATTTCTGGGATATAGGCTTATTCCGTATCCCGCTCCCAG
>JABDBO010000069.1 GCA_013288575.1 Alphaproteobacteria bacterium
TTCGGCCCAAAGGTCGTGCTTGATGGCATTGGCCTTGAAGTGAATAAAGGTGAATCAGTCGTCGTTATCGGCGGCTCCGGCACCGGCAAATCAGTTTTAATAAAATCCATCCTTGGCATCATCACTCCAGATTCCGGCAGCATTAAAGTTGATAATGAAGATGTCACCAAATATGGCCGCGCTGAGCGTGATAAATTCATGAGCAAAATCGGCATGCTTTTCCAGGGTGGCGCTTTGTTTGATTCATTACCAGTGTGGGAAAACGTTGCTTTCCGCCTACTCAACAATGAAAAAATGCCCCGCGCACAAGCCCGTGAAACCGCAATCCAAAAACTACAACAAGTGGGGCTTGGCAAAGACGTTGCCGACCTTTCGCCATCAGAACTTTCCGGCGGCATGCAAAAACGCGTAGCCCTTGCCCGCGCCATTGCCGCCAACCCTGAAATTATTTTCTTCGACGAACCAACCACCGGGCTTGACCCAATCATGGCAGATGTCATCAATGACCTAATCGTCAAATGCTCACGTGAATTGGGCGCCACGACAATTACCATTACGCATGATATGCATTCCGCCAAAAAAATCGGCCACAGAATTGCAATGATCTACAAAGGCAAAATCATCTGGAATGGCACGGCAAGTGATGTTGATAAAAGCGGCAACGAATATGTTCAGCAATTCGTGACCGGTTCAGCAGAAGGCCCAATAAAAATGGAAATCCGCCGGTGAGTTCAAAATGAATTTAAAAGCGAAAATAAATGGCAAAAAGATTCTAATCCGAATTCTTCGCACCATCGCTCTCGCTTACGTCTTAGGAATTATCGTACTCTTCTTTCTTGAGCCATACCTGCTCTTTCCCGGTTCGCCGATAATTGCCGGAGAACCGCAAAAATACGGCCTACTCAATTTTAAAAAAATTACCCTCAATACCGGCGATGGAGTAACAATCACCGGCTGGTTCAAGCAAACATCGCGAAAGCGCAAAACCATAATTTATTTTTATGGCAATGGTGACAGCTTAGCCAATTATCCATCTTTCTTCAAAAAATTGGGCGATGCCGGTTATTCCGTTCTGGCAATAAATTATCACGGCTACAGCGATTCGGGCGGCAAGCCATCTGAAACCGCGCTTTATGATGATAGTATGGCAGCACTAAAATTCGCCGAGCAGTTTACGCCTGAGAAAGATATAATCCTTGTTGGCCGTTCGCTCGGCAGCGGCGTGGCGACTGATCTGGCCAGCAAAACCAAACCCGGCGGGTTGGTATTAATTTCGGCATTCACATCAATCCCTGATGTTGCCGCAAATATTTATCCGTTTCTGCCAGTGCATTTAATTGCGCGTTATGAATTTAATTCGCTCGATAAAATTCCGGCAGTGAAATGCCCAATCCTCCTCCTTCATGGTGATAAAGATACGTTGGTGTTGCCGAGCAGCGCGCAATTACTGTTTGATGCTGCAAAATCTGAGAAAAAATTGAAATATTACCAAAATTATGACCATCTAAATATACCATATAGCCAAATTGCTGATGATATAATTCAATTTGCAAACGCGGTGCCAAAATGAATTTAACTGATTATCTCACCACCCAGTTTTTTGCTTATTTCCTCGTCTTCTGCCGGGTTGGCGGCGTATTCATGTTACTTCCGGGCTTTGGTGACGCTTATGTAGCGGCTCGCATCCGCCTTATGTTGGCTCTTATCATCTCATTAGCGCTTACTCCGGCAATTCCCCATTTACCCGGCCTGCCAGTTTCCCCAATTACTACGCTAGTAATTATTTTCCATGAAATCGTCATCGGCGTTTTGATTGGCGGCATCATCAAACTTTTGACCAGCTGCTTAAATATCGCCGGCACAATCATCGCCGCACAATCATCACTCGGCCAGGCTTCATTATTTGACCCGACTCAGCAAACGCAGGGCGCGGTATTCGGCACTTTTATGGAAATGCTGGGCATTGTTCTGATGTTTTCGCTCAACCTTCATCACTTCATTATTGCTGGAATAGTTGACAGCTATAGCTTTTTCGCAGTTAACTCTCCCTTGAACTATGGTGATTTTTCTGAGCTGGCAACTAAAGCAGTTGCGCATAGTTTTGCCGTCGGCATGCAAATTGCCGCTCCTTTAATCGTTATTGGTATATTGGTAAACTTAACTTCCGGTATTTTGGCGCGGTTAATGCCAGCATTTCAGGTATTTTTTGTTATTATGCCAGCCCAAATCCTGGTTTCATTCTTTGTATTCATGGTGACTCTTTCAACTGGCATGATGATTTATATGCAATTTTTGAGTGATTCACTAAGCGCAATTTTCCCTACAAAATAGCACCCTTTACTTTGTCGTATTTATTTAATAAATTTGTTAAATAATTTTAGCAAATTATTAACTCCTCTTAGCTATTATGAAAATACAAGTTACGGGGGAATATAATATGTATAATCAAGAAACTCAACAAATCGCAGCCGACGTTTATCATAACTATTTAGACCAAGCACATGTAATTATTGAAGATTTTAATTCTTCAGCGCATCATGATTCAATTAATAAAATGAATATTCTATGGGGTCAGCTTCATATGGCAGGCGGCGCCAGATATATGTATGGCGATGAGCATATGGATGAATATTCATATCAATGGCTTGGCAAAAAAGGCCGTAAAATCATTGATGAATTAATGAAAGATGCCAAGAAATCTAACATGAAAGTTGCGCTTAAAAACTTGAAAGAGCTGCGCGATATTCTCGAAGAAAAGAATTTAATTAACTAGACTTAACTATTTATTAGCCTTTTTTGTCTAGTCTCGAATGAATAAAAACGCCCCGGGGCTCTGCGCCCGGGGGTTTTTTATTATTAATTGCTTCGTAAAAGCACGCTTTTACTTCGCGTCGGCGGATGCACCGAGCTGACGGCTCCAGCATTTTCCTCGCCTACGCAGCCTTAAATACCGAATTTCGGCCCAAGTTTTCTTCAGCAAACTCCCAATTCAGCAAGCTATCCAAAAATACTTTGATGAAATCAGGGCGGCGGTTTTGGTAATCAAGGTAATAAGCATGTTCCCAAACGTCGATTGTCGTCAACGGAACCTCACCTTTAGTAATCGGGTCTTCCGCATTTGGCGTTTTGGTGATTTTTAATTTGCCATCTTTGCCAGCTACCAACCAAGCCCAGCCTGAGCCAAATTGCGTGGTTGCCGCTGCTGTAAATTCTTCGCGGAATTTATCATAGCTGCCGAAAGCTTCGTCGATTTTCTTAGCCAATTCGCCTTTTGGTTTGCCGCCACCATTTTTCGGCGCCAGGCAATGCCAGAAAAACGTATGGTTCCAAACTTGGGCTGCATTGTTGAAAATAACTTTCTTTGATTCATCATTGGCAGTTGCCTGAATGATCTCTTCCAGTGATTTTTTCTCAAGCGGCGTGCCAGCGATCAATTCGTTCAATTTATTGACATAAGCCGCGTGGTGCTTGCCGTGGTGAATTTCAAGCGTTTTCGCGCTTATATGCGGCTCTAAAGCCGATTTATCATATGGTAATGGGGGTAACGTAAAAGGCATATAAAACTCCGTATATGGTTAATTAAAGCCAAGCTTAAACCAATAAGCAGAGATTTCAACCTTTGATGAATGATTAGAATACAAATCTAATGAATTATTTATGCAAGTATGCCCTTAGAAGAACCTACTGTAGGGCTGCTATTATCTTTCGGAGTTAATGTTGCACCAGAGTTATGCTCTTGTACATTATCGAATTTGTTAAGAGCCGCTTTAAAAAAGTTTTGGGAAGCTTCCTGCAGGACTTTAGCATCAATATGGCCTGAGGCCACCTTTTCCCTTATGTGATGCAAATTTATATGACCGCCACTACCCGCTGATTCTACACTCATTTCCCTGACCCCATTAATCAAGGAATAACACATCATCGTTAATAAATAGTTAACAATGCCCTATAGGCTTAATAAAGACCTTTCTTTTTATAAAGAAGCCAGCTGTCATGGTTATAAATCACTGAGTAATCACCATCAGCATTTAGTTTGCCAAGCTGGGTAATATATTGTTTAGCATCATAAGGATTGCCGAAAATACTAACCTGATGGTCATAAGGATATTTGGTATTTACTACCACATAATCCGCCCCTTGATAAACGTCGGGGAATGGGAAAATGCGCTCTCTGCTGGCAAACCAAACACCAATATTTTTTTGCGCGGAAACTGAAGCGTTTTCAGGAATTAGCATTTGGATTTGTTTTATTTCAGGTTCTTGGGCAAAAGTATAACCGCCCACATGCCACAAATTGCTTAAATTACCGCCTACCGGCCCCATAATCAAGACCAACGCAATTTGCACGCCAACAACTACATATGAATATTCCCTCGCCTGTTTGCGGAAACGTTCCGGCAGCTTTTTAATTCCCACACATGCTGCAATTACCAAAACAGGAATAATTGTCATGCTATGGTACGAATAAATCGAGCGCGGCATTGAAACTGCAGATAATCCATTTGCCAATAAATCTGCAGCACATGGCAGCAAAAAAATCGGCGCAAGCAGGGGAACGAAAAATAATAATATCAAGAGCGATACTATATATAAAATCGGGTTATATGACGGCGTGCGCATCATGAATGAAAGGAAATCCCATCTTTGGGCAGTTATCCAGCCATAGCGAGAGAGTGAATTATGCGAATCAGCAAACATCGGGTGTGTGCCACCGCTAAAATATGGCATGATCTGGAATATCACCAAATATAGCGCCACAAGCCCAGAACCGGTGAGCCACAAACCATTTTCATCCTTATGATGTTTCCACCATAAAACGCCAAAACCCGCCACTGCTAAGCCATAATGCTCTTTGGTAAGCAGTAGTAAAATCATCGATAATACAAAAA
>JABDBO010000070.1:0-157 GCA_013288575.1 Alphaproteobacteria bacterium
TTTAAAATCGCATGGCCGCTGTTATCAACAACTGCAACTTGCATATCTTTGCCGCGGAACATTAAAGTATTCACCCGCAAGCGAAGCGTTTCGGCATGAGCTGCCAATTTCATATGAACTTCCGTATAGCCGCCGGGCAGTAATTCACCTTTGTCAT
>JABDBO010000070.1:167-528 GCA_013288575.1 Alphaproteobacteria bacterium
AGCTGGGTCTAAGGCGTCAGCGCTTTTGATGAGTTTGGCTGGGTAAGTTTTGCCAGGATGTTCGGCAAATGCCGGTTCCGCTGTTAAATCCGGCGTAATGGCAGTTGTATAATTTTCTGGCACTTGCGTATAGATGCGAAGTTTGCTGACATCGGCAATGTGGAACAATTCCGGGCCGTTGCTGTTGCCGCTGCCTGCGTTTATCAATGCACCGGTGTCGGTGTTACGCGCAGTTATGGTGCCATCAAATGGTGCGGTTATGCGTTTGAAGGCTTCAAGGTCACGCAATCTATCTAAATTGGCTTTGGCTGATGAAACTAATGCGGCTTTGGCAGCTGCATCGCTGATTTTTTCATCGGTT
>JABDBO010000070.1:538-4763 GCA_013288575.1 Alphaproteobacteria bacterium
GCAGTGCTTTGGGCCAATGTATTGTTGGCATTGGCAGTTGCCAAATCAGCTTCAGCCTGGTGGAGCTGGGCATCAATTTCCGGAGTATCAATCAACGCTAAAACATCGCCAGATTTTACTTTGGTGCCGATATCGGTTTTCCAGCTTTTCAAATAGCCGCTAGTGCGCGCATAAATTGGCGCTTCATGCCAGGCTTGGACTGTGCCCGGCAGAACGATTTCTTCACTGGCGGCACTTTTGGTTGGCTTTATTACGCTAACAGTTGGGATTGCATTATCTTCCGTATCTTTACTCAACGAAGCTGAGGCATGAATGCGAAAAACTATGCCGGCAACAGCGATGACAGCAACCACAATCAGGAAAGTTATTACTTTTCCACCGAGGCGTTTTTTAGGTTTTTCTTGAACTTCGATCATTTTAGTTCTCCTTAACTTCTTTTACTGCGTGCGGTTTATCACGGCCGTGAATTAGGCAGAAAACTGATGGCACGAAGAATAATGTGGCAATTGTTGCAAAGCTTAAACCGCCGATAACAGCGCGGCCTAGTGGCGCATTTTGCTCGCCGCCTTCACCAAAACCGAGCGCCATTGGCACCATGCCGATTATCATGGCGAGTGCTGTCATTAATACTGGGCGAAGGCGCGTGAAGCCGGCTTCCATTGCGGCGTCGAACGCATTTAGGCCTTCGTTCATGCGTTGGCGGGCGAAGCTGATGATTAAAATAGAATTCGCAGTTGCTACCCCCATGCACATGATTGCCCCGGTCAGCGCAGGCACCGAAAGTGTGGTGTGGGTAATGAACAGCATCCAAACGATGCCTGCGATTGCGCCGGGCAATGCGGTGATAATAATGAAAGGGTCAGTCCAGCTTTGGAAATTGACGACGATGAGGAGGTAAACCAGCACGATGGCAAATGCCAAACCGCTATAAAGGCCGACGAATGATTCTCTCTGCGTTTGCATTTGGCCACGGGCGATTACGGTTGAGCCTTTCGGCAGATCTTGCGTGGTTTCTTTGATGATGCGGTTGATATCTGATGCTACGGCGCCCAAGTCACGATCTTGAACAGACGCATAGATATCAATTACTGGCTGCACGTTATAAGTGGAAACCACACCCTGGCCCGAACTCCGGCTGATGCTTGAGAGGCCGCCAAGAATCTGCGGTTTGTTGCTATTGCCAGAACTAATCGGAATGTTGCGAAGCGCATCAAGCGAGTTCAAGTCATATTGCGGGGTTTGAGTAACGATATTATATTGCACACCGTTTTTAGGCGAAAGCCAAAAAGTTGGCGCGGTTTGGAAGCTGCCGGAGAGTGAGATCAACATATCAGTGGCGATATCGCGCTGGGTTAAGCCAAGTTCTTGCGCGCGGCTGCGGTTAACATTGACGTCAATTTCAGGATCATCAAATGCCTGCTGGATGCGCGGATCGGCAATGCCTGGAATATGGCGGATTTTCTCAAATAACTCGGCTGCATATTTACGGTTATCCTGTAATTTATTGCCTACTACCTGCACATCGATTGGCGAAGGCAAGCCAAAGTTCAAGATTTGGCCGACGATATCGGCAGGTAGGAACGCATAACTTATTCCCGGTAATTGTTTTGGCAATTCGATACGTAGTTTACGCACATAATCTGCCGTTGCGTGGTGGCCATCTTTCAAGGAAATAAGAATATCCGCATCAGCAGTGCCGATTGGCGCAGAGTTAGTATATGAGAGGTTGATACCGCTCACTGGCATACCGATATTATGCACGATGCTGCCGAGTTCATTGGCGGGAATTACTTTACGTATCACTGAATCTACCTGGTCTGACAGATTAGCAGTTTCTTCAACACGGGTGCCAGTTTTAGCGCGGATGTGAAGTTTAATTTGGCCGGCATCAACGCTTGGGAAAAAGTCGGAACCAAGCCATGGAGTTAATACTGCCAGCGACAGTAAAATGAAGCCGAGGAAAATGGTGATGAAGAATTTGCGGTTCTCTAAGGCCGATTTTAATATTTCATGGTAACGGTCGCGGAGTTTCTCGAATTTATGTTCAAATGCTATTTGCACGCGAAGTAATGCGTTTGGATTTTTAACATTTTCCTGGTCGTGTATACCTTGGTGAGCTTTCAACCAATATTTTGCAAGAGTTGGAACAAGGGTACGTGACAATATATATGAAGCCAACATCGCAAACACTACTGATTCTGCCAATGGCACGAAGAGATATTTCGCAACTCCGGAAAGGAAGAACATCGGCACGAAAACGATACAAATACAAAGAGTGGATACCAATGCCGGAATGGCAATTTGGTGTGCGCCGTCTAAAATGGCCGGTTCAACTTCCTTGCCCTGCTCTAAGTGCCAGTTGATATTTTCAACTGCAACGGTTGCATCATCGACGAGGATACCAACGGCTAGTGCCAAGCCGCCAAGCGTCATGATGTTGATGGTTTGCCCAAGCGCTGAGAGAACGATGATTGAGGCAAGCACCGAAAGTGGGATGGAAATTGTAATAATCAACGTGCTCCGCCAGCTGCCAAGGAAAAGTAAAATCATCAAAGCTGTGAGTGCGGCAGCGATGATACCTTCGCGGATAACGCCGGATACTGCAGCTTTAACGAATACGGATTGGTCGCCGATAGCTTGCAGATTAAGGCTGGATGGCAAACTTTCCTGAATTTTTGGAATGAGCGATTTTACTTTGGAAATAATATCCAAAGTTGAAGCGTTACCAGTTTTTTGGATCGACATTAGCACGGCGCGCGTACCATCAACGCGGACGATATTTGTCTGCGGCGCAAAACCATCGCGCACGTGCGCCACGTCACGAATATAAAGCGGTGAACCATTAACAATTTTGACCGGAAGATCATTCAATGCATCGGCAACATCCGGGCTGGCGTTGAGTTTTACGTTATATTCAAACTGGCCGATTTTTTCAGTACCTGCTGGTAGAATTAAGTTTTGTGTGCCGATTGCATTGCTTACATCTTGCGGCGAAACCCCGTGTGCTTGCATTTCTTTTTGATCAAGGTCAACCTGCACCTGGCGCGATTTACCACCATATGCATAAGGCAGTGCGGCACCCTGCACGTTAGCTAGTTGCGTGCGGATGAAGTTGTTAGCATCATCATTAAGTTCCTGCTCGGATAATTGGTTTGATGACAGCGCAAACTGGATTACCGGCACGGTTGATGCGTTATACATTAAGATAAGTGGCGGCTGCGTGCCTGGTGGGAAACCACGCAACAAGGTTTGCGAAATTCCTGTTACCTGGCTTAGCGCCACGTCAATATTGGCCCCGGGCTGGAAGAAGATTTTTGTTACGCTCACCCCGTTTAGTGATTGCGACTCCATATGCTCGATATCATTCACCGTGGTTGAAAGCGCACGGCCAAATAGTGCAGTGATGCGGTTATTCATTTCATCAGGCGGTAAACCTGTATAGCTCCACACTACGCTCACAACCGGAATGTTGATGTTTGGGAAAATATCAGTCGGTGTGCGCAAAATGGTGAGCGGCCCTAAAATCAAAAGCAAAAGCGCGAGAACTATAAATGTGTATGGGCGCGTGAGGGCAATTTTTACAATCCACATCTTATGCCCCCTTTGGTTTTGAGTGAATGGTTATGCTGTTGATGAATTTCATCAAAAGTTTGATCAGCGTATCCGCTTCATCCTTAGTGAAATCTTCAAACCATAAATTATATTTTTCAACGACCAGCGGCAGCAGTGATTCAACAGTTTTTTTGCCTTCGCTTGTGAGCGCTAATGAAACCACGCGACGGTCGGCATCGCTACGGTTGCGGGAAATTAATTTGCGTTCTTCCAATTGGTCGATGACGCGAGTTAGTGCGCCGCTGTCATAACGAATATTGTTGCATAAGCCGCTGGAAGTATCAGCCAAACCATCACGCAGATTCATGAGAATTACCCATTGGACGAATGTGACGTCGCGCTCGGCGAAAATGGCTTCGATTTCAGAGGTCAGCATGTGGCTGGCGCGGCGAATTAGAAATCCGACGCTTTTGCGAGACTCATAACCTTCTGATTTATAATAATTATCAACCATACCTGCCTACACAGTATCTGCTTAAGCAGATAATATCATATTGCACCTTGCGATGTCAATTCAATATATATGGCCAATGTAAGAAAATCATGAGTGCCAGATTATAATTCGCTCATTTGCCCAGACAAACCAAACCTATATGGAAAAATAATGTTATAG
>JABDBO010000071.1 GCA_013288575.1 Alphaproteobacteria bacterium
AATGCTCATTTGCTGGATGAGCCGATAAAGAATATCAAGGCCGAAATAAACCGGAATTCCACATTAAGAACTAAATTGGGGCAGTTAGTTGATACTAACCAGACAAACAATTCCGGAGGCGAAAATGCAGTGTAAAGCTAAATTAAATAATGGGGTGCTGGAAGTTCAAATGGCCGGGCGCTTCACTTTCAATGATAACAATATTTTTAGACCAGTCCTCGATAATATCGCCAAAGAAGGAATAAGGTGCGTTGTGTTTGATATTGGGCAAACTGAATATATGGATTCAGCAGCGCTTGGTATGCTGCTGCTTGCGCGTGATGAGGCTGAGCGTAATAGCTGCTCGATAGTTTTAAAATCTCCTCAAGGCTATATTAAGAAGCTTTTCACCGTATCAAAATTTTATGAGATGTTTAACATAGAAGAATAATATGCGCTTAAGCGGGGATGAACTTGCCAGGCGGTTTAAAACTGCAAAAATTCTTATTGCGGAAGATGATGAATTCATTCGCGTCATGCTAAGCAGCATTTTATCCGCCAACGGAATTAATAATCTGATATTTGCTACTGATGGCTATACGGCGTTAAGAAAACTTGAATCTGAAGAACCGGACTTAGTGATTTTGGGAATTATGCTCAAAGTTATTGATGGGCTGGATTTATGTGCGCAGGTAAGGCTTAACCCAAAATTTAATGATTTGCCGATACTCGTACAAACCGCGCTTACCAATGCGGAAGAGCGTTTGGCAGCTTTTGAAGTTGGCGCAACAGATTTAGTGAATAAGCCAATTAATCCGCGTGAATTTATTGCGCGTATCAAATTGCATTTGGAAAACCGTTTTCTTATGCGGGATATGGAGCAATATCGCCATGGCATGTTGGCTGAGCTCAATCAAGCCAGGCAAATGCAGGATATGATTTTGCCGAAAAATATAAATATTGATCATCTAGAGAAAAAATATGGGCTTAAAATTTCAGCCTATTTTGAAACCTGCGATATAATGGGCGGAGATTTTTGGGGCACAAAACCAATCTCGGATAGTTTGATGGGTTTTTATATAATTGATTGCACGGGCCATGGAATTTCTGCAGCGTTAAACACATTTCGCATTCACGCAATTATGAATGATATTGATGAGGTGGAACATGATTTAGATGCGGCGCGATATTTAACTAGGCTCAATAAAAAACTTTGTGAGTTATTTTCACCGGGCCAATTTGCGACAATGTTTTATGGCATAATCGATATAGAAAACGATAAAATTTCATATTCTGCAGCGGCAACAACTTCGCCGGCTATTTTATCAAAAGATGGTGAACTTAAATTGTTATCTGGCGAAGGATATCAATTAGGAGTTAAAAAGAAGGCGCATTTTACCATCGAAGAAGTGCCTTTTAAACGTGGTGATAAAATAATTTTGTATAGTGACGCTTTAATAGAAAATATCGGTATAGACGGCCAAATGTATGGCGAGCAAAGGCTTGTTGAAGCGGTAAAGAGCAACACTGATGCAAAAGATGGTGGCGCGCTTTTAGCCAGAATTATGCATGATTTTAACCGCCATCGCAAAAATAAGCTTACTGATGATTTGACAATAAATATATATACGCGTCTTTAATTTCTGCGCTCTAAACTAAATCTAGAAATGTAAAACGATCGCGCGTATAGCGGGTAAATTTAATTGCATTCTCATAAATATTTTTATCCCAGCCAATGTTTTTCGCTTCAACAGGTGCGCCAATATTTTCGAGTTTTTTCCTAATGGTTTCCAATTTTATCAAATTTTTTTCAATCGCCTGGCGATTAATCTTAATTTTCTTGCCTAATATTGGATCATATTTTTTATGCGTTTGTTCTGAGCAATATTTGCCGAAATCATCACCAAAATGTTTGTTTATTTCATCTTCAGGAATTGAGTTTATTTCAACATAGTCATGTGAACTTAGCAGCCTCTCCTGTAGCTTTGCCATGGTTACAGTTGTTACAGCAATTTGCTCACCATGATAACTTTGCGGCGCATTTGGCTGCATAAGTTCCATATAATGCGCCAGCATATGTTCTCCTTGGCTGGCCGGAGCTGAACTTTTTGCAAGCAACATAGCAATTCCGCCAAAGACCAGCGTTTTTGTTAAAGCTTCAATATCATCAAAAATATCTGCCTCATATTTTTTCAGCAATGCAAATAAATCTTCATATAAGGGGCTGCCAGTTACTTGAGTAGAAAGTATGGCGTCACTTTGAGCAACGCTACGGCATATGGCATCGCCAATACCGCTGTTGCGGAGGCGCTTTGGTGCATTTTCTAAAATTTCCAAATCAAAATAAGCGGCTTCTGGTGATTTGGCGAAGAAGCTTTTCTTATAACCATTTTCCAATAAAGAAACATTGGCGGAAACATAACCGTTCATCGAAGGCGCAGTGCCAAAAACTATATAAGGTTTGCCGGCAAGGAATGAAGCGTATTTCACCACATCATTTAAGCTGCCACTACCAACTGCGATAAAATAATCCGGCTGATGTTTTGAAAGTTCGCGCGCTAGCTCTAATTCTGGTTTCTGGTTGCCCGGCAAAATTATGCGCTCATTACCCTCGCTTACAAAATCTTTTGTATTTTCATCACATATAAGTAATGTTTTACCTAAGCCTGAACATATATCGGCAGCTCTTCCGGCAATTCCTGCTTGCAGGATGATTGTTTTTATCGGAATATCAAAATTAATTTCGTTAACCAGGTTCATATAGAAATTTTATTTTAATGAATTTCAAAAAAATAGCCATCGCTCTTTTGCTTGCCGGATGCGCCTCTCACCCTATGGCAGAGCCAATAAGGCAAGATAATGCGCCGCCGCTTATACCAACTCAGGCTGAAAGCAGCCAAAGCACAATTAATGCCCAAGGTTTTGATACATGGCTTTCTGCTTTTAAAACTAAGGCATTGCAGAGTGGGATTTCTAAAAGAACAATCAACGCAGCACTTAGCAATTTAAAGCCAAATGGCAAAGTTGTAGATCTTGATCAGAAACAACCCGAGAAAAAGCTTACTAAAGAAGAATATTTGGCCAATGTCATAAGTGAGCAGCGCATAGAAAAAGGCCGTGAATTAATGCAGGAGAATAAAGCTCTTTTGGATGATATTAGCAAAAAAACGGGAGTTGAGCCGGAATATATCGTAGCATTATGGGGTTTGGAAAGTGGTTATGGCGCTAATACTGGAAAATTCTCAATCGTAAGCGCCTTGGCAACACTCGCATATGAAGGCCGCCGTCGTGACTTCTTCGAATCTGAACTGATAAGCGCTTTGCTGATTATTGATGAGGGCCATGCAACTATGGCTGATCTTAAAGGTTCATGGGCGGGCGCAATGGGCCAGTGCCAATTTATGCCATCAAGTTATCTCGCATATGCGGTTGATTATGACGGTGATGGCCGCATAGATATATGGAATAATAAAGCCGATGTTTTTGCTTCAATTGCCAATTATCTTTCCACAGTCGGTTGGAACAAGAGTGATGATAGCAAGGAAAAAGCTCTCATGCACTGGAACCATTCGAATTATTTTGTCGCTTCGGTTTTTGAACTGGCGGGAGATATAAAATGAAGCTGCTGAAATTTGTTCCATTATTTGCAATTGTGGCTTGTTCAAGCGGCCCGCCAGCGGCACCGAAAATTGATTATTCCCAGCAAGACATAGAATATATTGCAAAATATCAGGAAGCTTCTGGCGGCAATTACAAAATTGGCAAGCCTTACGAAATTAATGATGATTGGTACTTCCCAGCGCAAGAGCCGTCATATGATAAGGAAGGAATTGCTTCGTGGTATGGAACGGGTTTAGAGGGCAAAAGAACGGCAAATGGCGAAACTTTCCGCGCGGCAGATTATACCGCAGCAATGCCAACTTTACCTATGCCGTCAATTGTTGAAGTTACCAATTTGGATAATGGTTTAAAAGTTAATGTGCGCGTGAATGACCGCGGGCCATTCCACAGCAAGCGGATTATAGACGTTTCAAAAGCAGCCGCGAAAGCGCTAGGTATGCTGCAAAATGGCACGGCGCATGTTCGTGTGAAAATGTTGGAACGCGAAACATTAGAGTTCATGCAATATTCACCAAAGCAATATGCCGATGAATAAATTCATAACATTTGAAGGCGGCGAGGGGGCGGGCAAATCTACCCAGATAAAATTATTGGCGGAATATTTGCGGGCCAAAGGTGATGAGGTTGTTATAACGCGCGAACCGGGTGGTACGCCAAATGCCGAAGAAATCAGAAGTCTTCTGGTAAATGGTGCAGTGGATAAATGGGATGGTTTTACTGAAGTGTTGCTTAATTTCGCAGCACGTAATGAGCATATTAAAAAAATTATCAAGCCAGCGCTTGATGCCGGCAAATGGGTGCTTTCTGACAGATTTTTTGATTCAACCACAGTTTACCAAGGTGCAGGACAGGGGCAGGATGTTTTAAGAATTGAAGAAATTCGCCGTATTACGCTTGGGCCATTAGTTCCTATTAAAACCTTTTTGCTAGATATTGATGTTGAAACCGCATTAGAACGCGCCAAAAAACGTGGTGATGAGAACCGCTATGAAAAAATGGGAACCGAATTCCACCAAAGAATTCGTGATGGGTTTTTGAAACTGGCGGCCAAAGAAGCTGAGAGGATTAT
>JABDBO010000072.1 GCA_013288575.1 Alphaproteobacteria bacterium
GGACTTGTGACCGGTTTAAACGGCACGGGCGATAAAATGAACAACAACGCATTCACCCAAACCAGCATGGAAGCATTTTTAGAGCGGGTTGGTGTGAACATTAAAGGTACCCAACTTAAGAGTAAAAACGTAGCAGCCGTAACGGTTACAGCAACATTACCACCATTTGCCAGACAGGGCGGAAGAATGGATGTTCGCGTTGCCGCAATGGGTGACGCAACCTCATTACAAGGCGGCGTATTACTTGCCACCCCACTCATGGGTGCAGATGGCGAAGTTTACGCAGTTGGCCAAGGCCCAATTTCGATCGGCGGTTTTTCGGCAACTGGAGCTAGTGGTAGTAACGTTACCAAAGCCGTTCCGACAACCGGCACAATTGCTTCAGGCGGTATAGTTGAAAAAGAAGTTGGTTTTGAACTTAACCAATTGGCGAGCCTAGCGCTTTCTCTTAAAAACCCAGATATTACAACTGCTTTAGAGATTGAGCAGGTTATCAATGAAAAGCTCAAAGGTAAATTTGCCAAAGCAACAGATTCAGGCACTGTGCGCGTGAGCGTTCCAGAAAAATATAAGGCACAAGTAGCGCTTTTACTTGGCGATATTGAGCAATTACAAGTTGAACCTGACCAAGCAGCCAAAATCGTCATTGATGAAACCTCAGGCACTATCGTAATGGGCGAAAACGTGAGGATTGATACTGTTGCGGTAGCGCAAGGTAACCTTACAGTCCGCATTGATGAAGCCCCTGAAGTTTCACAGCCTGGCGCTTTTGCCCCGGCAGGAGCTACCACAGAAACCGTGCAACGCAGCAACATTTCGGTTGATGAGCAATCTGGTAACAGAATGGTTGTTCTAAAACGCGGCGCGAACTTAAAAGACCTCGTCAACGGCTTAAATGCCCTGGGCGTAGGACCACGAGATTTGATTTCAATCTTACAAAATATCAAGGCAGCCGGCGCTTTGCAGGCAGAGATAGAAGTAAGATAGAAATCAATAACAGCCACCCCCCACTAAAGGGCCGGTCCCCCCACCGGCCCTTTTCCTTTTGGACTATTTGAATGTTTCAAAGGCAGCGTGCGGGCGCTACTTTGAAACCCTGTCCTTAAACCACGCCAAAGCGCAGCTGAATCAGCGCTTTACGCGGGCTTGGCACAGTAGTTGCTTATTTATTAACCAATAACAACGGGGGAAGAAGAAATGCAAAGTTACCAAACCTATATAGCGCCAAAACAAGTGATTGATCCGAGGGCAAATATTGGAGCAACCGCAAACAGCGCTAATGATAACAAGGCAAAAGTGCATAAGGCAGCCGGAGAATTTGAAGCCATGTTTATTTCAGAAATGCTTAAACCAATGTTTGATGGCGAAAGTGTTAGCAACCAAGAATTTGGCGGCGGCAAATCCGAAAAAATTTATCAGTCAATGCTTGTTGACCAATATAGCAAACAAATCGCCAAAGCAGGTGGCATAGGTATTGCTAAAAACATTGAAAAAGAACTTTTAAAACTCCAGGAGAAAAAATAATATGATTATGGATGCAGAAGAATTCAGCCTCGATATTCTAATTGTTCTAAGCCGCAAATTGACGGCGCTTATCGTTAAGGAAACCAATTTCTTACGCCAAATGAAAATTAGCGAAATTGGCAAGCTTCAAGATGAAAAGCATATGGTTGCAACTATCCTGGAACGCCAGCAGCGCTTTTTGAAAAGTGATCCGTCAATCCGCACTAATTTAAGCGCAGATGACAAAACCATCCTGCGCCAAGTAGCAACTGAATTTGATGCAGCAATTCATGATTATCAACAACAGTTGTTCAAAGCACAAAAAGTAAACTCGATGATTATCGAAAAAATGGTCGATATCGTCAAAGACCATGTCACAAAAAACCGTTCTTACAACAACAAAGGCACCAAAGTTGCCAATGGCACGGAACTTGCTCAGAACACTCCTGCTATTAAATATAACGCCCAAGTTTAGATAAGTAGAGGAATTTAAGGTTTAACGATGTCATTAACACTTGCACTAGATAATGCTTTAAGCGGATTGGGAGTAACCCAGCAAGCGCTTGCTGTTCTATCGCAAAACATCGCCAACGCGAACAACCCAAATTATTCCCGCCAGATCGTAAACCAAACCGCACTTAGCATCGGTAGCCAATTCGGTAGTGGCGTGGCAATTTCTAGCGTTACTCGCGCAGTGAATGATTTTGTCTCACACAGTATTGTCACTTCAAACTCTGGTGTCGCACAAGCCAATACAATCAACCAATATTATAACCAAACACAGATATATTTTGGCCAGCCTGGCTCTGATAATTCAATTGATACTTATGTAAATAACTTCTTCAACGCGATGAACACTTTGCAGACATCGCCAACAACCTCATCTTTAAGATTAGCTGCCGTTAATGCCGGTCAAACATTGGCACAGCAACTTTCAAGTTTGGCAGGAAATGTTGAGCAAACTCGCTTTTCTGCCGACCAACAAATTTCGCAATCAGTTACTGACGCGAACTCTGACCTTCAGCAAATTTACAGCTTGAACGCTGCCATCCTTAATAGCAAAAGCACTGGCCAATCGATAAATAGTTTGATGGATAGCATGCAAACTGCACTGAACGATCTTTCAAACCAAATGGATATTAAATATAACACTCAAGCAGATGGCACGGTTCAGGTTTCGACTACGAATGGTATTTCACTAACAGGTTCTAACGCCGTTCAACTGGAATATTCGCCAGTTTCATCGGTACAGGCGCTGGAAAATAATACCAACTTGAATCCTATTAAAGTTTACACCATAAGCCCGGCCGGCGAAAAAATATATTCATCGATCAACTTGGCAGATGGCGGAACTTCGTCACAAGTTACAACAAATTTAACAGGCGGTAATATCGCGGGTCTTATACAAGTACGCGACCAATTGATGCCAAATATCGTTTCGCAGCTTGATAATCTTGCTTCAAGCATTGCTACACAAGTGAACTCCGTAACCAATAATTCAACTAGTGTTCCGCCGCAACAAAGCATGACCGGAACTACTTTAGTTAATCCTAATAATGCGCAAAACTGGAGCGGCAGCGTAATGATTTCTGCGCTGAATACCGATGGCACTCCAGTAGCTTCAACCTATGCAAGTGATGTAGCAAATAACTTAGGCGTCCCTCCGCTTGTTTTAAACTTAGGCACGCTTAACAGCGGTCTTGGCGCAGGCAAACCATCATATCAATCAATTATCGATTCAATAAACCAATATTACGGCGTGCCGCAATCACGCGCAGAAATGAATGGTTTGACCAATGTGCAATTGGTTTCTAATAGTGATTCAATTACCCCAGGTTCTGGCACATTCAACTTTGCTCTCGACCTTAGCAATATGACTTCGGGTGATACTAAAGTTCAGGTGACTAGTGCAGCAATTAATGGCGGCGCTTCAATTACAACCAGCATTCCAACTGCAATTTACACGGCCAAAGCAGGGACTGATACTAATACAACAGGTTCAATTGACTTGAGCGCAGATATGAGCTCTGCCGGGCCTGGTCCATATACAATAACTTTACAGGTACAGACTACTGCCGCAGACGGCACCATTACCAATGGAACAATGAGTTATACGGTTGCCGCAGCATCAAATATTAGAAATAATGATTATGCGATTACTTCAGCCGGCGCGAATGTAACTAAAGAAGATCCAAGCAGCAATCAGCCGATTTTAACTGCAAAACTGGTTGATGCTAATGGTGTGGAAATTGCTAAAGATATAAATGGCAATTATACAGGACCGGGATATTTACAAATTTCTGGCGCGAATGGCACAACGACTGTTGCAATCAGCGAATTGAATAGCGATGCCAAAGGTGATTTAAGCTCTAGCATTCCAAACACAACAAATTATGGCTTCTCGCAATATTTTGGGCTTAATAACTTCTTCGTGGATAATGGACAAGTTAGCGGTTCGGCTTTGAATATGGCGGTAAGATCTGACATTATTGCCAATCCACAAAATTTACAAAGCGGACAATTAACTCAATCTGTCCAAACTATCAATGGCGGCCCTAAACTATATACATATGAAGTTGGTTCAGGTTCCACTGGCGGGCTTAGCGGTCTATCTTCCCTTGCTTCGAACATTAATAATTTCGCTGCTGCCGGTTCAATGCCATCTGTCAATCTGACATTTACAGCTTATGCTGGTCAAATTCTAGGTTATGCATCTGAAGCAACTGCTAATTCCGCCGCAACTTTATCACAAGCTCAGTTGATCCAACAAGGCTTCACCCAGCAAGATACTGCCAGTCGTGGCGTAAATATCGACGAA
>JABDBO010000073.1:0-4079 GCA_013288575.1 Alphaproteobacteria bacterium
GGCAAAACCTACGCCACCACCAAAACAGCAACTCAAAGTAAAACCAAGCAAACCGGTGGGCAGCAAAAATGGCAACCGTATTGATGTTGGGAAAATCGCGCCGGAAGATTATCTGGAATTATTACAATATACAGTTCAGGAAATGAGCGATGTTCCGGCAGAAGCCGCCGGTTTAAAAGGCACGGCAATACTTCGTCTCAAATTTAACCGTAAAGGCTATGTGCTAAATTATGCGCTCAAGCAAAGCACCGGCCAGCCAATTCTGGATGATGCCGCCATGAACATTGGCAAACGCCTGATGAGCGAACCATTCCCGACCGCACCTGATGGTTTTGATAAAGGTGACAAAACCCTCACCTATGACTTTTTCGTCAAATACCCCACTGTGCAATAATTACAAATGTTTCAAAGGCAGCGCTCGGGCGCTACTTTGAAATACCGCTCCGCGGGCTGATGGCTCCCTGTTCTTAAACCACTTAAGGTGATACTACGGATCCTGACTATCGGGAAGGCAAGGCCAAGAATTTAAATTTTGAGGCCAAAAAGCTGTGCGCGGCGCCTGAGCGCAAATTAAAATTGATAACCTTGGTTTTACATAGTAAAAACTGGGTTATGGACCATTTTACTTATAAAAACAACGAACTCTTTGCCGAAAATGTTGCGGTTGCAAAAATTGCTAAACAAGTCGGCACGCCGTTTTATTGCTACTCAAGCGCAACGCTTGAACACCACTTCAAAGTTTTCGCTGAAGGTTTCCAAGGCCTCGATACACTCATTTGCTTTGCCGTAAAATCCAACTCCAATCTCGCCGTTATCAAAACCCTGGCCGATGCAGGCGCAGGCGCTGATGTTGTCTCCGAAGGTGAAATTCGCCGCGCTCTGAAATGCGGAATTGCACCCAACAAAATTATATTCTCCGGCATTGGCAAAACCGCCAGTGAAATGGAATTTGCGCTAAACACCGGCATCTACCAGTTCAACGTAGAATCCGAACCAGAACTCGAACTTCTCGCAAAAACCGCGCAGAAATTAAACAAAACCGCGCCGATTGCGATTCGCGTAAATCCGGATATCGATGCCGGCACATCGGCTAAAATCACCACTGGTTTAAAAACCAGCAAATTCGGCATTGATATCAACCATGCATTGGAAGTTTATAAAAAAGCTTCCAAATTAAAAGGCATAAAAATCCAGGCAATTTCCGTGCACATTGGCTCGCAAATCACTGATTTCAAACCATTCGAAAAAGCCTTTATCCGCGTGCGCGAGTTCCATGCTGAGCTTGCCAAAAACGGAATCGAAATAAATGTGTTGGATCTCGGTGGCGGCATCGGCGTACCATATGATGCTGAAAAAAATCCACCGCCACATCCGCGTGATTATGCTAAAATCGTCCGCGAAGTTTTTAAAAGTTTTAAAGGCCGCTTTTGCTTTGAGCCCGGCCGCGTGCTGGTTGGCAATGCCGGAATTCTGGTTAGTGAAGTCATTTACGTAAAACCAACCGATGCCCGTAACTTCTTAATTGTCGATGCCGCAATGAACGACCTCATCCGCCCATCATTTTATAATGCTCACCATGATATAATCCCCATCAATCAAAAATCAGCAGCCGGAAATCATAAATACGACATAGTCGGACCAGTCTGCGAAACCGGCGACACTTTCGCCGAACTCCGCACAATGCCGGAATTAAAACCTGGTGACCTCATTGCGTTCCGCACCGCCGGCGCTTATGGATCAGTCATGGCATCAACTTATAACAGCCGTAAAATCGTGCCGGAAGTCATGGTAAAAGGCGATAAATTCGAAATAACCTCACGCCGCATGAGTTATGACGAGATGTTTGAACGCGAAATTCTGCCAGATTGGCTGAAATAAACCCTATTACTCTTGAAATCTAGCCAATAAGCCCTTAAATTAATCATCCTATGACAAAATCAGAAAAAAAATCACCTGAAAACCAAGAAGTTAACCCGGAAGTAGCACAACCCCAGGTTGAACAAACCGAGGACCTTCAGACCAAACTTAATGAAACAAAAGACGCGCTTATCCGCGCTATGGCAGAGCTGGAGAATACCAGAAAACGCGCCATGAAAGAAATTGAAGATGCCAATAAATATGGCACTTCGACCATTGCCAAAGATCTTATTCCCGTGCTTGAAAACCTCCAGCTCGCGCTTGATAACATAGCTCCGAAAGATTTGGAAACTGCGGCTGTGAAACATCTGTTCGAAGGGGTTGATCTTACCCGCAAAGAGCTTTTAAGTGTGTTTGAGCGCCGCGGAATTCGCCGTATTGAACCAAAACCAGGCGAAAGGTTTGACCATAATTTCCACCAGGCAATTGCCCAAGTGGAAGATCCAAAATTTGAGCCAGGCGCAGTCATTCAGGTAATTCAGGCAGGCTATGTCATTCATGACCGCTTGCTTCGCCCGGCGATGGTAACTGTTAGCAAAGGCGCGCAACAGCAAAAGCCAAATATTGACAGAACTGCCTAAAAACAACTCACACGAGAATTATTTTCTCTTTTACAGATAATTAATTGAGCTATACTCGCAGCGGAATGAAAAATAACATCGGTCTTTTCCGCAAGAAAAATGGTTTCTCAATGCAGGAGCTAGCTACTCGCGTGGGCACTTCCCAGCAGCAAATTGACCGTTTGGAAAAATCACAGCGCAGGCTGACTGCCGAATGGATGGACCGTCTCTCTAAAGCTTTGAATTGCAAACCTACTGATCTGATTGATTTTTCTACCGAAGACAGAGTCGTTTCCAAAGTTGAAACTGCCATTGCCAAAGTTATTGGTGCTATTGAAACTAAATTTTCCAATATGGTGCGCGAATTTGCCGATGACGAACAATATGAAATAAGTTTCAAACCGCCAAAGAAAGATTTTGGCAAAAAATTCTTCGCCCTAGTTGTTGAAGGTGGCGCATTTAAAGGCTATCCAGACAATTCAGAACTTATTTTTACCCAAGCCAAAACCAGCAAATCAATAGCCTCGTTACAAGAAAAACCGGCTGATTTTGCAGCTGCTAGCGGAAAAAATAATTCCTATAAATTTCAAGTTGGTGATCAAATATTTGAAGGCCAGCTTGTAAAAAGCATCCGGAACGAATAAATTGGCATTATGCCATTAAAAGTTGCCATAATCACCGAAACGCTCGGCACTGATGATTCCAGAGACAGCACTAGAATATCAAACGAGGCGGTTAAGCGCGGCCATAAGGTTTTCGTAATCAGCGCTAAAGACATTAGCTATAGCGAAGGTGAATTAATTGCTAAAGCTTATATTTATTCGGCAGGAAATCAGCCGCCAGAATATCTAGTTATAAACTTAGCAACAGATGTTGATCTCATTCACTTCCGCCCTAACCCACCAGTTGATATGGGCTACCTCACAACTCTTTATTTGCTTGATCGCATAAAAGATAAAGTTCTCATCATCAATAACCCAGAAGCCATCATCAAATTTCCAGAAAAAATCTTTCCGTTACAATTTGCCCAATTCATGCCGCCAACTCTCATCACTTATAATATTGATGAAATTGCTGAATTTGCCAATAAGCACAAAGAAATTGTCGTCAAACCAATTTATGAATTTGGCGGGAATGGTATAAAAAAATTCAAAAATACCGAGATAAAAACTAGCCGCGCCGAACTTCAAAAATGGTTGAGCGAATTAAAAACCCCGGCAATTGTCCAACAATTTTTACCTAACATATCAAAAGGCGATAAACGAATTTATATTCTTAATGGCGAGATTGAAGGCGCATTTAACCGTGTTCCAAAAGAGGGCGGGTTTCTTGCCAATACAATTCAGGGCAGCACCCCATGTAAAACTGAAATTACAGCCCGAGAGAAAGAAATCATTAAAGCCTTAAAACCTGCGCTGCTTGAAAATGGAATTTTCATCTGCGGACTTGATGTTATTGATGGATTCGTTACGGAAATCAATATAACCTCGCCTGCAGGAATAACTTCTATAAATAACGTTTACGGCCTCAATCTGGAGGCAAGATTATGGGACCTGCTGGAGAAAAAAATTGTTTGAAAATTTAAACCAGGAAGAAGTCGCA
>JABDBO010000073.1:4089-4222 GCA_013288575.1 Alphaproteobacteria bacterium
TTGAGTCCAAACTTGCTGGCCGCCAGCCATTTTTTTATTCATCGGTCGATATCCGAGATTCCGGCCATAAAATCGCCCCAGTTGATACTAATCTATATCCTGCCGGGTTTAATAATCTGAGCAATGATGCAGT
>JABDBO010000074.1 GCA_013288575.1 Alphaproteobacteria bacterium
CGGCTTCCAAACCGCGAATGCGATCTTCCTTTTCGGAAAGCGCGGTGAGCATGACAACCGGGATATGACTAAGAGTTGGATCAGCGCGCAGGCGGCGGCAAACCTCAAACCCATCCATATCTGGCATCATGATATCAAGCAGGATTAAATCAGGTGAGAACTTTTTTGTTTTTTCCAGCGCCTCCGCACCGTTTTGCGAAGTAATAACTTCGTAATATTCTCTTGCCAGTTTCGCTTCTAAAAGCTTCACATTGGGCAGCATGTCATCAACGACCAATATGCGTGCGCTCATTTAACTGCCTGTTTTATTGGTGTCTAAATTGAGGAATCTCTCAATAGTTTGCAGGAACGGCATGATCGAAATTGGCTTTGAAATATAAGCCTCGCACCCAGCTTTTAGAATTCTTTCTTCATCATCTTTCATGGCAAATGCCGTGACAGCGATAATTGGGATATGGCGGAGATCAGCTTCCTGCTTAAGGTTGCGCGTAATATCAAAACCAGAAATTTCCGGAAGTTGGATGTCCATCAAAATTAAATCTGGCTTAATTTCGCGTGCTAATGACGGAACATTTAAACCATCTTTAGTTTCAAAAGTTTCGAATCCGTGAGCGCCGAGAAGATCCCTGAAAAGTTTCAGGTTTAGTTCGTTATCTTCAACAATTAATATTCTCTTAGAGGCCATAATTTGTTTACACGAACCGTTTTATATTAAGAATATATATTCTTCCTAAAAATTTTTCCAGTAATGCCACTGCTATGCCTCAGAATCTGAGGGATTGTGACTTATTTACCTTGTTGGTTAAGTTATTATCAGGAAAAAGTTAAGGGTTTATTACGTCTAACGAACCCAAGCGCGGTTTATAATATTGGACCATATAAATGGTTTGCGCGCCAACAATTTTAGGCGCAATCAATGGCTTATAGTTATAAAACACCTCGCCAATAATGACGTTATCATTAGCATACATCGTAAATGAGCTTGGTAGAGTCGGCGTTCCGCCCGCTGTGCCGATTTTGCTCGTAGCGGCTAAAGTGCCGCCGCCGCTACGTTGCCAGCTGATGACTTTATTCGTGCCATCATAAGTTACGGAGCTGATGATAACTGTAAAATCTGCCGTATTGTTATAAGGATCCATTAAATGCGGCACAGCTGACCATATTGCTGTCATTTGAGATTCGTTTATGCTTGTGAGCATTGAAACCAAGTTTGGCATGGTGCTGGCAGTTTTGCTGATTTTCTGCTCGATAATGATATAGCGCGTCATTTCAAAGCCACCCGTTACTAATAACATCATGACCGGCAGAGCCAATCCCATTTCGATGGCGGCAGTTGCAGCAGTTGCGCGAATGAGTTTTTTTATGAGCTTAAACATTAGCCCCCACCCCCGCTAGTTCCGGTAGAGTTATAAGGCTCATTCATCACAACCATGCTGGCAGTGATATTAAACACGCCAGTCGGTGAGAAAAATTTTGCCAGGAAAGGAGTTACGATCTGCCAAGGATAAGTAACTTTATAAACCACAATTGCGCCTGGGCCGCCTGAACCGGCAAGACCCATATCGGCATCCCACTGGCCGTTGCCATTAATATCGGTAAAAGACTCGCCAAGATCATAATGACCATTGTGATTTGCATCAACATAAGGCTCGGGCTGACCAATATCGCTAAATGTATTGTAAATTTCGGTAGTGAAAGTGACGTTGGCCGGTTTTAAAAAGATAAGATTCTGGTCAATTACTTGCAGCACATATTGGTCACGCGTCATGCCAACAGGTGTATAACCGGTGATACCGGCGCGGCTAGCGATACGCACAGCTGATTCTAAAATTGAGCTGGCAACCATTACCATGCCAATTTCAATTGTGGCGAAAATCAGGAAAAATAAAACCGGCGCGATAAAGGCAAATTCAATTGCCGCAACCGCTTTTTCATCTTTAAACAGCCGAACGCATCGCATAAATTTACGCATGCATTTATTATGGCAGACCTATGTTAATAAAAGGCTAACCTGGGCTAACTCGCCTTTTTCTCTAAAACCTGGATTTTTTCAACTACCGACTCTTCGGCATCAATGATAACCGGCTGATTTTCAACAATATTAAAACTTGGCAAAGTCTCTGGCATTTTAACTTCATTTTCGGGTTCCAGGCCGAGTTTCAAAACATTGCGAATGCGCGGAATAAGCCGCCCATTTACCGGCGTACTAAGTTCAGAGAAATGGCGCGCGCTATCATGAATTGCGCGACCAACTTTATTTATTTGGCGGAGCATTACATCAATTGATGAAACCACTTTACCCATTTCTTTTAAAATCAGCTGATGGTTTTGTTCCTGGCGGACGCGGCTTATTTGATGCGTGGCAATTGAAAGCAGCATGTGGAGCGAGGTTGGCGTGACAAGTAAAACCCCGGCATCGCGGCATTTATCGGAGAATGCGCCGTCACATTCGAGAACTTTTGCATAAGCTGCATCATTGGGAAGATACATAACATTGGCCACAAAAATATCCGCCTTGCCTTTGCCTGCGGTTGCGTAGTCACGTTCTGTCAGTTGTTTTAGGTGCGTGTTCATGCTGGCTTTTAGTTTTACCTTTAGCATTTCGGCATCGCTTTCAGCGGCGGCCATTTCGATAAAATATTTTGAAGTTTTGGCATCAATCACCATTAAATTGCCGCCGGGAAGTTTTATCGTTGCATCAGGACGCACGCGGCCGCTTTCAAACGAGCCTTGCATAATAAAATCAACATTCGGCTCCAGGCCAAAGTTTTTAAGCGTATTTTCCAAACCAATTTCGGCAAAGTTCGAAGCTTTGACTGGGCTGGTAAGTGATTGCCAGATGGCGGATAGCTTTTTCTCCTGAACATTATTCTGTCCCTGCACTGCCGCCAGTTTTTCAACCACGGTTTGGAATTCCTTATTCAGCTTTTCAGTGTTTTGCTGGGTGATTTTTTCGGCCTGTTCTTTGGCTTCTTTATTTTCACGCTTGTGATGGTCGAGCAGTTCTTTGGAAACTTCACGAGTTACTTCGAGCATTATATTTTTTAAAGACTCATCGCGTGATTGGCCTTGCTGGGCTTTGACCAGCTCTAGCTCTTTAGCAATAACTGCAGTTTTTGATTTTTGAAAGAAATAGCCAAGTGCTGCACCAATTGCGAGCGAGATAATTGCGATGAGGATAAGCTGCATGAGAGCAGCATAACCATTAGAAAACGAAAGGTCAATTATGCAGCTATTTCGCCGAAACCTGTACCTGTACCTGTACCTTTGCCATCCTCAGCTTGTTTAGTGTGCGTAGTAGCAGGTAAAGCGGTTACTTTTTTTTGTGCATTCAATATTTCAAAAATTCTTGTAGTAGTAAGAACATGCTGCTCAGCAAATGGGCGCAGCCTTTCTTTTCTTTGAGCTTGCTGCTGCCAATACTGGATTGAGTCTCCTTGTTCTTGCACTTGTGGTTTAAATTTCGGCATATCCCTACCTAGTTAATAGTGTATATTTGTTGGTGCGGCTTATAATGGATATGCACAGATAAAGCAACAGCTATATTTAAGCTATGGATGGGCGCAGAATTTCTGGCTGAGATGGAGCTTTAGAAATTTTTGGTATCTTATTGAGAATATTGACTTCTTCCGGCACCAACTCCCACGCGGTTGGGTTATCCATCAATGCGCGTAAAAGTTCATTGTTAGTGTGGTGGCCAGATTTTTTGCCGACGAATTCACCCTGAATATGCGCGCCAACTGTGAACAAATCGCCCACAGAATCCAACACTTTGTGGCGGACGAATTCGTCATTAAAGCGCAGACCTTCCGTGTTTAAAATTTTGCCGTTATCAACTACGATTGCGTTCTCTAAGCTGCCGCCGCGGCCAAGACCTGCTTTATGCATGGCTTCAACCTCATCTTTAAAGCCGAATGTGCGTGCGCGGGCAATTTCGTCTTTGAACGAAACTTTGTTGAAATCAAACTTCGCATATTGGCGGGCGATTGCCGGGTCTTTGAATTCGATATCAAAACGGATTTTGAAACTGCGGTGCGGACGCAAAATTGCCCCGCGATTATCATCACCAACTTTGATTTCATCATTGATAACCAGCACACGGCGCGGCGCTTCTTGTTTCACGCGGCCAACCGAATCAATCAGTTTGATGAAAGGTTCGGAGCTGCCATCCATGATC
>JABDBO010000075.1 GCA_013288575.1 Alphaproteobacteria bacterium
TGCAGGCACCGGCGATGTTCTGGCAGGAATTATCACCGGCTTGCTCGCACAGAAAGTTTCGGCATTTGAAGCTGCTGCAGCCGCTGCCTGGATTCATGGCGAAGCGGCGAATAATTTTGGTCATGGCTTAATCTCGGAAGATTTGCTAGAATTGATTCCTAAAGTTTTACAGAAACTCTATAAATGAAGAAATTACTTTTAATAGCTTTTGCTTTTTTTGCGACGCCAGCAATGGCCGATGACACGATCGGCTTAAAATACGAAGCTTATTGGGCTGGTTTAAATGTTGGTGAGGCTAGCGGCCATTTTACCGATACGCCAGATTCCTATAATTACAACGTGCGGCTTGACGCGATGGGCCTGGTTAGAAGCTTCACCAATTATTGGAGTGAAAGCACAATTACCGGCAAAAAATTAGACGGCAAATATTTGCCTGAAGTTTATGATACGCATTGGCAGACCAAAAAACAGGGCATCCAACGCGTGGTGGTAACATATTCTGAAGGCGGCAATAAGGTGGAAGAAGTTGCTACCCCGCCGGAAAATCGCGGTAAGCGCCCATTGGTTGATATCAAGGATAAGAAAAATACGGTTGACCCAATCAGTGCCGGGTTTTCAGCCCGCGATAAAATAAAGGCCATTGCTGCTGCCGGTGTATTCCCACAAAGTTTCAAAGTGCCGATTTTTGATTCGCGCCGGGTGTTTGAAATGAATATTACGGTTTTAGGTTATGAAAATAAGAAGATCGACGGTAAGAAACTGCGGCTTCTGCACGTGAATATCAACCGCACCATAATTGCCGGTTTTAACGCCAAGGAACTGGCCAAAGCCAAACAGGAAGATCCAAATATGGATATCTACATCGGCGAAGATATGATCCCGGTTTTCGCAACCGCCAAAGCTCCAATCGGCACTGCTACAGTAACGCTGGTTAGCCGCTGCTCGGGAACTGACTGTAAGTTATAGGAATTTTAATTGCGCTCAAGCGCCGCGCATCGCTTCGCTCAAGCTTTTCGCCCTCAATGGGCTTGCCTTCCCGATGGTCAGGGTCCATAGCAAAAACTGTAGGTTATGTGACCAGGAGCCGTCAGCGCCGCGCGGACGCGGCTGTTTCAAAGTAGCGCCCGCAGCGCTGCCTTTGAAACATTTGATAAAATAATGCTTGCATTCCAAGCATTATTATCTATTATCCGCCTCCCAAAAGTGTTTTCCCTTGCCTTGGCTGGTCCTGCTAAAAACCCCAAGAGCTACACTAGAATTGGCCGAGTTGGCTGGTTTATGTATCAAAGCAGGTGAAAGCGCGTTTGCTAATTTAACATAGAAAAACAAATTATGGCGCTTTACGAAATAGTTTACATTGCACGTCAAGAAATTCCTGAAACTGAAGTGGAAAAAATCACTGACGAATTCAGCAAAATTTTAGAAAAAAACAAAGGCAAAGTCCTCAAAACTGAATATTGGGGTTTACGCCAATTCGCTTATGAAATCAAAAAAGCGAAAAAAGGCCACTATACTTTGATCGGTATTGATGCACCGGCTGAAGCGGTAAAAGAATTAGAGCGCAACATTCGCTTGCATGAAAACGTGGTTCGCCACTTGACTGTTAGCGTCAACAAAATCAGCCGTGAGCCGTCAGCCATCATGCAGAACAATGCAGATGATGATTTCGAACTCAAAATCGACATGAACTAATAACAAATCTGGATATAAACAATGCCTCCTAGACCAAATTCACGACCAAACTCACGCAACAATAATGATCGCAATAACCGCGGCGGCCCAGTTCCGATTGGCATGCCAGGCAAAGGTGGCTTACCATCTTTCCCTTCGCTTTCAGCGCTTTTGGGCAAAAAAACTTTCAGCCGTGGCAAAAAACAATGCCCGCTTACCGGCCCTAATGCTCCGGAAATTGATTATAAAAACGTGCGCATTTTGAGCAAATTCGTTTCAGAACGCGGCAAAATCATCCCTAGCCGCATCACTTCGGTTTCGGTTAAAAAACAACGCGAACTCTCACAAGCTATTAAGCGTGCACGCTTCCTTGGTTTGATGGGTTACGTGAATAGATAATATTATTGCGCTCAGGCGCCGCGCATAGCTAACCGGCCCTTGGCCTCGCCTTCGCTTCGCTCGGAACCGCTCTTAGAACAAACTTTAAGGAAAAGATTATGGAAATTATTTTATTAGAACCAGTAAAAAACTTGGGCCGCACCGGCGATAAAGTTGAAGTTAAAAACGGCTATGCCCGCAATTATTTAATTCCAAACGGAGTTGCTCTTCGCGCTAGTAAAGAAAACATTGAAGTTTTTCAAGCCCGCAAAGCTGAAATTGAAAAACAAAATGCTGAAAAGCAAAAAGCTGCAACCGCAACTGCCAAAAAACTCAATGGTTTGGAAGTTACGATCATTCGCCAAGCTGCGGAAGATGGCCGTTTGTTCGGTTCAGTTACAGTTCGCGAAATTGCTGAGCAAATTCAAGCTAAAGGCTATGAGATTGATTCAAAATCCGTTGATTTGCTAAACCCAATCCGCGCACTTGGTGTTTCAAAAGTCCGAGTTTCGTTGCATGCTGATGTTACGGCCGAAATCACTGTAAACATCGCGCGTTCTGAATCAGAAGCTGAAAACCAATTGGTTGATGATAAGAAAGCTGCTAAAGAAGCTGCTAAGCAAGCTGAAAATGAAGAAGCAAAATCTGCTTAGAATTTTAAGCTATAAATTCAAAAAGCCCGTTCAATTTATTTGGCGGGCTTTTTTATTACATCATCCCAGTTCCGGCATCCTTATCGCTCAGTAACCGATAGCCACGCGGGTTAAATAGCTGGTAGTGCCACCATTCATTCTCATACCAATCCCAGCCGCTGGCGGTCATTATTCCCAGCAATATACGGCGGTTTTTTTGCGCTTCAGCCGAAACTGTCAAATCACCATGGAATGATTGAGGCGTAAATGCGTCAAACGCCGTGCCCATATCGAGTTCGACTCCGCTATGGTCCACTAAAGTCAGATCAATCGCCACGCCACGCGAATGTGGCGAACCACTAGCCGGGTGGGCGAGGAAATGCGGATCAGGCGTATGTTCCCATAATTTCCACTGAGCTTCGGTCGGGCGATATGCATCAAAAATCTTGATTTTAAATCCAAGTCCGGCTGCGAGCTTTATAGTTTTTTGTAAATGCTTGGCGGCTATTTCATGCAAGTAACAATCGTGCTTTTTGTAGACTGGTCTACTTGTGAAATTATTCGGCGTGGCATAGGCCAGATCAATTATCACATCAAATTCAGGCGGGGTAATTTTTACTAATTCAATCATCTGCTTTTAAACGAAGCTTCGGCGATTCTTACCGCTTCTGTGAGTGAACCACCGCGCCCAAGTTCTTCCATAGAAGCAGCCCAATTTTGAATAATCATCATCATCTTCTCTGTGGCAGCGGAACCGTCGGCGGGAATCTGTGCTATAGTTTCTGCAGCTGCGGTAAATTCTTGTTTTAATTCCTCGCACAATTGCTCATTTAGCCCCCGCCTTAAACTTGGATGTAGAGTAAGAGAGTGGACAGCGAACCATAAAGACCTTGCTTTATAATAAATACCATCAGCATCGAGCGTGCTAATGGCAGCCTGCAATTCTTCACGGCGACGATTGAAGGTGGTGACGCATTCGAGGATTAGAAAATCATCCGTACGGTAAGTAGCAAGTAGTGCCTCGACATGAGATGATAAATTATTTACCGGCATAAATTATCCCTTTTATAATAATGAGATTAGCTATTAGGCAATTTAAACCCAGGTGGCAGGCCGAGCTCACCGGCAATTCCAGACATAGCGCTGTTAAAATCACCTTCAATTTTTGATTTTGCGTCATTGTAAGCGGCGATAATCAAATCTTGCAGCACGTCTTTTTCTTCCGGTTTCAACAACTCGACATCGATATCAATTTTCTTCATTTCAGATTTGCCGGTAATTACAACCTTCACCAATCCGCCGCCTGCTTGGCCGGTTTCTTCTTTTTCCGCGAGCTTAGCTTGCATTTCTTCCATCTTCTTTTGCATTTGCTGCGCTTGCTTCATTATTTGCTGAATATTCATAAGTTTATGCCG
>JABDBO010000076.1 GCA_013288575.1 Alphaproteobacteria bacterium
CAAGGATGGAAAGATGGCTGCACCAGCGGTTATGCAACTTATGGTACGAATATGTACAAAACCTTCAACGGTTTCACGCGTGATACGACCAAAGTGGGCAATTACGAATACGAAACCGAATGGTATAACGGCTACAACTATTGCCGCCAAGCTGCCAACACCACTTATAACCAAAATATATTCTGGTAATTATCAATCATTCCCCGTGCGGGCCTGCTGGCCCTCCGATGAAACACTGCTCAAGGCTGGCTCGGCTCCTGCCTCGCATTATAATTTACGATTCCATATCATCACTATTCAAAGTTTTAAGAGCAGAGAGCCGTCAGCCGCCGCGCGGACGCGGCTGTTTCAAAGTAGCGCCCCCGAAGGGCGCTGCCTTTGAAACAATAATATTGATTATTGCGGGTTTTTTATTTATCCATATCAGCGCTATCCTAGCTATATGGGGGGTTAGCTCAGCGGTTAGAGCAGGGCGCTCATAACGCCTTGGTCGGGGGTTCAAATCCCTCACCCCCCACCACTTAACTTTTATTTGGCTGGCTGATAAATATCAATTCTTTGTAGATTGCCTGATAATACATATAATTTCTTTATGTGAAGTAGATTATAAAATCCTAATCGAAATCAATTAGGATAAAATCATGAATAAAATCTTTTCAAGCGCCATTCTGGGATTGGCTTTAACTATCTCAAGTGCGGCATATGCGGCACCATCAACAACAGCCGTCCAGCAATCTTATATAGATAGTGGCCTGACAGCTTTATCTAGAAAGGACGCTAATAATTTTCGCGATACCATAGGCCAAGCTCACGAAAAGAATAAAGATTTATATGAGCAGATTCACCAGGTGCACGAAGATTTGCATGGCATTCTAACTGCTGACAGTTTTGACGAAGATGCATTTTTAGAAAAAAGTGCAGAATTGCGCAAATTACATGTTCAGATCGGAACTAATATCGATGAAGCATTTGCCAATGCGATTAGCAATCTTTCCGATAAAGAACGCATGAGGTTTGCTGATGCATTACAGGCAAGCCATGAACAAAACTCGGCTTCTAAACAATAGTCAAAGTATAAGGATTATATGAAAAAGTTTTTAATAATATCAACTCTGTCAATATGCGCACTTTTTAGCCAGCGGGCAGAGGCACGTATTGACGTTGGAATAAATCTCGGCGGTCCCGCCTATGTCGAACCGGCGCCAGCTTATGTAGAACAGCCGATAGAGCCAGCCTATGTCGTTGCACCGGATTATCGCCGGTATAATCGCCATTATCATTATGATCGCCGCTATCATACCGATCATTGGCATCGCAGATAACTCTAATTGAATTCCTATTCAGCCTAATAAATAATACCCCGGTTTTAACGCCGGGGTATATTTTTTGCCAAAGCCATAGCCGCAATTTATTATTATACAAAAGCTTGTAGGAATAACGATATTATTCATCAAAATTCTATTGACTTAGTAGACTATATAGTCTATAAGTTCAGTGGAGTATGAGGGTTATATGAATTCCATGACTTTAGAAAACACCATTTTCACCAGCGCAAACTATTGTTGCAGCTGTATCAAAGCCGTTTGTTAGCGGCTTTAAGGCTCATTAATTCTCCTCGCGTTTTGCAGAGTAGAGAGCAAATCAATCAAATTAATAGAATAAAAATATGTCGATTATAAAAAAACCAGCCATGCTGATTTTAATAGCATCACTTTCAGCGTGCTCATCTACTAGTGTTCCGTCTGCTCCGGTCACACAACAACAAAGCTATGAACTTCCTGCGAAACCAGGTGATAGCCCGCAAAAGCCAAGGCCTTATGAATTAGGTCTAATTGATGGTTGCCAATCTGGCATGGTTGGCACGGGTGGCAGCTATGTTAAGCGTACCGATATACATGACAAAACATACGCTAAAGCCTGGAAAGATGGATATGATTATTGCAAATCAGGCAATTCTTCAACAACTGCCGCTAATGGAAATTTAGTGCTTGCTGCTAGGTAAGCTGAATTCCAGTATACATTCCCTCTAAAGAGGGAATATATACTTTAGCGTTACCGCCAGCGATGGCCGTAACCACCATAATAGCCGCCGCCGAACCCTACGCCAACCGCTACTGGTGCTACAGCAACTGGCGGTGGAGGAGGTGGATAAACCGCGCCATATGGCCCGTATCCATAACCAGCATAGGCCGGTCCATATGGATAATACGGGTCATAAACGCAGCTACTGACCATTAGGCTTAAAAATATCAATGCTATATATTTCATAAAACCATCCAAACAGAAAACGCGTAAAAATTATATTCGAATTAATAGTTAGCGATGGTGCCAACCGCCGCCGCTTTGGTAATTAAATTCAACTACTGCCGGAGCAGGGGCTGGAGCATAAACTACCGGTGGTGGTGGAGCATATACTACAGGAGCATCTTGCACCCAGTGGCCAGGAACAAAATGGTATCTTGGTCCGCGCTGTGCCCAATGTTCAGGCACCCAGTGAAAACCTGGGCGGGCAACGATCATATGTCCTGGAACCCATACTGGATTCGGGCCTTGATAAGTCCAATACCCTGGTGCCCACACATAACCTGGTTGCACAACAGGAACAACTTCAACTGGCGGAGGTGGTGGTGGCGCGCCGATATCCAAATTAAAGCCGACACCTACATTAGCAGCATGCGCTTGTGATGCTGTCAGCCCAATTACAAAAGCGCTGCATAGAAATAATTTTTTAAAAGACATTTTAACCTCGTTGAAGAATTCAATTAACCCTGTAAAAATAATTATAGCATTGCCAAGATTGCAGCACAGTTAGCGCTACATTATCAATAATTAATGTAGCCATTATGAGGCCAGTGCGAGGCCGGAATATGATGATCTGGCAAGCTGGCTTGCCGCAATTCCGCCATTATCAATATTACATTTAGAGCGCAGCAATGCCACTGCCTTGTTAAACTCAACCAGCTGCGAATCAGTTTTTATATCATTCAGTGATTGATTATTTTCTCCGCCTTGTTTTTTTTCTTTTTTCTCAGTCTCTTTTTCTTCTGCTCCGGGCAGTTTATCAAAATCAATCGGCCCCAGCACCTTCTGGATTTTTTCTTTCGCTTCCTTCGATAATTTTTCCTGTTCCTTATCGGCCTTTTCAATTAGCTGCTGAATTTCATGAATACTTCTTTTGCTGCCCTCATCAAGCGGATAAGAATTCATAAAATTGCCCAATCGCTTTTCCAATTCCTGAAAAAACTTGTGCATTTCCTTGCTAAATGGCATCGGCGCACCTTCATCTTCTTTCTCGCCTTTCTTGCCGCCACCACCGCCAGCCTTTTTCTTTTGCGGTAATGGTTTTTCCCGCGGCTCTTCTTTTTCCTTCTCTTCGCGTCCGTGAACTTCTTCCTTACGTTCTTCGGCTCGTTTTTCTTCGCGCTTCATTTCCGTTTCTCTTCTGCTTTCTTCACCATGCCGCTCGCGTTCCGCTTCCGGCTTTTCTTTTTCACGGCGTTTTTCCACCTCAATGCATCCCAATTTCCGAGGTCGGCCCAGTGAAAGCTGGCTTTTATGGTGGCGAGCTTATCGGTTTTTTCCATCAGCGCCTTATCAAATGATATTTGCGGAATATTATTACCATATAATTTTTCGAATTCGGTGAGCACGGTGGCGGCTTCGAAAACGAAAATGCCGCTGTTCCACAATGCGCCTTGCGCAATTAAAATTTCGGCTTGATATGGTTCGGGTTTTTCATGGAAGCCCCCATTAATAATATAACCGAAATTACTATCAGCAGATTCCGGCTCAATACCGAAGGTTACGATTTTGCCAAGCGATGCAAGTTTTGCCGCTTCTTCAATATCACTTACAAATTCACCTTTTATTTCATGATCTGAAGGAAGAACTACGACTATTCCCGATTTAATTTTCTCCAATCCTAATTTAATTGCATTGGCGGTATTTTTTTGCTCACTTTCAAAAATTATGTTTTGTGCAATTTCATTGCTCGCAACTGCTGCCTGGCTTAGAGCAAGATTTTTGTGCGCAATATTGACGATTGGAAAAATATTTTGCGGCTTAG
>JABDBO010000077.1 GCA_013288575.1 Alphaproteobacteria bacterium
ATTTTACTGATTTTATTAAACTTTGCGATCACTGGGATGTGCCAATCACGATTTTGAGTGATGGCTATGATTTTAATATCCACACAATTTTGCGCAAAAATGGTTTGGATGACATGGATGTTGTGGCGAATCACCTGGAATATAAAGGCAATAATAAATTCCAGTTTTCAACTCCGCATGTTAACCCAACTTGCCGCAGCAAATCTGGCGTATGCAAATGCGCGCAATTGGAAGCTGACGCAAAAACTATTTTGATTGGTGACGGCAGATCTGATTTCTGCGCGGCAGAACAAGCGGATTTTGTAATTGCTAAAGATTCACTTCTCATTCATTGCAAACGTAAGGGAATTCCGTATATTCCTTTCCATGATTTTGCCGATGTGGAGCATATTGTAGCCAGGTTATTCATGGATACATATCATGCAACGCCGGAATCAGAATCAGAGCGGATTGCTGCTTTAAACGTATAATTACAGGAATTTAATAATGTCTACTTCAAGTGCGAAAAAGCTTGGGAATGCCGATGCGCAACTCACCGAAAAAGAACTGCTAGAGTTGGAAAAGAAATATTGTTCGTTTGGTGACACGGTTCACTATTTGGAACCGCCGACAATTTTTGAACGCGCGGAAGGTTCTTACATGTATGACATGCACGACCGCCAATATCTGGATTTGCAGATGTGGTATTCGGCGTGCAACTTGGGTTATGCGAATAAGCGCGTGAATGATGCGTTAATTGCGCAAGTGAATAAATTGCCACAGGTGGCTTCGCAATATTTGCACCGTGAGAAAATTGAGCTGGCGGTGAAGTTGGCGCAAGGGATGGAGAAAAAGTTCGGCACGAAAGGCCGCATCCATTTCAACGTTGGCGGTGCGCAGGCGGTTGAGGATTCATTGAAGCTGGTGCGGAATTTTACTGGTGGCAAGTCGCTGATGTTTGCGTTCGAAGGTGGATATCACGGGCGCACATTGGGTGCTTCTTCTATTACTTCTAGCTATCGCTATCGCCGCCGTTATGGGCATTTTGGCGAGCGGGCGCAGTTTATTGAATTTCCATACCAATTCCGCGGCCCTAAGGGGATGAGCAAGGAAGAATACGGCCATTTCTGCGTACAGAAATTCGCGCGATTGTTTGAGACGGAATATTATGGCGTGTGGGATCCGAAAGCGCAAAAATCAGAATATGCGGCGTTTTATGTGGAACCTCTGCAAGGCACGGGTGGTTATGTTGTGCCGCCTTTGAACTTCTTTAGCGAATTGAAAAAAGTTCTCGACCAGCATGGGATTTTGCTGGTGGTGGATGAAATTCAGATGGGCTTTTATCGCACTGGTAAAATGTGGTCTATCGAGCATTTCAATGTGAAGCCTGATGTATTGGTGTTTGGTAAGGCGCTGACTAATGGCATGAATCCATTAAGCGGAATTTGGGCGAAGGAAGAAATGATCACGCCGGAAATTTTCCCACCGGGGTCTACACATTCGACATTTGCATCAAATCCGCTCGGGACTGCGACTGGTCTAGAAACGGTAAAGATTCTTGAGGAGAGCGGTTTTGAGACTTCAGTGATTGAGAAAGGGAAATATTTCCTTGATGGGTTGAAGCAACTCCAGAAGAAATATAAGCACATTGGCGATGTTGATGGATTGGGCTTGGCGCTCCGTGTTGAGATTTGCGAGGAAGATGGGTTTACGCCTAGCAAAAAATTGACTGACCAGATTAGCGAAGAATCAATGAAATGTGATTTGGAATATAAGGGCAAGAAATATGGGCTGGTGCTGGATATCGGAGGTTATTACAAAAACGTAATAACACTCGTGCCGTCACTACTGATTTCTTATGAAGAGATTGATATGGGACTGGCATTTTTAGACCAGTTGTTTGCTCGAGTTACGAAGAAGTAATTAATCCCGGCTTTTGCCAGGATGCAAATGGGAAGATTATGGGACTGTTTTTATTGCATTTGGACGATGCCTTAGAAAGGCAGCCGGAAACTTTGAAAGTCACGCGCGCCAAAAACGCGCATGAGGCGCATTTTGCCGAAATTTCCAAGCATTTCCGCCTATGGGGTAATGGAACGGTGTTGGCGAATTTTCGGGCGCGGTTAAAAGATGAAATTCAAGCGCAGAATGATAACAAGCCGTTGCTGACATTTGCGGGATCTGGTGATTTTCACCATATTACGCAGCTGATTATTTCGTGTTTGATGGAAGGCAATGATGAGAAAATCACGGTGGTGCATTTTGATAACCATCCGGATTGGGTGCATTTTAATGATGGGATGCATTGCGGTTCATGGGTGAATAAGGCGCTGGAAATTCCCAATGTTGAGAAGGTGGTGACGATTGGGGTGTGCAGCGAAGATTTGAAAAACCCGGAATTTAAGGGCGCGAATTTGGCGAATATGAAGGCGGGGAAAATTGAACTGTTTCCGTTTTCGCACCGGCCGAGCTTTGTTTTGAAGCAATATGGCGAGCGGCCGGGTTATTCGCAGAAGGGTAAATATATTACGTGGAATAATATTGCCGAGCAGAAGGAAGAGGAATTTTTGGGCACGCTGCTGAAGCAAATTAATACGAAAACTATTTATATTACAGTTGATAAAGACGTGTTGGATTTTGAAGATGCGATTACGAATTGGGACCAGGGCAAAATGCGGCTGCCGTTTTTACTGAAGGTTTTGCGGCGTTTGGCGGCGAATTTTAATTTGCTTGGCGTTGATGTAGTGGGGGATTATTCACAGCCGAAATATGCGCGTGGCAAGTTTTAATCACATGCACTTTCGCAGCCACCTGCTCATCCTTAATTTGGTCACGGAATTGAACCATTTTCGTCCAATGCATTTTTGGGCGGTAATGATGTTCAGCATGGTAACCATTATATAACCAAATCCAGTTATAAAGCCGGTTATAAGTAGAAACTCCCCAAGCCACCGGCACATCAGGGTTGCCATTCAAATGCTCATAATAACCATTGAGTGACGACAAACAATTCCCCAAATAATAAAACGGTGCCATAAACAAAACCGCTTTCCAGTTGATGATCGCCAGCAAAATTGCCAAGCCGATAAATGAAAACAACTCAATTTTCCCCCACAAAGCATCAAATGGTTTTTTCTTCTGAATATTGGCATACATCTCCGGCATATCATCGCGGAAGAAGCTTAGGAAAGTATAACTCCACACATTTTCCGCCTCACCATTTTTGCCATGGCGGTATATTGAGAGATAATCAATCGTATCCCCCTTTTCATCCTGTCTGTCACTATTTCCCGTGTGATGGCGGTTATGAATATAAGTATAAATCACCTGCGAAAACCCAATCGTAATCGATTCCAACCAGCTAAACGCATAGTTCAGAGCTTTCGAATTGAAAAACGGGTTATGCAAAAAGTTGTGCGAAATGCTATTAATATTCCAAGAAATCGAAACCGCATAAACGCAACCCCAAACAATCAGCAGCCACCAAGGCGCAGTATGGAATGCGAGAAATAGCCCCACCACCAAAGCCAAATGCCCAAACGCCAACAACACCGGAATAATATCCCAATTACTATGCGCAAAAATTTTATGTTCTCTATTTTGTGTATGTTCCATATTTAACTCCCAAAGATCCTTTTATCCAATTCCATAACTTCCAATTATCGCCACCCCAAGCGTTATTGATACAACTCCAATCCATTTTCGGCGCGTCACTTCTTCACCCAAAATATATTTCCCCGCCAGAATCATCCCGCAATAAGCCAAACTCATTATCGGGAAAGCTAAACTCAGCGGAATCCGCGCTAAAACCATAATCCATGCCACCAATTCCACCGCCCAGAGGAAAAAACCCCAGCCAGATCAGCGGCCTAAAAAACAATCCCGCCAAATAACGTGATCCGCCCTGTTTTACAACAGGCGCCTTATTCGCCGCAAGCTTAAAACAAACCTCGCGCAGAATTTCTGTGGAGATTGAAATAAACAATAATAAGACAACTGTC
>JABDBO010000078.1:0-795 GCA_013288575.1 Alphaproteobacteria bacterium
GGCGGCAATCCGAATGACCCGGCCTATTATGCCCCGCCGGAAGATCGTTATGAAGACCCTGCGCTAGCGGCTCAACAAGCACCCGCAGTTTCAGCACCTGCTGCTAAAAATTTCGTCTTTTTCGCATTATTTGGCTTGATCGTAGTTGCAATTATTTATTTCTTCTTTAGCGGCGGCCATGAGAAAACTACAAAATCTAATAATGAACATGCTTACGTTCCGCCAGCTCCGCCAATTCACACATTTGTTCCGCCGGCTCCGCCAATTCCACAACCGCCGCCACCGCCTATACAAACGCAGCTGCCAACAACGCCTGTACAAAACCCGCAATTATTCCAGGCCAATGATCCTGAACATCAGAAGCGAATTCAATCAAGCATGTTGGTTAGCGGCGGTGGAATTTTCGGTGGCACCGATCTCTCTAAACCTAGCCAAGTCAATGATAATGACCCAAGCGTAGGTTTTGCTGATAGTTTTTATAACCAAAGCGATGCCCCATTTGCTCAAGCACGCCATTGAGGCGACACTGGCCGCCTAATTACTCAGGGCAAGATTATCGAATCAGTTCTTGAGACGCCGATTAATACCGATGTGCCGGGTATGATCCGCGCCGTTGTCAGCCATGATATTTATGCCGAATCCGGCCGGGTAATTCTTATCCCTAAAGGCTCGCGCCTTGTTGGCAGCTATAATAACTTTATTATTCGTGGCAATAAGCGCGTCAATATTATCTGGAGCCGTGTAATCCGCCCTGATGGAATTGACGTTATGATCCGCTCTGGCGCTGCTGACCAA
>JABDBO010000078.1:805-3833 GCA_013288575.1 Alphaproteobacteria bacterium
GGTATTGAAGGCGATGTTGATAATAAATATTCCGAAATTTTTGCCAGCGCATTTTTAGTTAGCGCCATCAATATCGCAATCGGTGCTGGGGTTGATGCTATTCAAAACACAAAAAGCACAACAACTACTAACACGGATGGCAGCACAACAACCAATAGCGATGCTAAGGAACAAGCGGCAATCCAAGCAGTTGATATGTTCGGTAATGCTGGCCAGACGCTTGTAAATGGATTTTTAAATCAGAAGCCGACCATAACCATTGACCAAGGCACACGCGTAAATGTTTTCGTTAATCGTGACCTAATCTTCCCAAATAATTTGGCTGGCGCCGTAAAAATCATTCAATAAAGTTTAGAAACAAACATGAGCTTAAAAGCCTTAGAAACCTACCTGATACCGCTAGAGCGCTTATTCGCACTGCAAAATGTCAGCGAGATTTCAATCAATAAACCAAAAGAAGCCTGGGTTGAGATAAAGGGCGAAATGCATCGCGAGGAAATTCCCGAATTTGACCTTGAGCATTTGAAAGCCTTGGGACGCCTGGTTGCGCAATCAACCGAGCAAAAAATATCAGAAGAAAACCCAATTCTTTCTGCAACTTTGCCTGAGGGTTATCGTATCCAAGTAGTGTTCCCACCAGCTTGTGAGCCGCGCAGCGTGGTGATGTCAATCAGGAAGCAAACTATTCTCAATATGAGCCTGGATGATTATGAGGCTATTGGCGCATTCCAAAGCACAGTAACACAGCAGCATGAGGATGATCTTAACAAAGAACTTTCGGCACTGCTTGATAAGGGTGAGATTAAACAATTTATCAAAACCGCCGTTAAAGGCCGGAAAAATATTATCATCAGCGGCGGCACTTCTACCGGTAAAACCACGTTTATGAATGCGGCGTTAAAAGAAATTCCTAAATATGAACGCTTGATAACTGCGGAAGATGCGCGTGAGATTGATTTGAAAGATTTCCCTAACCACGTGCATTTAGTCGCCAGCCGCGGCGGCCAGGGGCGCGCCCAAGTTAGCACTCAGGAACTTATCGAAGCTTGCCTGCGCTTGCGGCCTGACCGCATTATCGTTGGTGAGTTGCGCGGTAAGGAAGCTTTTTCATTTTTGCGCGCGGTAAATACCGGCCACCCAGGTTCAATTTCAACCCTTCACGCCGATTCGCCAAAACTTGCATTTGAACAGCTAATTCTAATGGTAATGCAAGCAGGCTTAGGGCTCGATCGTAACCAGATAAATGAATATATCAGCAGCATTATCAATATCGTTATCCAATTAAAGCGTGGCGTCGGCGGACAAAGATTCGTCTCTGAAATCTATTTCCGTGACCGCATAACCGCCAAGGGCAACAAATAAATGGAATTATCGCGCAGAATCGGCAGTTGGATAGGCGATTTTACCAATTTCCTCAGAAACTGGTTCGTATATATATTGCTATCCGGCGTTTTGCTAGCCGGCTGCCTTTATATTTCGGGAATTATTTTTAGTTACTGGAATTACGGTAGAGAATATGTTCGCTCCGGTTACATGTATAATGTAGAGGATGTAGTCTATAAAAACTGGCAATCGCTTTATCAGAATGTGGATCCTACACAAGATGCGGCAGTAAAAAAATATTACCACGATTATTTTGATAAATATTATGCTGGCTATCGTGCAGGTTTTCAGGGTAAGGCGCCTGAACAGCAAGCTGAAATGGAACGTCAGCTGCAAGAAACAATTGATAAATATGTAGACCAGTATGCAGCCGCGCAGAAACAACCGCTGCCAAAAGGTTTTGCGGCACATTTGATAATTTCAACATTAGGACCGATTGGCATTATAGGGTTTTTATTATTCTTTTTACGAGCGCCACTTTCAGACTTCCGGCCATTTGATAAAGGCGAATCACTTCACGGTGACGCCAAATGGGCCAGCGAAAGAGATATTAGAAAGGCAGGGTTGCGTTCCAAGAAAGGAATTATTATTGGGCGGGATTCGCATGGCTATCTTGTCGCACCGGGCTTTCAACACTCGCTCTTATTCGCACCAACCGGATCGGGTAAAGGTGTGGGCATGGTTATTCCTAACCTTTTGTTCTGGGAAGAATCAGTCTTTATCCATGATATTAAACTCGAAAACTTTGAATTAACCAGCGGTTACCGCCGCGATGTGATGAAGCAGGATGTGTTCTTGTGGAATCCGGCTTCACCTGACGGGCATACGCATTGCTATAACCCGTTTGACTGGGTTTCTAAAAAGCCCGGCCAGATGGTCGATGACGTGCAAAAGATTGCCAACCTGATTTTACCTGAGCAGGAATTCTGGAATAACGAGGCGCGTTCATTATTTGTCGGTGTGGCGCTTTATTTGCAGGCGGTGCCTGAGAAAGTAAAATCATTCGGTGAAGTTGTGCGGACTTTGCGTTCTGATGACGTGGTTTATAATTTGGCCGTTGTGCTTGATACGATCGGCAAGAAAATCCACCCGGTGGCTTACATGAACATCGCGGCTTTCCTTCAGAAAGCTGATAAGGAACGTTCGGGCGTAGTTTCAACGTTAAACTCTGGTTTAGAACTTTGGGCCAACCCGTTGATTGATACTGCAACCGCCTCATCTGATTTCAACATTCAGCAGTTTAAGAAAAAGCGCTCAACCGTTTATGTGGGTTTAACACCAGACAACATCCAGCGTTTGCAACCGCTTTTGCAGGTATTTTACCAGCAGGCCACTGAATTCCTCGTACGTAAAATTCCTGATAAAAAAGACGAGCCATATGGCGTTCTCTTCTTGATGGATGAGTTTCCAACACTTGGCGAGATGAAGCAGTTCCACGCCGGTATCGCCTATTTCCGCGGTTATAATGTGCGCCTGCTGCTTGTTGTGCAAGATACTCAGCAGCTTAAAGGTATTTATGAAGAGCATGGTATGAACACCTTCCTCTCAAACTCCACTTACCGTATTACTTATGCGGCGAACAACGTAGAAACCGCCAACCTGATTTCGCAATTGATCGGCAATAAAACCGTGAAGCAGAAATCAA
>JABDBO010000079.1 GCA_013288575.1 Alphaproteobacteria bacterium
ATAAACCTTTGGGAATTACTTCAGCGCATGTTGTATCAAAGGTAAAACGGTTATTGGGCCGTGATATAAAACTCGGGCACGCCGGAACGCTTGATCCGTTGGCGAGCGGAGTGTTGCCATTGGCATTGGGTGAGGCAACCAAGGTGGTGCAGTTTCTGCTGGATACGGATAAGGAATATGAATTCGAAGTGACTTGGGGTGAAGAGCGGGCGACGGATGATGCGGAAGGAGTGGCTGTGCAGAAGTCGGATGTCAGATTTCAGATGTCAGAAATTTTAGAGGCTATGGAAAGTTTTCGGGGTGAAATAGAACAAGTTCCGCCAATTTATTCGGCCATAAAAGTTGATGGGCAGCGGGCTTATGATTTGGCGCGTAGTGATAAGCAGGTAGAACTCAAACCCCGTAAGGTAACAATCCACGAATTAACCCTAACATCTGACATCCGACATTTGACATCTACGTTCAAAATGAAATGCTCCAAAGGCACTTATGTGCGCTCAGTAGCCCGAGATTTGGGGCGAAAACTAGGCTGTTTTGGCTATGTAAGTGCCTTAAGACGTACGGCCCACGGGCGTTTTGGCCAGGAGCATGCAATTTCGCTTGAAAAACTTGAGGCTTTATGCCAAAAAGGTGAGGTAGCCAGCTGCATTTTGCCGCTGGAGGAAGTGCTAGACGGCATCCCGGCATTTCCGCTTGACGCTTTGAGTGAGCAAAAGATACGTAACGGTGTTCCGATTGATAATGTTTTGAATATTAATTCTGACATTATAGTTTTGACAAGAAACGGAAAACTCGTTGCGATTGCTTATCCAGAGAATAACAAGTTACAGCCCAAAAGGGTATTCAATCACTGACGTAAGGAGAAACCGATGACCGTGACTGCACAAAAGAAACAAGAAATTATCAAAGATAACGCTACTGGTAAGAATGATACTGGTTCACCAGAAGTTCAAATCGCAATTTTGACTGAGCGCATCAACAATTTAACTGAGCACATGAAAGGCCATAATAAAGATTTCCACAGCCGCCGTGGTCTTATTATGATGGTAGGAAAACGCCGCCGCCTTCTTGATTATCTCGCGAAGAAAGATGACTCTCGCTACAAATCGATCGTCGAGAAATTGGGCCTTCGTAAATAAACGCATTTCTGTTGGCATTTGCTTGCGATTTTTTCTACTCGATGGACTCATGTATTATTCATACACTTCGCCATCTGCGTTAAAAAATTGCGGCGCATCTACCTAACATAAAAGCGTTTATAAAAATGACTGAATTTAAGAACCCCGCAGAAATGTGGGGTTTTTTATTTTCTTTTTATGCGCTAACGATTTCTTAATCATTGGGTCTTTATATTGCATGTCCTACAAGGATTACACCAACCAAGAAGAATAGGCCAAATTGCTTTTATGGCTACCAAATATTCCGCATACCCGTTTGCGCTTTAAGATATAACGGGACTAATTCAAAAGAACCGCGTCCGTATATATCTAGGCGCGGTTTTTTATTGCGCGAAAATCTAATTATCTTGTTACTGGACTGCGACCAGGTCTTGGATTTGCATCAAGCCAATCTGGATCTACATATTTTTCTAAAACGTCAGGTCCAAGTGCGTACCCACCGGAGCGACGTGTAGTATTATTAAGTCCAACTTTTCTTTCTAGTCTTAAAACCCAGTCAGAAAACGCTTCTTCGTAAGGTGTTGTGGGACCGTCATTATCATCACCCAGTGACGAATGGTGCAATTCTTCGCCATGTATTGGAATAACAGGAAATTTAGGTTCTTCAATAGGTTGTTCTGGTTGAGCTTCTTTTTTTACTTTTTCGCGCCAGTTAGTATCTTCAGATTCCAGATCTAGTGGGTTTTTCCACCTTTCTAGCTGTGCTTGCTGCAGTTCTAAATATGCTGCTACTGCTTCGTCAACCAGCCCAAATTTCTCGTCAGTCCTATCGTCAACCATATATTCCTTTACATTAATTATGCCTTTTCTAGGTAAACGCTAACTTTTTGTCAATGAAATTATATTTGAATTATTGGCTCTATTGCTATATAACAGCCACAACCGGGAATAGAGGGGATTAAGTAAAATATGAATTAAAGTAGGGCCGCAGTGGCCCGCGTTGCTTTCACAAACTACTCGTGCAAATCAAATTCGTATTCTACTTACTTCCTTCATTCCTAAACATAACAACATCATCCTGTGGCTTGACCACAGGATCTCTCTTGAAGAGATTCTGCGATCTAGTCGCAGAGTGACGTATAATTTAAACGAAGGAATAACAATGACTAATGCTAACGAATTTTTTAAAATCACCCGTAAATCGATTGAATGGGGTGGTAGAACTTTAACGCTCGAAACTGGCCGCTTAGCGCGCCAAGCTGATGGTGCAGTTCTCGTAACTTATGGTGAATCACAAGTGCTCTGCACCGTGGTTGCTGCCAAAGAAGACAAACCGGGCCAAGATTTCTTCCCGCTTTCTGTTCACTATCAAGAAAAATATTATGCTTCAGGCCGTATGCCTGGCGGTTTCTTCAAGCGCGAATCTAAACCATCTGAAAATGAAGTTTTAACTTCACGCCTGATCGACCGCCCGATCCGCCCGATGTTCCATGAGAACTTCCAGCGCGAAACGCAAGTTATTTGCACATTGCTTTCACATGATCTTATCAACAATCCTGATATCCCAGCATTGATCGGCGCTTCTGCAGCTCTGACAATTTCTGGCATTCCATTCTTGGGCCCGATTGCAGCAGCACGCGTAGGTTATGCGAATGGTGAATATTTGTTGAACCCAACCCCTGAAGAACTGGAAACTAGCGAGCTTGATCTCGTTGTGGCTGGTACAAAATCATCAGTATTGATGGTTGAATCTGAAGCAAAAGAACTTTCGGAAGAAGTGATGCTCGGTGCTGTAAGCTTCGGCCATAAAGAATTCCAAAAAGTTATTAAACTCATCATTGATTTCGCTGAAGAATCAGCGAATGATGCTTGGGAAATTACAGCGCCTGACCATTCTGAATTGAAAGGCAAAATTAAAAAAGCATCAGCTGATGCTTTGCGTAAAGCTTACCAAATCCGCGCTAAGCAGGAACGTACTAACGCGATTAAAGCAGCAAAAACTGCAGCGATTGAATCTCTTGGTGAATTGGAAGAAGGGCAGGCGCAGATTGCTAACGGCCTCTTCAAGAAAATCGAAGCGGAAATCGTGCGCAATGAAATTATCGAAAACCGTCCGCGTATCGATGGCCGTGATAATAAAACTATCCGCCCAATCCTTTGCGAAACCAGCATTTTGAACAAAACTCACGGTTCTGCATTGTTCACCCGCGGTGAAACGCAAGCTATCGTAGTTGTAACTCTTGGCACTGCGCAAGATGAGCAAATTATTGATACGGTTGAAGGCGAATCATCACAGCACTTTATGCTTCACTACAACTTCCCACCGTTCTCGGTTGGTGAAGCTGGTCGTATTGGTGCTCCGGGCCGCCGCGAAATTGGCCACGGTAAACTTGCATGGCGCGCACTGCACGCGGTTATTCCTTCTAAGGAAGAATTCCCTTACACGGTTCGCTTGGTTTCTGAGATCACTGAAAGCAATGGTTCGTCATCAATGGCAACTGTTTGCGGTTCGTCACTCGCAATGATGGATGCTGGTATCCCACTCAAACGCCCGGTTGCAGGTATTGCGATGGGTCTGATTAAAGAAGGCGATAAATATGCTGTTCTTTCAGATATCATGGGTGATGAAGATCACTTAGGTGAT
>JABDBO010000080.1 GCA_013288575.1 Alphaproteobacteria bacterium
ATGGAAAAAGGCGAGCTAGTTTCTGACGATATCATGATTTCAATGATCGCCGAAAAAATCACCGAACCGGATTGCAAACGCGGCTTTATTCTCGATGGCTTTCCACGCACAGTTGCGCAAGCCGAAGCACTCGACACCATGCTTAAAAACAAATGCGGTACCGGCATTACCAAAGTTATCGAAATCACCGTTGATGAAGATATCCTGGTTGAACGCATCTCCGGCCGTTTCTCATGCTCAAAATGCGGCGCAGGCTATCATGACAAATTCAAAAAACCGAAAGTTGATAACACTTGCGACACTTGTGGTAGCCACGAGTTCACCCGCCGCAAAGATGACAATGCCGAAACCGTGAAAATCCGCCTTAAAGCCTATAACGCCCAAACTGCACCACTGAAACCTTATTATGAAAAGCAAGGCCTGTTATTCAGCGTTGACGGCATGCAGGATATACATGAAGTCACTAGCCAAATCAAAGGCTTGGCAGGTTAATAATACCTTTAAATTTTTGTTGCTATTCGCTAATGAATAAAGTAATTTGCTAACAAATTTTAGAGGGTTTATGAAAACAATTTTTACCGCAATCTGCATTGCCGCAATTTCAATCAGCGCACAAGCTGCTTCAGTTACTATGGGCGCTAGCACTGGTGCAGGCACCATTACAGGCCTTACCGGCGCTACCACAATTGTGCAAACTGCAAATAAAACAACAATTACAGGTAGCAATATTCAATTAGGCAGTGGCGGATCTATCAATGTTCCAGGCACTTTAACAATTGGCACTATTCCAACTGGTGTTTCAGGTGGTTGCGGTGGCGGATGTATAACAATGAGCCCAACCAGCCCTAGCCAACCTACTGTTGGATATGAAGCGCTTCAACCAACTACATTTACATCTACGCTTACAATAGACGCAAGTGTCAAATCATATGGTCTTAACACTGACAGCCATGTCCAAACAAAACGGGTTGTACCGGAATTGTCGAAACTTGACCAATTAACTCCATCTGCCGGCGTTCATGCCCATCCTGAATTTATGAACCAGACAACAGTTGAAGATGATGAGCATTTGTCATTATCGCAATAATTGCAAAATTATTGTTGACACCCTTTAAAATATCCGTATATTGCGCTTCCTTCTGATGATATCGGCGTGGTTTCGTACCCCGGTGTAGGAAAATTAAGCACTAGGCCATAAGGCACTAGGGTTAGTTCTCCACTTCAGAAATACTACAGACTAGTAACTAACAACTGAGAACTAAATATGGCTCGTATAGCTGGCGTAAACATCCCCGCAAATAAACGCGTTCTAATCGCGTTGCGTTATATTCACGGTATTGGACCGTTCAACGCGAAAACAATTCTCGAAAAAGCGAAAATTGATGAAAAAACTCGCGTCAATCAATTGACTGAAGATCAAGTTTTGCGCATCCGTGAAATTATCGATGCTGATTATGATGTTGAAGGTGATCTTCGTCGTAAAGTATCAATGGATATCAAACGTCTGGTTGATTTAGGCTGCTACCGTGGTTTACGCCATCGTAAGCGCTTACCGGTGCGTGGTCAACGTACGCATACAAATGAGCGTACGCGTAAAGGTAAGGCAGTTGCTATTGCCGGTAAGAAAATGGTTACTAAGTAAGATTAGAATTTTAAGGAAAATACAATGGCTAAAGATCAAGCAAAAGCGGAAGCAACCACAAAGGTTAAACGCAGCGAGAAAAAAAACATACCGGTCGGCGTGGCTCGCATCAACGCAACTTTCAATAACACGATTGTTTCAATCTGTGACAGCCAAGGTAATGTTATTTCCTGGTCATCAGCTGGTCATAAAGGCTTTAAAGGCTCCCGCAAATCTACTCCGTTCGCAGCGCAAGTTGCAGCTGAACACGCAGGCCGCGCTGCTGCTGAACATGGTATGAAAGTGGTTTCAATCGAAGTTAAAGGCCCGGGCTCGGGACGTGAATCAGCCCTTCGTGCTTTGCAAAGCGTTGGTTTTGTCGTGACGTCAATCACTGATATGACCCCGGTGCCGCATAACGGCTGCCGCCCGCGCAAACGACGTAGAGTTTAGGCGCCACGTATAATAACGAAATTACACTTTAAGAAATTTAGAATTAGAACCTTAAGAACAGAGGAAAATACAAAATGGCAAATGCAACAAATCCGGATATCATCAAAAACTGGCGCGAACTTACTAAACCACAAAAGCTAGAATTTAAAACCGATAAACAGGATAAAAATAAACACGCGACAATAATCGCAGAACCGCTTGAGCGCGGATTTGGCACAACGCTTGGCAACGCTCTTCGCCGCGTTCTTCTTTCAGTTCTCCGCGGTGCGGCTGTTACTGCAATTAAAATTGATGGCGTTTTGCACGAATTCTCAACAATTCCTGGCGTGCGTGAAGATGTTACTGAAATTATTTTAAACATCAAAACTCTTGCTTTGAAAGCTCACTCATCAGAAAAACGCAAACTTTATTTGAAAGCTAAAGGCCCTGCAGTTGTAACTGCCGGCATGATCGAATGCCCATCTGATATCGAAGTTATCAACAAAGATTTGGTTATCTGCACTCTTGATAAAGATGCTGAACTCAACATTGAACTCCATGTTGAATCTGGCTCTGGTTATGTTCCATCTAACCAAAACCGCCCTGAAGATGCGCCAATTGGTTTAATCCCAGTTGATGCTCTCTTCTCGCCGGTTCGCCGTGTTTCTTACAAAATTGAAAACACTCGCGTTGGCCAGCGCACTGATTATGATAAACTTTCGCTTTCTATCGAAACCAACGGTTCAGTTACTCCTGAAGATGCGGTTGCTTTAGCTGCGAAAATCTTGCAAGACCAACTCCAACTCTTCATAAACTTCGAAGATGTTCAAGTTGCTGCTGCAGAAAGCAAAGAAGAAAAACTTCCGTTCAGCCCACATCTTCTTCGTAAAGTTGATGAGCTTGAACTCTCAGTTCGTTCTGCTAACTGCTTCAAAAACGACAACATCGTCTACATCGGTGATCTCGTTCAGAAAACTGAAGGTGAAATGCTCAAAACGCCAAACTTTGGCCGTAAATCACTCAACGAAATCAAAGAAGTTTTGGCAAATCTTGGCCTTAAATTCGGAATGGAAGTTCCGGGATGGCCACCTGAAAACATCGAAGAATTGGCTAAAAAATACACTGATCCTTACGGATCTTAAACCGTTAATCGTTAATCGTTCATCGTTTATCGCGATGAACGGGCAACGATGAACGATCAACGAGGAAAAGAAAATGAGACACGGAAACGCACACCGCAAATTGAACCGCACATCAGCCCATATCCAGGCGCTGTTGCAAAATTTAAGCAATGCACTGATCAAGCATGAGCAGATCACTACAACTTTGCCTAAAGCAAAAGAACTTCGCCCTTATGTTGAGAAATTGGTGACTTTGGCTAAAAAAGGCGGCCTTGCGAATCGCCGTAAACTCCTGGCAATTTTGCAGGATGAGAAAATGGTTGCTAAGCTGATCGATGTTTTGGCTAAACGCTATGAAAGCCGCGAAGGTGGTTATACTCGCGTGCTGAAAGCCGGTTTCCGTCAT
>JABDBO010000081.1 GCA_013288575.1 Alphaproteobacteria bacterium
TTCAGTAACTGCTCACGCTTCAGCCGAAAAATATCTGCCGGCGTTTTTATCAACCCATCATTCCAGAAATTTATAATATTCTGCTCCCCCAAACCTTCGATATCAAAAGCCTGGCGTGAAACAAAATGCTTCAACCGCTCAACCACCTGCGCTTCGCAGATCAACCCGCCAACACAACGCCGCGCTGCTTCATCTTCTTCACGCACCGCGTCCGACCCACAAACCGGGCATGTCGATGGAAACTTATATTTCCGCGCGCTCGCCGCCCGCTGCGCCAAATCAACTTCTACAATCTGAGGAATCACATCCCCCGCACGCTGCAAAACCACAGTGTCACCAATCCGAATATCTTTGCGCTCAATTTCATCCTCATTATGCAACGTAGCCCGCTGCACCACCACGCCGCCCACCGTCACCGGCTTCAACACCGCCACCGGCGTCAGCGCCCCAGTGCGTCCAACCTGAATAATAATATCTTCTAAAACCGTTTTCGCCTGCTGCGCCGGGAATTTATGCGCCAATGCCCAACGTGGTGTCCGCGCCAATGCACCCATACGCCGCTGCCAATCAAAGCGATTCACCTTATAAACCATCCCGTCAATATCATAGGGAAGAGTAGGGCGCTTGGCGTAAATCTCTTCATAATTAGCAAAAATCTCATCGACATTGCTGCAAAGTTTATTCAGCGGGTTGGTCTGAAACCCAAGTTTTTTTAGCTTCTTTATAGTATCAACCTGCGTCGCTTCACCAAATTCCGGCACCACATTATAAGCAAAATAATTTAACGGCCTGCTTGCTGTAACATTCGCATCCAACTGCCTAAGAGACCCAGCCGCCGCATTGCGCGGATTGGCAAACTTGCCATCCTCGCGCTCATTTAAGCTCGCAAAATCCGCATGCGTCATATAAACCTCGCCACGAATTTCCACCTCACCGGCAAAGTCAATTTCCACCGGCAGAGTTTTTATTGTGCGGATATTCTCAGTAATATCTTCCCCTGTAACACCATCCCCACGCGTAGCCGCCGCCGCCAATTTCCCACCGACATATCGCGCTGAAAATGACAGTCCATCAATTTTCGGCTCAGTGAAAATTTCAACTTTCTCATCATCCGCCAGGCCTAAGAACTTGCGAATACGATCAATAAAATCTGTCACATCCTCCCGCGCAAAACCATTAGCGATTGAAAGCATCGGCGCCAAATGCTGCACTTTATCAAATTTGCTCGAAGGCGCTGCGCCAACTTTTTGTGTCAAAGAATCAGCGGTTTTAAATTCAGGATATTTTTCCTCTAGTTTTTCCAGCTTTTTACGCAAAATATCATATTCGGCATCGCTAATTTCCGGCGCGTCATTCTGATAATATAAACGGTCATGATGAGCGATTTCTTTGGCTAAAGCCTCATATTCATCGCGTGCTTTTTCTTTATCAAACAGGGGCATATAGCTCAAAAATATACATTATTCATATCCATTGCAAAGATTTAATGATGCGACAGTGAATCCCGCAACAATCATTTTGCTATATTGGCTTTAAGACGAAAGATAAGTCGAAACAAACAAAAAGGAAACAATATGAAATCGATTAAATTTTTAACAGTAGCAGCTTTAGTAACTTCATTAGTTGGCGGTGCGGCAATGGCAGCAGATGCTCCAATCGCAAGCACAACTTCTACTGATGCGAAAGTTGATACAGGTATAGCGAAAACTGATACTTCAGCTAAAACCGATGTGAAAGCCCCTGTAAAAGGCAAACATTCTCACAAAGGCAAAAAATCTGAAACTAAATCAGAAGTGAAAACTGATGATTCAATAAAATCAGACTCAGCAGTTAAATAGTCTAAAATCTAGGGATGGAATGGCAGCCTGCTCGAAAGAGCGGGCTGCTTCATTTTTAATGGTTTCTAAAAAGCTTGCTTTTCGCATTAATTTATGAGACAATTAGCCAATTAACTAATTAACTTATAATCTATATGGAAAAAGTTTTTGAAGCTCTGTCTTCCACCACAAGAAGGAAAATCCTCGCTTATTTATCCAAAACATCTCTCAATGCCGGTGATATTTCCAAACGGTTCAAAATGTCAAAACCCACCATTTCAAAGCATTTGGATGTTTTGGAAAACGCGGGGTTAATAAAATCCGAAAGAAAAGGACAGTTCATACTTTATAGCCTGGTGCGCGATAACCTAGTCACCACAATGTATGATTTTTTGAATGATTTCTGCCCCGTCAGCCGCCAATATAAAAAAGAAAGCCGCGTTCTCTCTAAAGGCGGTAAAAAATGAGCCACAATCCAAACGAAGTGCCGCGCATTATTGATAATAATGCCAACGCCCAATACGGCAGCGTTAAATGGAACCCACTCAAATCAATCTGGATAACCTCCATCTACCTGGCAGCTTTCATCGGCGGCTATTATTATTTTACCTGGCCGGCTTTTGCATTTTACCTAATTTCCACCGCCGCTGTTTTGTGCTTCGGCCATTCGCTAGGCATGCATCGCCGCCTTATCCACAATAGCTTCGAAACCCCGCTCTGGCTTGAATGTATAATGGTTTACATGGGCGTAATGGTCGGCCTCGGCGGGCCTTTCACGATGATCCGCACACATGATATGCGTGATTGGGCGCAGCGCCAAAAATATTGCCATGATTATTTTGCCCATCGCCAAAAATTTTGGAAAGATTATTTCTGGCAAATCCATTGCGACATAAAGCTTGATAACCCGCCCGAATTTGAATTTGAGGCTAATGTCGTCAATAGCCGCTTCTATAAATTCATCGAAAAAACCGCTATGCTCCAGCCATTGCCGTGGATGCTGCTGTTTTATGTAATCGGCGGCTGGCCATTAGTTTTCTGGGGCGTTTACGCACGCATCGCCACTACAGTTACTGGTCACTGGCTAATCGGCTATTTCGCCCATAGCGATGATGCGGTTGATTGGCATGTCACTACTGCAGGGGTGCAGGGCCATAACGTAAAATTCACTGGGCTGATTACAATGGGCGAATGCTGGCACAATAACCATCACGCTTTCCCAGGTTCCGCAAAAATAGGAATTTATGAAGGCCAGGCCGATCCCGGCTGGTGGGTGTTAAAAGCTCTAGAAAAAGCCGGTTTAGCATGGAATATTCAAACTCACGAAAATTTACCGAAGCGCCAGGGATTATATTATATAGGCCAAAAAGAGCTTAAAGCCTCTAGCTGCATTTTCTCTGGCAAAGCTCTAGGCAATTAATGTATCCGCTTTTCCACCTTCTTCCGCAGCTTCCTATATCGTCTTTTCTTAATTCCGTGCCGTGCCACCCTAAACATTGAGCCGAAGCGGAAATAGCCACGCGTCTTATAATAATGTGCAAAATCTGCCATCGTCGGCATTGAATAATATTTTCCTTCTTCGCCACTCACATCAATCGGGCAAATTTTTCCGCCACGATGAATTTTTCGCGCCACCCGCTGAATCATCCTACCTGCCAACAACGCCGTTTCCACCAAAACCTCTTGCTGCGTCGCGCCCGGTTCAATGCGAAATTTTTTGCGGTCAAT
>JABDBO010000082.1 GCA_013288575.1 Alphaproteobacteria bacterium
AGGCGAAAAATTCTCTGCAATGCCATCATTGTGATTATAAAACGCTAGTGCCCCTCGAATGCCCGGCTTGTCATGAAAAAGATAAACTACACGCTTGCGGCCCAGGCGTTGAGCGGCTTCGCGATGAGGTAATGGAATATTTTCCGGATGCTCGCGTTGAGGTAATGGCGAGCGATTCGCCAAACTCAGCTGAAGAAATTATCAACCGGATGCTCGCCCACGAAATTGATATATTGATCGGCACACAGATGATTGCCAAAGGCCACCACTTCGCCAAACTCGCACTAGTCGGCGTTGTCGATGCCGATCTTGGTTTGGAAGGCGGCGACTTGCGCGCGATGGAACGCACCTACCAAGTGCTGCACCAAGTAAGCGGCCGCGCTGGTCGCGAGGAAGATTTGGGCAAGGTGATTTTGCAAACTTATAATCCTGATAGCATTGTCATGCAGGCATTGGCTGATGGCTCGCGCGATGAATTTGTCGAGCGCGAACTTATGGCGCGCCGCCGTTTTGAAATGCCGCCATTCGGCAAGCTCGCAACCATTACCATCAGTGGAAAAGATGAGCGCAATGTGAAGAAATTCATCGGTGAAATTTCAATGAACGCACCGCATGTGCAACATGTGCAACTGCTCGGCCCCGCCCCTGCGCCAATGAGTTTTTTGCGCGGCGCACATCGCTACCGGCTGATTATAAAATCTGGCAAGAAGTTTAATATGCAGAAATATATCAAGGCCGTTCTTAACAAGCCCGCGCCGTCATCGTTAAAGGTGAAGGTTGATATCGATCCATTTAGTTTTGTTTAGCGTTAGCCAATTCATTATTGAGGGCTGAAATAGCGCTAAGAATTTGCGCTTTTCCTATGCTAAGTTCTATACCTTTAGCAAAAATTCTCCCAACAACAGCCTTAAGATAGTCTTTTGTTTTTGAAGAATAATGTATGCAATGTTTGTATTCGCCCTTTTCGGTTTCATTAATTTCGGCATATTGGACGCCGGAATTGCGCATAACGCATGAGCGTAACTCGTCAGCCCTTGTTTTCAAGGCAGGTGTTTTGTTAACATCATTATCTTCCGAAGTTGCGAAGTGCAAAGTCAGGCTGAATGCGTAAGAAGTGTTCTTCGCCTCTATACCTTTAACTTCAGCCTGATCTAAAAGATATGCTGGCATGGCAAAACCGCGTTGATTTAAGCAACCAATACAGTGCAGCTATCCGCCGTTACCTGTGCAACGCCACCGGCAACCGGAATGCGCTGGTTTGGTTCGGTTGAATCAGCGCTTGGGAAAATCAGCACTTCGCCTTCGCGAAGTTCGGCAATTAGCGGAGAATGATCTTTCAAAACGCCAAAATCACCTTCAACGCCTGGCAATGTCGCCATTGGCACATCTTGTGAAAAGACCAGTTTTTCAGGTGTTACGATTTCTAGTTTCATGTCTGCCTTCCCGAATTTTTTATTATTAAATCATCAATTTGTTGAGATAACTCAAATTTTGGTATGGCCAGCTTATAGCCCAATTTCTCAAGAATATAAAGGGCTTTTTTCATATCCTCTTTAGTTGCAAAACCAATATCTATACAAAATGTATAAAGATCATTGCCATCTACCAACTGAACACCGTTTTCTCCTTCATCGCACCATAATCTCTCACAACTATGCTGGTCTAATTCTAATCCAAGCTTAGCTAAGAATTCTTCCCCATATATATTAATCGCGCTTGGCCATACTCCCTCATCTGGCCAGCCAGCAACATGCAGATAAAGCACGTAAGCATCTTTTTTATAAAATACTTCTTCTTTGCGTACTGATGATACTTCAGGAATTATTTCATAAAATATTCCATTACGGTTGGAACTTACGTCAAGTTCGCGCTGATCATCATAATTAATTGTGTGTTTTATAATATGCGATGGCAACTCACCTATTATTCTTGTTTCAATTTTAGAATTGCTACCTTCATATTCTGCAGTAATTACATGTATTTGCCGCCGCAAATTTGTATAATCTTCATGCGAACAATGAAACACTATAATGGGCAAAGTGTTATCTATGTTTGTGGTAAATTGCATATTATCGCACATCCTAACCTCACCTTGATCATCAACATGAACAAAGCCGTTTAGCAGAATATCCAGTAATTTAGGATCACCATTATAGATAGTTATCTTTAGTGGGCAAAGCTCTATGGGCGCAGAAGTCTCATCCCTATTAGCTTCTACCTGTACTACTAAAGTAGGTTTATCCATATCCCCCATTCGGAGCAATAGCTATACCAAACAGCCTGTCTTGTTTTTTAAGACAGTTTAGTAATTACGCAGCTTCTTTTGCCATTGCTTCAGATTTCGCAATTGCTTCGTCAATGCCGCCAACCATGTAGAATGCGCTTTCTGGCAAGTGGTCATATTTACCTTCAACAATGCCTTTGAAGCCGCTGTTTGTATCTTTCAATGCCACGAGTGCACCAGGTTTGCCGGTGAATACTTCGGCAACGTGGAACGGTTGTGACAGGAAGCGCTGGATTTTACGCGCGCGGGCAACGGTGAGTTTATCTTCTTCAGAAAGCTCATCCATACCGAGAATCGCGATAATATCCTGCAATGATTTGTAGCTTTGCAGAACGCGCTGAACTTCACGGGCAACTGTGTAGTGCTCTTCGCCGATAACTTGCGGATCCAAGATACGCGAAGTTGAATCAAGCGGGTCAACCGCAGGATAAATACCGAGCTCGGCGATTTGGCGTGAAAGTACAGTCGTCGCATCCAAGTGCGCGAATGATGTAGCAGGCGCCGGATCGGTCAAGTCATCCGCAGGAACGTAAATCGCCTGAACGGAAGTGATCGAGCCTTTGGTTGTTGAAGTAATACGTTCTTGCAGCGCACCCATATCAGTTGCGAGAGTTGGCTGGTAACCAACCGCAGATGGAATACGGCCCAAAAGTGCCGAAACTTCAGAACCAGCTTGGGTGAAACGGAAGATGTTGTCGACGAAGAACAGAACGTCTTGGCCTTCCTGGTCGCGGAAATATTCAGCCATAGTTAGACCAGTCAATGCAACGCGGGCACGCGCTCCAGGGGGTTCATTCATTTGGCCGTAAACAAGCGCAGCTTTTGATTTGCTGAAATCTTTAATATTCATAACGCCGGATTCGATCATCTCGTGGTAAAGGTCGTTACCTTCACGAGTACGCTCGCCCACACCTGCGAATACTGAGTAACCACCGTGTGCTTTGGCGATGTTGTTGATAAGTTCCATGATGAGAACGGTTTTGCCAACACCTGCACCGCCGAAGAGACCAATTTTACCACCTTTCGCATATGGCGCTAAGAGATCGATAACTTTAATACCGGTCACGAGAATTTCAGATTCGGTAGATTGCTGGTCAAAAGTTGGGGCTTCCGCGTGGATTGGTGCCAATTGTTGTGGTTTGAAATCACCTTTTTCGTCGATAACTTCACCGATAACGTTGAAAATGCGGCCAAGAACGTTAGGGCCAACCGGAACGG
>JABDBO010000083.1 GCA_013288575.1 Alphaproteobacteria bacterium
AAATATGCTGCAGGAGCAGCGTATGAGATGTGCAGGACGCTAATAAGAGCCCATGTTCATAGCGAAGGAAAATCCCCAGAAGAAAGAGCAAAGATTTTTGCGAAGGAAAAAACTACAATAAACAATACCGCATCCAGAACACGCGGATATGTGAGGTCTTACGACTCAAAGCAAGCAACCGAAGAAGAACGCCCACCTCAAGAACCTTTAGAAAGCCGCCATGGAAAACATCCCGGCCCACGTAGCCTGGCTATTGCTGAAGAAACACGTACCGGCATGTCAAGAACATTGTCCGGCGAAAGCAGAAGTAAAGCCACACAAAAACACACACAATAGTGCGCAAGACGATTCGAATAGAATCCTTATTTTAAACTTGCAATCTACTCATGTAGATATATACCGTAAAAATAACACGGCATAATAATGCGAGCCAGGAGGCGAGCGAGCCATCAGCCCGCGAAGCGGTATTCCATCTGAGCGTCAGGAGACGCGAAGGGGAATAATAAAAGGAATTCATATGGAAGGTTTACGCAGATTTGTTTTCGGAGCATTAGAATCACTCGCTGGCATCGGCTTTTTGCTGGTGATAGTTTTCTCCGCCATTCAGGGCGCAGTTTTCGGCGGCTTCTTCGGCTTCATCTTCGGCCTGGTTTTCGGCTTCATCGCTGCTGTCATAATTTTCGGAATTATCTTCCTGCTCATCGACATCAACGAAAACCTCATCAAACTCGTTGAACGCAATCGGTTGCCGTAACTTTTATTTACGCTAGGCGCTAAGCCATCGCCCTCAATGGGCTTGCCCTTCGCCCGTTAGGCTCGGATACCCATGGCATCACCGTATTAGAGATAAGTAGAATGAGCCGTCAGCCCGGCGCATCCGCCGGCGCGTAACGCCTTTAGCCCCGGACTTGATCCGGGGGTGCTTTTGTGTAGCAATTAAAAACTAAACTTTCGTCTCCACGAATAATTAAATTCGGCCTCGGTTAGAAATAGGACTAGATTTTATTACGGCCGGAAACTGGGCTATAGACCCTCTATACGCAGCAACTGTTGCTTCATGAATTGAAGGATGGGTAGCTATAACGCAACCTGATTCTTTTATACTTAAGCCCACAGTAGAATGGTCTGTTTTCAAAATTGAAGCACGTTCAGTTGTTATAGAATAACCAGCCGACTGAGCTATATATAAACCACCTTCACAATCTGCAAAATTCTTTTTTAAGCCTGCCAAAAAAACTATATTAAAACCACCAGCAGCAAGGCTAGCAAGAGCTATATCATTTACGCCCAAATCACATAATGATAATTTGCCCAATATCATATAATCTAGCTTGAAATTCTATCTTAATCTCGGCACGGCTCTTCCTATGAAAATTACCTATCATTGCTTTTATGGGAAAATCTATCTTTTCTGGCACAATTAATTTGTTCGGCTCTATCTCGAGAAAATTAGTATTCATGTAAAAAGCTTCTCCTTCATGAGCATAGAAAACATCACCAGAGATAGGTTCAAAAACTATTGCGCCGACAGTTTGTTTAGCCGATGTGCGAAAAATTCTTACTATTGCCCAGTTATTAAGACCCAATCTAAAATTATTCTTTCCATCTATGCTGAAATTTTTAAAACTAGATTCTGGCGTTATCTTTAATGTTTTCCTAAATCCGGCGCCTGTTTCTTTATAATCCAGATTAACCGAAAAAGGTAATCCAGCCTGATTAACTAATTCAATAATTTTGGTTGATCTTGTTTCCGCATCACTACTTTTGCGTCTTTACAAATTGTTGAATCTTCCTAAGCGTCTGACCAATATTTATCATGTCGGCTAACGCGGCTTCTACCTGAGATTTATACATAATTACTTATAATATATTAAATATCTTTAAGCAACCTCAGTCCCACCCACTGTCATGGAACTGATGAGCAATGTCGGCTGTCCAACACCAACCGGCACGCCTTGCCCATCTTTGCCGCAAGTGCCAATTCCCGAATCCAAACTCATATCATTGCCGATCATGGAAATTTTCTGCATCGTATCCAACCCGTTGCCAATCAGCGTCGCGCCTTTCAGCGGTTTGGTCACCTTACCATTTTCAATCTTATAAGCCTCAGTCGCACTAAACACGAATTTGCCGCTCACAATATCCACCTGCCCGCCGCCAAAATACGGCGCATAAATTCCATTTTTCACCGAAGCGATAATTTCATCCTTGGTCTTATCACCGCCAATCATGAATGTATTCGTCATCCGCGGCAGTGGCTTGTGCGCATAAGATTCCCCGCCGCCCATTGCCCGTTGGCGCCACACCCATCAGCCGTGCATTCAACCTGTCTTGCATCATGCCGGTCATAATTCCATCTTCAATCAAAACATTTTTCTGCGTCGGCGTTCCCTCATCATCAATATTCAATGATCCACGTCGCCCTGGCATTGTGCCATCATCAACAACCGTAACACCTTTGCTCGCCACGCGTTTTCCCAACATGCCGCTAAACACGCTAGTTTTCTTCCGATTAAAATCCCCTTCAAACCCGTGCCCAACTGCCTCATGCAAAAGCACCGCCGGCCAACCCGGCCCCAGTACTACAGGAAATTCCCCTGCCGGTGCAGGGATTGATTGCAAATTCACTAGCGCTTGGCGCAATGCATCATCGGCCTGGGTTTTCCAATCCCGCGTATATTCCAAATAGCCCGCGCGCCCGCCAATCCCATTACCGCCGCGCTCCATGCGTTTGTTATCTTCCACCGTCACCGAAATATTCAACCGCACCAACGGCCTAAAATCCGTCGCCACTCGCCCATCAGCACGCAGTACCATCACCGACTGATGCTCCCCCGAAAGCGAAACCGAAACCTGCCGCACGCGATTATCTTTACTGCGCAAATAACCATCAATCTCCTGCAGCAACTTAATTTTCGCCGCAAATTCCATTCCACCAATCGGGTTCTCATCAGTATATAATTTCTGACTCCTGACCTCTGACCTCTCTTCTCCAACAACCCCATTCCCTTTAATAGACTCCACTGTCCTTGCCGCCCTCCGAATAGAGTCCTCGCTCAAAACGCTCGAATGCGCATAAGCCACCGCCTCATCAACCACGCCACGCAAGCCAAAACCCTGTGATTGATCAAACGAAGCATTCTTCAACTTCCCATCATCAAAAACAAACGCCTCGCTCTCCGAAATCTCAACAAACAGCTCGCCATCATCCAACTTACCGATCGAATCGGCAACGATGCGCGAAAGCTTTTCCGGCGACGAGCCGGAAGCCTCAAAAAACAGGTTTTGGTCCATTTTTATATATTAAGCCACTTCTTCGTATGGAAGCAACGTCGCAATTTTTTTGCCGTTACGCGTAATTACAACTTTTTTGCCTTTCTCAACTTGCGAAAGTAATTGTCCGGCATGAG
>JABDBO010000084.1 GCA_013288575.1 Alphaproteobacteria bacterium
TCGGTGACATTTGCTGCTAAACTGTAAGGCATGAACATAAGTGAATTTGATTTTGCGCTGCCGGAAGAGCTGATTGCACACTACCCTGCCGAACCTCGCGATTCCTCACGATTATTGGTGATTGGAGATAAGTTACGAGAAATGGTTTTTCGTGACCTACCCTCGTTGTTAAAAGATGGTGATTTGGTGGTTTTTAATAATTCCCGCGTTATTCCAGCGCGGCTGTTTGGCAAAAAAGGTGAAGCAAAAATTGAATTGCTGTTGCTCCGCAAACTGGAAAATGGGAATTGGAAGGCGTTTGCCAAGCCGGGCAAGAAATTGAAGGTTGGAGATATTGTATTATTTGAGCAGGGTTTGAGCTGCGTGGTGGCTCATAAATATGAAAGCGGTGAAGTGGAAGTTAAGTTTAATGATGATGCGATAATTAAGCAAATTGGGCATATGCCTTTACCGCCATATATAAAGAGAGATGATGTTGCGGCAGATCAGAAGAGTTATCAGACGGTTTATGCAAAACCGGAAGGTTCGGTTGCGGCACCAACGGCGGGTTTACATTTTACGGATGAGTTATTGGCAAAAATTCCGAATAAGGCGTTTGTGACTTTGCATGTGGGGGCGGGAACTTTTCAGCCGGTGAAGACTGATAATATTGATGAGCATAAAATGCATAGCGAGTGGTATGAGATCTCGGCGGAAGTTGAAGAGAAGATTCGCGCGGCTAAACGAGTGATTGCAGTGGGAACAACTTCTTTGCGGGTTTTGGAATCATCCGGCGGAGTGGCCGGAAGCGGTGAGACGGATATATTTATAAAGCCGGGGTATAAGTTTAAAGTTGTAGATGGGCTGGTGACGAACTTCCATTTGCCGAAATCTACCTTGTTTATACTTACTTGCGCAATGGCGGGGGCTGCAAAAATGCACAAAGCGTATAAATATGCCATTGATAACAAATTTCGCTTCTTTTCTTATGGCGACGCATGCTTTATAAGCACGTAATGACTGAATTTACATATAAGCTTAATAAGCAAATTGGCGAACGGCGGATTGGGCAGATCACGACGGCGCATGGGGTGATTGATACGCCGGCGTTTATGCCGGTGGGCACTGCGGCGACGGTGAAGGCGATGTTGCCGGAATCTGTGGCTTCTACCGGCGCGCAGATTATTTTGGGGAATACTTATCATTTGATGCTGCGGCCCGGGGCTGAGCGGGTGGCAAAGCTTGGCGGGCTGCATAAGTTTATGAATTGGCGCGGGCCGATATTGACGGATTCTGGTGGATACCAAGTAATGAGCCTTTCGAAACTGCGCAAGATTAATGAGCATGGAGTTACTTTCCAATCTCATTTATCGGGTGAGAAATTTGAATTGACGCCGGAGCGCTCGATGGAAATTCAGCATTTGCTGGGCAGCACGATTACGATGGCGTTTGATGAGTGTACACCGTTTCCGGCGACTTGGGATGAGGCGAAGAAATCGATGGAGCTTTCGATGCGTTGGGCGGAGCGGAGCAAGAAAGCTTTTGTGCCGCGGCCGGGCTATGCATTGTTTGGCATTGTTCAGGGCGGGGTTTATGCGGATTTGAGGAAGGCGAGCGTTGAGGCATTGCAGGCGATTGGGTTTGATGGCTATGCGATCGGCGGACTGGCGGTGGGTGAAGGGCAAGAATTGATGTTTAAAGTTTTGGATGATTTGATGCCGCATATGCCGTTTGATAAACCGCGTTATTTAATGGGTGTGGGCAAGCCGGATGATTTGGTTGGGGCGGTGAACCGTGGAGTTGATATGTTTGATTGCGTGCTCCCTACCCGTTCAGGCAGAAATGGGCAGGCGTTTACGTCGCAAGGGGCACTCAATATTCGGAACGCTAAATATGCGGAAGATGAATCTGTGCTTGATGCGGAGACGATTTCTGAGGCGAGTAAATATTCCAAAGCTTATTTGCATCACCTTGTAAAATCGGGCGAAATTTTGGGCTCGATGCTGATGACGTGGCATAATTTGCAGTTTTACCAAGATATAATGAAAAAACTGCGCCAAGGGTCATAAAAAATTCATATTTAGCTGGATTGTCAAAATAATCTGCATAAGCTAAACTTTGCTTATGATTAATATAAAAAATTTCTTTAAAGATTTACGAGCGGGCACGGCAGTTGAATTTGCCATTATCGCGCCATTATTTTTCCTTTTATTCATAGGTATTATCGAAGTTGGCCTTACCATGTTTTTTGAATCCAGCATCAACACCGGTCTTCGCGCCGCTGCTCGTGCAGGAGTTACACAATACCAACCGGACGGCACACAAATTAATTCGATTATGAATGCCAATCTTGGCGGACTTTATAAAACAAGCAGCTCTAGAGTTGTCATCAAAACATATGCCGACCTTGATGATGCAAATCTTACAGCTGACCGCACAGCATTTTTAGCTAACCCCGATAGCTTCTTTAGCGGCAGCACTCCCGGCACAATTGTTATGCCATCTTCGGCTAATCAAAATGGCACCATTATGATTTATGGAATAAAATATTCATGGGGCGGCATTACCGGAATTATGAGACCTTTCATCCCTGCTAATATATATTCTTTCACAATTGTTAGAAACGAACCGTTAACAATTCCTATTGCACCTGGGCCATAATTATGAAAAATATTTTTAGCCGATTTAAAAATTGTGAGCGCGGCGTGGCAGCGATTGAATTTGCCATTATTTTGCCATTTTTGTTGGTCGTTTTATATGGTGCGTTCCAAGTTTCAACTTACGTTAACGCAGTGCGCAAAGTTGATTCTGTTACTGATGATATTGCCTATATTCTTTCTCGCGAGCCGCAAATTGCCGACACAACTACAGTTGCCGGTGTAACCACTTATAGCGGTGGCGCAACTAAGCTTGAATTATTCTTTAAAAATGCCCTGCCATTTTTGCTTTATCCATATAGATATGACCCAAGCAGCGATGCAAATATTCAGAATGTGGCGCAAATTCGTGCAAGGTTTGTAGGTTTGCCAGCGTTTAGTACAGCAACACCCTGCACACCTGACGGAATTGATAGAACAACACTTCGCACAATGTGGTCTGATGTCTATCCGCACTCAAGCGTTGATACTGATGCGCAGGTTTCCCCACTTAATGATTCCACAAAACCTTGTGATAACGGAACTTTGTGCCCTGCTACATGTTTGGGAGGAAAGAATACTTTTAATAGCGTACTGATGGACAATGCCGGAACTCCTGTTGCATTTGGCGAAAGAGCCAGCATGGTTTTCCCAGGCCAATCGTTCATATTGGTGAATTTTGGCTTTAAACTGCAAACATTATTAGGTGATAAATTCCCAGGCGTTGGCCTTGTTTTACCTCATCATGTAGAAAAAATTGCC
>JABDBO010000085.1 GCA_013288575.1 Alphaproteobacteria bacterium
TATTTTGAACTATATGTATAATTTACGGCAAAAATTAGTATAATTGGCTGATGCAATTATCCGAAGATAAATCTGAGAAACAACCCTCCCAGCCGCAAAACCAATCTGGCCAATCTGGGAAAAAATGGCGTCCGCGCCTAATAATAATTATCATTATTTTGCTAGTTGCGGCTGGTTGCTGGTGGCTGGTTCAAAATACCAAAGCTGGTGGTGGAAAATCACGTACACCAAATGTTTTGGCTGTTGTCGCAACAGTTGGACATAAAGATATTCCGGTTTACCTAAATGGTTTGGGAACAATTCAGGCTTATAATACTGTTACTGTGCATAGCCAGGTGGATGGCCAGCTAATGCAGGTTTTGTTCCATGAAGGGCAAGATGTAAGAAAAGGCGAGGTGTTAGCTAAAATTGATCCGCGCACTTTCCAGGCGCAATATGACCAGGCAGTTGCCAATAAGGCAAAAGATGAAGCAACTCTTGCCAATGCTGAGTTAGATTTGAAGCGATATGAAAGTCTGGGTGATGATATTTCACAACAAACAGTTGATACGCAGCGTGCGACAGTAAAACAATTAGCGGCAACTGTGAAAGCGGATCAGGCAGCGATTGATAACACTCATGCAGAACTTACTTACACAACGATCACTTCACCAATTGATGGCCGCACCGGTATTAGGCAGGTTGATATCGGTAATTTGGTCCATGCTTCAGATGCTAATGGAATAGTTGTTATTACTCAGCTTGATCCGATTTATGTTTTGTTCAGCCTGCCGCAGCAAAATATTCAAGCAATTAATGACCAGTTGAATAATCAGGATAAGCTCACAGTTGTCGCAACTGCGGCAGATGGCACCACGCCAGTTGCTGAAGGTGAATTGGATTTTGTTGATAACCAAATTGATCAAACCACCGGCACGGTAAAACTCAAAGCCGTATTTCCAAATGATAAGCATGAGTTATGGCCAGGTGGATTTATAAATGTGCGGCTGCTCCTCAACACAGTTAAAGATGCGATTTTTGTGCCGACAGTCTCAATACAGCGCGGGCCGAGTGGCACTTATGTTTACGTTGCTAAAGTTGATGATACTGTTGAAATGCGCCCTGTGCAAACATCAGTTTCTGAAGGGTTGGATACGGTAATTACTAATGGTCTAAAAGAAGGTGAAAGAGTGGTTACTGACGGCATGGAAAAATTGCAAGATGGTGCGCATATTAATATTTCGGGCGAAAAATCGGCAGGAAATGGAAATGCAAACGGAGAGGCCCAGCCTGCCGACGAGAAAAAGCACAGACATAGAAACAGCGAGCAATGAACGTCTCCAGCCCATTTATCGCCCGCCCAATAGCAACCTCGCTGCTCGCTGTTGCATTGTTGCTAATCGGCCTTTTGGGTTATCGTTCATTACCAGTAGCAGCACTCCCGCAGGTTGATTTTCCAACCATTCAAGTAACGACTCAATTGCCAGGTGCTAGTGCCGATACAATGGCCTCACTGGTAACAACTCCGTTAGAACGTCAGTTCGGTTTGATTGCTGGTTTGACATCGATGGTTTCCAGCAGCTCAGAAGGTGAGAGCTTTATTACCCTGCAATTTGATTTGAGCGAGAATATCGACGTGGCCTCTGAAGATGTTCAGGCCGCAATAAATGCTGCCAAAGGTGTGTTACCCGCCAATCTTCCATATCCACCTGCATATTCGAAAGTGAACCCGGCAGATCCGCCGGTAATTACCCTTTCACTTACCTCTGATTCGCTACCGATGACTCAGGTCAATGACATTGCTGATACGATTTTAGCGCAAAAGCTTAGCCAGATTACAGGTGTTGGCCGAGTGCTTACCGAAGGTGGCCAGCGCCCGGCATTTCGCATTCAACTAAACCCGGCGATGCTGGCAACTTATAATATTAGTTTGGAAGATGTGCGCACAGCTTTAGGCAAGGCCAATGTCAATTTACCAAAAGGCACTTTTGACGGCCCGCAGCAAACATTAACGCTTGACGTTAATGACCAGATTGAAGATGCGCCAACTTATGCAAATATAATTATTGCGACACACAACGGCACAAATGTGCGAGTAAAAGATGTTGGCGATGTTGTGCAGAGTCTGGAAAACACTAAAGTTGGCGGTTGGGTGAATGGCAAACCGGCGGTGATTGTTGATATTCAGCGTCAGCCAGGGGCGAACATCGTTTCTACTGTGAATCTCATCAAGCAAACCTTGCCGCAACTAACCAGTTCTCTGCCACCAGGGATAAAACTTGATATTCTGGCTGATCGCACTCAGACAATTCGCGCTTCCGTTTCTGACGTTCAGTTCACTTTAATCATCACGATTATTTTGGTGATTATCGTAATTTATATTTTCCTGCGCTCGGTGCGCGCAACGATTATTCCTGGCATTGCCTTACCACTTTCACTAATTGCAACTTTTGCGGTGATGGCATTATGCGGTTTCAGTCTTGATAACCTCTCGCTGATGGCGCTGACGATTGCTTCCGGCTTTGTTGTTGATGATGCGATCGTGATGATTGAAAACATCGTCCGCTACATTGAACAGGGAGAAAAACCGCTCGCTGCCGCATATAAAGGCGCAAAGGAAATTGGCTTTACGATTATTTCCCTCACAGTTTCACTTATTGCAGTATTTATTCCGCTATTATTCATGACCGGCATCGTTGGCCGCCTGTTCCGTGAATTTGCGCTCACCCTCACAATTTCAGTAATCGCCTCAATGGTAATTTCACTCACGCTCACCCCAATGATGTGCGGGCGGATGTTAAAATCCGGCTCTATCAAACATGAAGATGATTCTGATCTGGAAAATACTCGCGGCCTTTTCAATAAATCTAAGCGTTATTATGGAAAAACCCTGGCCTGGGTTTTAGAAAACCAGCCATTGACCTTGCTAGTTGCGGCGATAACATTAGTAGCAACAATTTTGCTATATATAGTAATTCCAAAAGATTTCCTGCCGCAGCAAGATACCGGCCAGATTGTTGCAACTACTGATGCCGGGGCAAGTGTCTCGTTTCCTGAAATGGTGAGGTTGCAAGAACAAGTAGCGGAAATTGTGAAAAGTGATCCTGATGTTACCGCAGTTGCTTCATTCTTAGGTGCGAGTTCGACTAATATCACGCCAAACACCGGGCACCTGACCATAGTTTTAAAACAACTTAGCGATCGTTCCGCATCAGCGCAGGAAATTGCTGATAGATTAAACCAGAAACTAAAAGATATTTCCGGAATGGTGGTGAGCTTGCAGGCTGTGCAAGATATCCAGATTGGCGCGCAGGCCAGCCGGACCAAATATCAATATACACTGACAGATTTGAATTCAGTAGAATTGACCGATTGGACAAACAAATTTATAACCCGCT
>JABDBO010000086.1 GCA_013288575.1 Alphaproteobacteria bacterium
ATATTGCGTCTGAGCCAAACCAGTTTTCGATGCTCGAGAAAATTGAAGAAATTTGCGGTTAGTCTTGATTATTCAGGAATTGCCGTTATAAATTTCTCAAATCAATGAGGCAAAATGCAAATTAGCGAAGAAACAGTTCAGAAAATCGGCAAGCTGGCACGCATAAAAGTGAAGCCGGAAGAAAAGTCGCTTTATGCAAAAGAACTCTCGGCGATTATGAATTTTATCGAGCAATTGCAGGAAGTTAATACCGATAATGTGCCGATTATGACCTCGGTCGTCAGCACACAATTGCCGCGCCGCAAAGATGAAGTTACCGATGGCGGTTATGCCAAGGAAGTTGTTGCCAATGCACCAGCTTCTGATTTTGACTGCTTCGTTGTACCTAAAGTTGTCGACCAGGGATAACCCACCAAAATGAACGCAACCAACAAAAAATTCGAATTTGCAGGGTTGCTGTTAATAGTTCTTTTCAACCTCTATCTCATTTGGGGTTTTGCTTATTATGTCGGCAGCGATGGCTCTTCACATATTGAAAATGCGGCAAATATCATCCATCTGCTGAAAAATGATTGCGCTAATATCACCCGCCTTTTTCATTTTACTGAAGCGCCGGTTCCCAACTGGATAACCCATTTAATTGCAATGCCGCTGTTGCAGGTGTTTGACCCGGTAATTAGCGAAAAGATCATCATCAGCATAATCATAATAAGTTTCAGCGCCGGGCTTTATCGCTTGCTGCGCGCGGTTGCCACTAATACTTATTTCATTTTCCTGCTCTTATTATTCGTGCCAAACGCCATGCTTTCCGGCGGCGGCTATAACTTTATGTTTGGCCTGACGCTTTATTTATTTGCGCTCACCTGGTGGATAAAATATGGCAATGTGCATAATAAAAGGAACTTCATAAAAACTACCGCGCTCTTAATTACGCTATATTTTTTCCACATTTTCGGGTTGGGCGCATTTTGCGTAAGCGTTGCAGCGCTTGAATTTGAGAAGCTGCTGAGAGAAAAAAACATAACCGCGTTTCTTAAACGCAGCATTTATTATGTATGCGCGGCACTACCGGTTGTATTCATGTTTTTAATCTATCTGACGCTACCTAAAAATAAGGTTGAGGGCGTAGTTGGGTTTTACAATAGGTTCAGCCACCTGGTCTTCCCGGCATCTTTATACACAATTTCGCAGAACGATTATTGGGTTGTGATGCTTGGCGGAATTTTCATCTGGGGTTTGGTTTTAATCGCCTTATGGAGCAAGCTTCTGCATAAAAATCAGGAGCAAAACCCAAAGCAAAATAGCATGTTATGGGTAACCATATTTTTCGCGTTAGCGATGATGTTTACACCCGCCACATTTGCCGGCGGCTGGGTGATTGAGCCAAGAATTGAATTGTGCTTCTTCATCAGTTTAATTTTGTGGTTGGCAACCAACCATTTCAGTGCGCCGCTCAAATATTTTATCATCACAGCTAGCATTTTCCTCAACATTTTCTGCCTTTATAATAAGGTGGTAATGATGCCGGTCTATAACGAAGTAATAAATACCATTGATGATGCTAATAAACGCATACCGGCAAATTCCAATGTTTTTGCCGTAAATATCAGCCCGCTGACTGTGAATTATAACACCGGTGAAGTTAATTATCGCGCCGCGATTCCTGATGTTACAGGTTATATAACAGCGCGCGGCCAATGCGTTGCGGAAGTTGCCAATTATCATGAAGGTGAGAAGAATGTTTTCCCGGTTTCATATCGCGATGAAGTGAACCAGCACATAACGCTCGGCCATTTCCGCACAATAAACAGCCTGATGATTGTGCCGCCGATTGTTAACATTGCCAATTATGAAAAAACCACCGGCATTAAAATTGATTATATCAGCATCGCCGGCAAGCGCGAGAATATGTACCATTATAAGCCCGACGAAAAGTTCGATGAAAACGAGCTCTACAACAACTTTATGGCTGAGGTGAATAAGGGTTTTAGCCTGTTTTATGAATCACCAAACCATATTGTTAGGATTTACAAGGCTAAGCCTTCTCAGCAATAATCAGCAGATTTTTGCCAAATATTCTGTTGAAGAAAATATCAAAAAAGCGGCTGATTGGAAAAAGCCATTTGTCATAAAATTTTATCATTTTGCGGTTCGGCTCGCCGCCGTCTTTGCCGATTAGTTTTAGCGTGAGCCATGCGAAAAATCCGGCAGAATCAGCATATTCGGCGCGGGTGATGTGAAATCCTCCAGCTTTTAAACGCTGTGATAATTGGCGTTTTGTGTAGCGGCGGAAGTGACCGATTTTTTTGTCGAAGCTGGAGTAAAGCAGCATGAATGCAGGGACGTAGATGAATATTTTGCCATCGGTAGCGAGTAGATTGTGCAAGGTTTTTAGAGCAGAGATGTCGTCTTCGATATGTTCTAAAACATTGAGGGAATAGATTTTTTCATAAGTGCCGGTGATTTCTGAGAGAGAGCTGAAAACTTTGAAGCCTTCAGTTTTTAATGCGGCGCTGAAATTGGGGTCAATTTCCAGGCAATCTACGTTGATTTCATCGGAATTTAATCGCCGTGCAAATTCGCCATTACCGGCGCCAAAATCAAGCACGGTGCGGGATTGGGCGATGAAATTCATTAATTCTTCTTCTAAAAAATTATTATAATTTACCGCCTCTTTCAAATTCTCGAGGCTATCGGCACCGGTATAATTTTCGCCCGCGCTCATTTCTTTAGGCCGTATTTGAAAATGGCATAAATTGCCCGCACGCCATCTTTCCAGCCGATTTTTTTGCCTTCATCATGCGTGCGCCAATGGTAGCTGGCGGGCATTTCCATGATGTTTAAATAGCGGCCGTTGATTTTGAGTTTGCTGACTTTGGCGGTAATTTCCGGGTCAAATCCGAAGCGGCTTTCTTCAATTTTTATGTGGTTTAAAACATCGCGGCGGAAAACTTTATAGCAGGTTTCCACATCGGTAAAATAGCGGTTTGTCACCATGTTTGATGTCAGCGTGATGATGCGGTTGATGATGAAGTGCCAGAAGCGCTGCACTTGGCGCTCGCCGTTGTGGAGATAGCGCGAGCCGTAAACAACTTCTGCCCTGCCCTCGATAATTGGCACGCTTAGGCGTTTTAAATCCATTGGGTTATATTCCAAATCGGCATCTTGCACGCAGACGATATCACCTGTTGCATATTGAAAACCAGTGCGGAGCGCTGCGCCCTTTCCCTGG
>JABDBO010000087.1 GCA_013288575.1 Alphaproteobacteria bacterium
TCGTCTTCGTTATTTTCTATAGATAATCTAACAATTTCAGGGCAGGAAAGTGTGCCGGTCATTAGCATTTCCTCACCAAATTTGCGGATTACGCGCGGATATAAACTACATGCGTCACCCAGCATTGATTCGCCTTTTTGGGCATGAATTCCGCAAATTCCGTCAACCAGCTTCACGCAATGGTCGGTTGCCTGGTCACGCTTCATCACGCGGATTTCATGGTTTTGCCCATCATAAGCAATAGCATTTTCGAGCTCGGTGCCTTTATATTTAGCGAAAGTTTTATCATCCAACTGCATGCTCCAGCCCTTGCAGCAGGTATCCGGGCAATCGGCCTGCAGGCATTTGAATTTGGCAATGGTTTGGGTGGCTTTAAATTGCATAATCGGGATTAAGCGGCACAACCCCCTTGAAAGCAAGAAAATTCGAATTATCTATTGATTTGTGCCTATCTATCTGTTAGAAAGCGCGCCTGCTCAAAGATTTATCATCTAAAGGCAAATTCACATACGGGGTGTTTTTTGGTGTCTGGTAACGGATAAGCCCTGTAGACGTATAACTAAAAACATAAGGAAAACAAATGTCTGTACCACAATTCTCTATGCGCGAGCTCTTGGAAGCTGGCGTTCACTATGGCCACAAAACCCGCCGTTGGAACCCGAAAATGGCTCCATTTATCTATGGCGAAAAAGATGGCATCCATATCATCAATTTGCAAAAAACCGTGCCGATGCTTCATCAGGCGCTGAAAAAAATCTATGACGTTGTGTCAAAAAACGGCCGCGTTATTTTCGTTGGCACTAAACCGCAAGCTCAGGAAGAAATTGCCGAAGCCGCAAAACGTTGCGGCCAGCACTTCATCAACAACCGTTGGCTCGGCGGCACTTTGACTAACTGGAACACGATTTCCAACTCAATCCGCACTTTGCGCCGTTATGACGAAACTTTGAGCGAAGGCGGACAAGGCCAAGGCCTCAAAAAGAAAGAATTGCTCGAAATTTCCCGCAAAAAAGACCGTTTGGAACGTTCTATTGGCGGTATTAAGGAAATCGGCGGTTTGCCTGATCTTATTATCGTAATCGATACCCGCAAAGAAGAACTCGCATTGCAGGAAGCTAAAAAACTCGGCATTCCGGTAATTGCCGTGGTTGATTCTAACTGTGACCCGGATGGTATTGAATATGTTGTTCCTGGCAATGATGATTCAATCCGCGCTATCAAACTTTACTGCCGCCTGTTCTCTGATGCAGTTCTGGCTGGTATTAAAGATTCACTCGGCGCTGCCGGTGTTGATTTTGGCGCGCAAGCTGAACATAAAGTAGTTGAATTGCCAAAAGCTGAAGATGAAGCCAAAGATAATGGCGAAGAGAAAGCTGAGAAAAAAGGCAAAGGTAAAGGCAAAGCTAAAAGAGAAGAGCCAAAACCAGTTGAAACTGTAGTGAAAAAATCACGTGCGGTGAAAAAACCTAAAGCTGAAACTGAAGGAGAATAATTATGGCTGAAATTACAGCACAAGCAGTTAAAGAACTGCGCGAAAAATCAGGCGCTGGCATGATGGATTGCAAAAAAGCACTGCAAGAAAATAACGGCGATATCGAAGCTTCTATCGATTGGCTTCGCAAAAAAGGCATTGTAACTGCCGGCAAAAAAGCTGGCCGCGTTGCAGCGGAAGGCCTTATTGCTATTGCTTCTAACGATAAAGGCACAGAAGCGGCGATGATTGAGTTGAACTCTGAAACTGATTTCGTTGCGAAAAACGAACAGTTCCAGCAACTCGCAAAAGTAATTGCTGAAACTGCGCTGAAAAATAATGCTGATGATATTGAAAAACTCAAAAATACCACTACTAGCTATGGCAAAACTGTGGCGGAAGGTATTACCTGGGCAATTTCATCTATCGGTGAAAACTTGAATCTTCGCAAAGCAACCAAACTCAAAGTCAATAACGGCGTTGTGGCAACTTACATCCACAACCAAGCCGCACCTGGCCTTGGCAAAATTGGCGTATTGCTTGGCCTAGAATCAAGCGCACCAGCTGACAAATTGAAAGAAGTTGGCCGCCAGATTGCTATGCATATTGCAGCAGCAAAACCAGAAGCAATTAGCCGTGAAGAAGTTCAGGCTGAAAACTTAGAACGTGAACGCAATATTTTTGCTGAACAAGCACGTGCTTCTGGCAAACCTGAAGATGTGATCAAGAAAATGGTTGATGGCCGCATCAACAAATTCTATGGCGAAGTTGTATTGCCAGAGCAAATTTTCGTGATCGATGGCAAATCAAAAGTTTCTGAATTCTTGGAAGCTGCAGCTAAAACTGCCGGCGCTCCAATCAAGATTACCGGCTTCAAGCTTTATGTGCTTGGCGAAGGAATCGAGAAAGAAGAAAAAGATTTCGCCGCCGAAGTTGCAGCAACTGTTGCAGCTGCGAGCTAGTTCTTTAAGCGAAAAAAATAATATTAAAGCCTCCTTTATTGGAGGCTTTTTTATTACATAGATATGCCTAGCTTTTTTTCTATAGAAGCAAGCTCTTTACGTTCAGCCGACCAAGCTCCAACCACTCCCAAGTCGCGCATTTTCTCCGCGCGCTCTACAGTACGATCAAATGCAACAATTAACCGTTCCAGCATATTTTCAACCCAATATGCCAGCTCTGGCCCGTCTTCACTCATGATCCATCTTTTCATAGAAGTATAGGTTGTGTGCATTTCTGGGAAAGTCAACGTCTGCCCTGAGCTGACTAAATTTCTTGGGTCAATTCCAAAATTGCTTAGCGAAGCTCTATAAATTACCCGTGCCTGTTTGGTATTACCATCCGGGAAAGGATGGATAGCCAAAAATAAATAATCGTTCAAAATGGCGCGAATAGGTTTTGGCAATTCTGCGGCGACCGGCCCGCTGATCCATTCTAAATAATCTCTTACGCAACCTTCCACCAAGGTTTCAAACGGGGTTATTAGTAAAATTGCATTGCTTGCTTCTCCAACAGACGGATCGGCGATAAAAGCTTTAGTTTTTCTATATTTTTTGTCTTTATGAGAAGAAGCCGTCTCAGCTCTAGTTTCGCCGCAAATAGTGGCGCGGGTTTGTAAGATATCATCTTCTGTAAGTATGTAAGTTCCACATTCACCATTGGCAGCTTTTTTTGCTGCAGCCACTTTGCCTTGAAGTTCGCTCAATGCATTGAATTTACATTGAGCAACATTAGA
>JABDBO010000088.1 GCA_013288575.1 Alphaproteobacteria bacterium
AGTAAGCTGACGAAAATAATTATGCTTATAAGAATGTGGTCGATGAAGAATTTTACCCCGCTGTTATATTTATTGGTAAGCGCGTCAAAACCTTTGTTGAACCCGCGGAAAATTTTGTTTGGCTCTTTATGTTCTGGTTTTAGTAAAACCGCGCACAGAGCTGGTGAGAGTGTTAGTGCCACAATGCCTGAAATAACCACGGAAACGGCAATGGTGATGGCAAATTGCTTATACATTTCACCGGTCAATCCACCCATGAAACCAACTGGGATGAACACCGCGCAAAGCACGAGAACGATGGCAATGATAGGCCCGGTAACTTCCTGCATGGCTTTGATGGCGGCTTCTTTTGGCGGGAGTTTTTCAGTGCTCATTATCCGCTCAACGTTTTCAAGCACGACGATGGCGTCATCTACGACGATACCGATGGCAAGCACCATGCCGAATAATGTTAGTAGGTTGATTGAGAAACCGAGTAAATACATACCGGCGAAAGTGCCGATTAATGAAACCGGCACGGCGAGTAACGGAATCAATGTTGCGCGGGCGTTTTGCAGGAATAGATAAACTACGCCGATAACCAGCAAAATTGCCATTGAGAAGGTTTTGATAACTTCTTCAATTGAAACTTCGACGAATTTGGTGGTATCAAACGGCAGCTCATAAGCAACGCCTTCCGGAAAATGCTTAGAGAGTTCTTGCATTTTGTTGGCGACCAATTCTGTGGTTTTGAGCGCATTTGAACCCGGTTGCAGGAACACACCGATGGCGATTGCCGGTTTGCCATTGGTTGAAGCGGCAAAGCTGTAGTCCAGCGCGCCAAGTTCAACGCGTGCCACATCTTTTAAACGCAAAATCGAACCGTTTGGATCAGACCTAAGAATAATATTTTCAAATTGTTTTGGGTCAACAAACTGGCCTTGCGTGGTGACGGTATAGGTAAATGCCTGCGGGTGGTTCATCGGCTCCTGGCCAAAAGCACCAGCGGCGAATTGCGAGTTTTGCTCACGAATGGCAGCGGCTACATCATCCGGCGTCATTTTATATTCAGCCAGTTTATCCGGGCGGAGCCAAATGCGCATTGAATAATCTTTGGCGCCGAAAAGCGTGGCATCACCAACGCCGGGGATGCGCTTTAGTTCATCCATTACGTTAAATAGCGCGTAATTGCTGACGAAAATTGGGTCATAACGGCCATTTGGCGAAAACATGGTGATGACTTGTAAAATCGCCGATGATTTTTTATCAACCGAAACACCCTGGCGGCGGACTTCTTCCGGCAGGCGGGAAAGTGCGGCCTGCACGCGATTGTTTACCTCAATTGCTGCTTGGTCTGGGTCACTACCGATGCCAAAAGTTGCGGTGAGGTTGAGCGTGCCGGAGTTGGAGCTGGTGGAGTGCAAATAAATCATGTGCGGAATACCGTTGATCTGTTGCTCTAACGGTGCGGCAACAGTTCCGGCGATGGTTTCAGCAGATGCGCCAGGATAAGTTGCGGTAACAACAACATCGGGCGGGATGATGTTAGGATATTGTTCAATCGGCAGCGAGGTTAGCGAAGCAAGGCCGATGATGACGATAATGATCGAAATTACCGAAGCGAAAACAGGGCGTTCGATGAAGAATTTTGAGATCATCTATTTTCCTTCAGCTGGTGGCGTTGCGGCTTCCGGTGCATTAGCATTTTGCGCGCTAGGCTGCGTAACATTCACTGGCGCATCCGGGCGGACTTTAATCATCCCTTCGGTTATGACGCGGTCACCATTTTTGAGGCCCTTGTCGATAATGCGGTTTTCACCAACCAAGTCACCAATAACAACCGGAGTCATCGCAGCTTTGCCATCAGCAGTTACTGTGTAAACAAATTGCCCTTGCGGAGACTGCATTACGGCCTGGTCAGGCACGATAATTACATTTTTGGCGGTGAAGCCTTTCACCACAACGCGGACAAAATCTCCCGGTAATACGCTGCCATCTGGGTTTGGTACAACGGCGCGGGCATGAACGGTGCCGGTTTGGGTGTCGATTATGCTATCGGTAAAATCAATTATGCCGAGCTTGTCATAAATTACGCCATTGCCAAAATGGATTTCGGCAAACAGTTTTTTATCATCAGGCAGAGTGATTTTGCCTTGTGAAATTTTTAAGCGGCGGGAGGATTCTTCAGAATCTGGATAGGCGAAGTTAACATATAATGGGTCAAGCACGCTAACTCGGGTAAGTAGGCTTTGGTCGGCTTGAACTAGGCTACCTTCAGACATGCTCTCTTTACTGGTAACACCGGAAATTGGGGCGATCACGGTTGTATAGCCCAAGTTGATTTTAGCGGTTTTCAAATCCGCATCAGCGGCTTTATAGGCAGCCTGAGCTTCATCATATTCGCGGTCGCTGACAGCCTTTTCCTTATATAAATCAGAAACGCGTTTCCAATCATTTTCAGTTTGGGTGAATTTGGCCTGAGCTTGAGAAAATGCGGCTTCAAACGGAGCTGGGTCAATTTTGAACAACAGCTGGCCAGCTTTTACGGCCTGGCCTTCGGTATATGAGCGTTTTATCAAAATTCCACCAACGCGGGCGCGGATTTCAACTTCTTTGGAACCGGCAGTGCGGCCAGCATATTCAAGGTTAAGTGGTAGATCTTTGCTTTCAACTTCTATAACCGTGACTGGGGCAGGTGGCATTTGCATCTGCGCCGCGCCTGCACCGGCAGCTTGGCCATCAGGTTTTTTCTGGGTGAAATAATAGATTGCTCCGCCAACCAGCAGAAGGGCGATGATAACAGCTATCCATTTGCCTTTGTTTGATTTTTCATCATCAGTATCTTCATCCATAGAGCTGCCCAATATTTTTGAGCGTGAACCATACATTTTTTGGCCTATTTTGTAAATACGATAATTGCAAAATTGATATAAAAAATGCAATTAGTTAATGGGTTGGGCTTTAAAGTTAAATGCCGATACATTATATAGGTTATATGCCCACAACTTATGAACTTCCGCTTGCACCTGTTGATGACCATCGCCCATTGGCTGATAAAATGCGGCCGAAGAATTTCGGCGAGGTTTTGGGGCAGGAGCATGTTCTAAGTAAGGACTCATTGTTTATCAAAGCTCTCGATAGCGGCACTGTGCCATCAGTTATTTTCTGGGGCCCGCCGGGCTGCGGCAAAACGACGATTGCGCGGCTGATTGCCGAT
>JABDBO010000089.1 GCA_013288575.1 Alphaproteobacteria bacterium
CGATTATGCACATCACTTCGTTTCTCCATCAAATACATCAATTAAGGATGGAAAATTACGAGATTTAACAAATGTCTTATCAATGTTTACACAACATGGCCGTGAACAAAGAGCTATAGAATTCTTGCCAACCATGCTGAATTTGGGCGCTTTTATGATGAATAGAGAAAAAAACGCTCGAGAAGTATCAAAGCTGGCTATGGAATTTCTTTCGGTGAGAAATGCTATCATGGAAGGCTGCAGTAATGATAGAGAAAGAGAAGGGGTAAGAATTTTATGCAATTCCACCGCTATTCTGCCCGTATCAAGTTTTGCGCCCAAGGAGGAACTCATCGATGTTGTAGATACAAATCCTGAAAAATTAATGGATATTATGATGGAATGTATGCATAAATTTACTCATAAAACTCCTATTTATGTCGGTGTATCAGATGAAAAAGAAGCAAGAAAACTTATAAGAGAAGGTAGGGATTATTCACATTTAGGATTAACTCAAACCAGCACACAAATAGCCCAAACTATGGCTGAAGAATGGGTAAATTTAGCAAATAGAAGATCAACAATACATGATACTGGTGCCCTGAAGAGGACTTGAACCTCCAAGATATTGCTATCACTAGTACCTGAAACTAGCGCGTCTGCCAATTCCGCCATCAGGGCACATAGGCTATTGCCTAATCAAGCGGCCTATATATAAGAGGATGTGGAATAAATCAATGAGCAAAATGTTTGACGTAATCATCATTGGCGGCGGCGCAGCGGGCCTTATGTGTGCTATTGAGGCCGGCAAACGAGGCCGAAAAACGCTATTGGTTGATCACGCCCATGCCGTTGGCGAAAAAATCCGCATTTCCGGCGGCGGACGCTGCAATTTCACTAATTTAAATGCCGGACCGAAAAATTTCCTCTCACAAAACCCGCATTTTTGCGTTTCGGCTTTGAAGCGTTATACGCAGCAGGATTTTATTAAGCTGGTTGAAAAACATAACATCGCCTATCACGAGAAAACGCTCGGCCAATTATTCTGCGATAAATCAGCGACGCAGATTATTGATATGCTGCTCAAAGAATGTGCTGATGCGGAAGTTGAAGTAAAAACCGATTTTGCCGTGACCAATATTGAGAAAGTTGCAGAGGGTTTTAAAATCAATAACGCCCTCACCTGCAGTTCGCTTATCATTGCCACAGGCGGGCCATCAATCCCCAAAATGGGATCATCAGGTTTTGGTTATAAAGTTGCTGAACAGTTCGGCTTGAAAATTATTCCACCGCGCGCGGGATTAGTGCCATTTACATTAAACCCGGAAAAATTGGAGCAATTGAAAGAACTCCCGGGCGTTGCTGTAGATGTTATTGCCAAATGCAACGGCACAGAATTCAAAGAAGCCATGCTCTTTACCCACCGCGGCCTTAGTGGCCCGGCGATTTTACAGATTTCATCTTATTGGCATGAAGGTGACGTGGTAAGCATAAATTTCCTGCCGGAACAAGATGCGCTCGCATTGTTAAAAGAAAAGCGGCAAACCCAAGCCAAGCAAGAATTGCAGACGATTTTATCAGAATTTCTACCGAAAAAATTGGCGAGTTTCATCACTGCCGAAACAAAACTCACCGGAAAAATTGCCGATATGTCTAACCAGGATCTTGAACTGGCAGCGAGCGTTATTTCCAACTGGCAAATCAAACCTAATGGCACTGAAGGCTACAGAACCGCCGAAGTTACATTGGGTGGGGTTGATACGGATGAGTTATCCTCCAAAACATTTGAATCAAAATCCACACCGGGCTTATATTTCATCGGCGAAGTTGTCGACGTCACCGGCTGGCTCGGCGGCTACAATTTCCAATGGGCATGGTCGTCCGGGCACGCTTGTGGGCAATATTGTTGAAATCTAAAAATTTTCATGCAAACTCAATGCATGAATTTTTTCAAACGCTTTTCACAAGGTAATTTACCACTTGGCCGCATCGAAGCTTTTAGTGATGGCGTGTTTGCAATTATTGTGACGCTACTTGTACTAGACCTCAAAGTCCCACAACTCAAAGATCCGACCGATGTCAATGAACTCGCGCATGGGCTGGTAAAAATTCTGCCGCAATTCTTAAGCTGGCTAATTAGTTTTATTATCGTGTGCAAATTCTGGCTGAACCACCATAATATTATACGTTATGCAAAACATGCTAATTATGGGATGATCTGGCTAAATTCTCTATTTCTAATGTTTCAATCATTTGTGCCTTTCCCAACTGCGCTTATGGGGCAATATCCCAGCAACCCACTGGCAGTGAGCGCTTTCGGGATTATCATGACGCTAAGCACACTGCTTTTCATGATTCTTGCCGCTTATATTACGCGTAACCTAATCAAGCCAGAACTTGACGGCAAAAAAGATCCTACCTTAAAATGGCGCTCACTTGCCGGGCCGGTGTTTTACATGTCAGGCGTAACAATGGCGTGGATTTATTTGCCAGCTGCGTTTTGTTTTTATGCGGTAACGCCGCTATTCTTCATTACGCCGCCGAAAATGCGCCACTAAGAATTTCGTTTCTTATCCCAGTAATCCATCCGCTTTTTAATTTCGCGCTCAAAACCGCGTTCCACTGGTTTGTAATATGAAGCGCGCGGCATATCATCCGGGAAATAGTTTTGGCCGGAAAATGCATCTTCGGTATTGTGGTCATACATATAACCTTTGCCGTAACCTTCATCTTTCATCAACTTAGTCGGCGCGTTCAAAATATGCTTTGGCGGCATAAGCGAACCTTTGGTTTTTGCATCACGCGCAGCCGCGCCATAAGCAGTATAAGCCGCGTTTGATTTCGGCGCGGTGGCCAGATAAATCACCAATTGCGCAATCGCCAATTCACCTTCCGGTGAACCCAGCGTTTCATAAGCCTGTTGCGCCGCTAATGCCACCAACAGCGCTTGCGGGTCGGCATTGCCGATATCTTCGGAAGCAAAACGAATAAGGCGGCGCGAAATATATAATGGGTTTTCGCCACCATCCAGCATGCGCGTAAACCAATAAAGCGCTGCATCAACATCAGAGCCGCGTAGCGATTTATGCAGCGCG
>JABDBO010000090.1 GCA_013288575.1 Alphaproteobacteria bacterium
TTATCCTTTGGTCAACCCGGTTTCACCAACTGCTAAAGTTGAATTAGAACCTATCGTCAAATTAGTCGCTTCGCCAAATTTGAACTACAACAAAAATATCCCTAACGAAGATAGCCAAGACGTTGAGTTTTCTGACTTGAACGTTTTTGAAGACAGTAAATTCCGCGGTATTGACCAGGTTGATAGCGGCGCCAGGGTTTATTATGGCTTGCGCGGCGGCTATTATGAGCAACATTACAACGTTAACTACCTTGTTGGGCAAAACTACCGTCTCGATAAACCAAAAGTTGTTATCCCGGTTGATTCCGGCATTGATGACAGGCTTTCTGATTATGTTGGTCGCGTAACGTTTAGCCTTTATGACAAAATTGATCTTTCCTACAAATTCCGCATGAACCCTGATAACTTCCGCTTAAGCCGGAGCGAAGTTCAAGCCAATGTAAACTGGAAACCTGTAAAACTTACCTTGGATTATTTCAAGCTTGATTATGACTTCACCGACCCGACCAATAACCGCGAAGAGATTAGCGGATTGGTGCAATATTATGTCAGCGACAAATGGAGCGTGCTCGCCGGCGGCGACCGCAACTTAGAACAAAACCAAAATATCACAGCCGAAGGCGGTGTTTTGTTCGAAGGGGATTGCACAAATATCCTAACTTCGGTAAAACATAGTTTCCTCACAGGCCAGGAAGGAACTTCGGTCAATGTCCAAATTGGCTTGAAAAACCTTGGTGTAGGGGAGTTATAGGCAAAATATGAAATTAAACAGAATATTAGCGTTTTTTGTAATCACTTTCGCTCTCACAGCAATGGCGCCAGGAGAAACTGCCATTGTCGCAACTGTTGGCGATGATGCCATAACCACGCAAGATTTGGTTAACCGCACAAGATTGGTGATTATTTCATCTGGTTTAAAAGGTGATGAAGAAACTGCGCGGAAAATTGCTCCTCAAGTTTTACAAAACCTAATTAACGAAAAGCTGCAAATGCAAGAAGCATCGCGCCTTAAAATGGAAGCTAGCGATGATGAAATTAAAAAAGCAATTGAGGGCATTGAAAAGCAAAACAAAATGGAAGTGGGCCAATTATCCGATATTATGAAGCACGCCGGCATCCCTCCCGTTACATTGCAACAGCAGATAAAAGCCCAACTTCTTTGGAGCAAGATTCGCGCTAAAAAAATCCAGCCGAAAATAAATGTTTCAGATGATGAAATTAATGATTATCTCAAAAGCCAAAGCTTAAACCCGGCAGAGGAAGAATATTTTGTGAATGAAATCGTTTTACCGGTCGAAAACCCGAAAGACGAAAATAAAATGAAGGATTTGGCAACCAAACTCACTGGCGAATTACAATCCGGCAAAGCGAAATTCCCTGCAATTGCCAAACAGTTCTCACAAAGCGGTTCAGCGCAAAATGGCGGTGAAGTTGGCTGGTTAGCTGAAAACCAGGTGCCAAAAGAAATTTTGAGTGAAGTAAAACGCGTTGGTTCAAACAAAATTATTGGCCCAATCCGCTCAGTTGAAGGATATTTCATTATTTTCATTTCCGACACCCGCACTATTGATGCGCATGCTGACCAAAATGTTGTTACCGTTCGCCAGTTTGAAATTCCGGTCAAAAACCCGCCAGCTGTTAAAGCTGCTTTGCCAAAACTGAAAAATATAAATGACCCGGCGCAAGCTTGCAGCAATGGCGAAGCTTATGCCAAAACCAAAGGCGCTAATGTTAAGAATTATAATTCTGTAATGGTAAAAAATCTTGACCCGGCAGTTATGAAAGTTATTGAGCATTTACCAACCGGACAGTTTAGCGATCCTGAATTTACCGGCACTTCGGTCGCCGTATTTTTAGTCTGCGAAAAAACTCAAGAAATGACTCCGCAAATGACAGCTGATGAGCGCGAAAAAGCACAAGATGCTCTTTTCAAGCGTAAAATGGAGTTAGAATCTCGCAAATATCTACGCGACATGCGCCGCAATACCAATATCGAAATTAAAATCTAGTGCCCACCAGCCTGCCAACACCTAGCCAGATTGCTTCCAGCTACGGCTTGCGGGCGATAAAAAACCTCGGCCAGCACTTTTTGTTCGATATGAACATCACTCGTAAAATTGTTAATTACGCCGGTGATCTGGCTGACAAAAATGTTATCGAAATCGGCCCCGGCCCCGGCGGATTGACACAAGCCATTTTAGAACAGCCAATTGCCAAACTGGTCGCCGTTGAATTTGACGAACGCGCAATTGCAGGTTTAAACGAACTTAAAAATCATTACGCTGAAAAACTAGAAATCATAAACGCCGATGCATTGGAAACTGATCTGCGCCAAATGGCACCAGCACCGCGCGTCGTAATGTCAAACCTACCCTATAACATCTCCACCAAACTCCTCACCAACTGGCTAGAATATGCCAGTGAAATTGAATTCATGGTGCTAATGTTCCAAACGGAAGTTGCCGAGCGCATCACCGCCGTTCCTGGCACCAAAGATTATGGCCGCCTCTCAGTTATCACCCAATGGCTGTGCGAAGCCGAAATATTGTTTGACCTGCCGCCCAGCGTTTTCACCCCGCCGCCGAAGGTAAATTCATCAATCGTAAAAATCACCCTACGCCGCGAGCCGCTGTTCAAAGCTGATAAGAAAAAGCTCGAAAACGTGTTGCGCACCGCCTTCAACCAGCGCCGGAAGATGCTCAAAAGTGCATTAAAACCATTGCTGCCAGATGCTGAAAACAGCTTGACTAAACTCGGCATTAACCCACAATCTCGCCCTGAAGAATTAACCGTTGAAGAATTTTGTAAAATCGCTAACTCGCTATGAACAAACTAACAATTTCACTTGGATCAATTGCCGAGAATTGGAAAACACTGAACTCCAAAGCCACTAGCGGCGCTGTTGTAAAAGCTAATGGTTACGGATTAGGCGCCGCATCCATCGCACAAAAATTATTGAATAGCGGCTGCAAAAACTTCTTCGTTGCAACAATT
>JABDBO010000091.1 GCA_013288575.1 Alphaproteobacteria bacterium
TAAGTATATTTTTTCTGTGTCAGCTTGCTGACACTATTATACCGATCACCTTGCCACTACATCAAAATTTATCTCGCATCTTCAAAGGCGAGCGGTATATAGCTTCATCCAGGCTCCATTCACTGCCAACCATGAAACGACAGTAATAGTTTTTTCGTGAGCGCAGCGAACCACAGGATCGGGCGCAGCCCGATCCTAGTGTTTCACTGTATTAGTCAAACCCTTCTTATTTTTTTTAGCTGCAATCAAGGCGGTTTTTTTAGCTGTTTTTTTTACGGTTATCTTTTCGATTTTTTTAGCCACAGGCATTTCTTTCAGCGCCAAAGCAAGTACTTCATCGATCCAACGTACGGGGCGAATTTCTAGCCCATCGGTGATATTAAGCGGAATCTCTTTCAGGTCACGCTTATTTTCTTCAGGAATCACCACAAGACGCACACCCCCACGATGTGCAGCGAGCAGCTTTTCTTTCAAACCACCAATGGGCAATACTTCACCACGCAAGGTAATTTCACCGGTCATCGCCACATCAGCGCGCACAGGGATTTTAGTCAACGCAGACACTAAAGCCGTACACATGCCAATACCGGCGCTCGGACCATCTTTTGGCGTTGCTCCTTCAGGTACATGGACATGTATATCAATCTTGTCATAAAAATCAGGTGCAAGCCCAAGCGTTTCGGAACGACTGCGCACCACTGTCAATGCGGCTTGGATGGATTCTTGCATCACACTACCCAATTGGCCTGTTGTCGTCACTTTCCCTTTACCCGGCACGGTTGCCACTTCAATGGTCAGCAATTCTCCGCCAACTTCTGTCCAGGCAAGACCAATCACTTGACCAATTTGATCATATTCTTCCGTTTTGCCATAACGATGTCGTTGCACACCCAAGTAATGTTCCAGATTTTTTGCCGTCACAACCACTGCGCCCGATCCATTTTTTTTCTTAGATGCTTTAGCAGTAGCATTAGCAATTTCACGCACTACTTTTCGACAAATTTTTGCAATTTCGCGTTCTAAGTTACGCACACCCGCTTCTCGCGTATAGTAACGAATAATGTCTATAATCGCTGAATCCATCAAATGCAATTCATCCGGTTTTAAACCATGCGCTTCTATTTGTTTTGCGAACAAATAACGCTTGGCAATATTTAATTTTTCATCTTCGGTATAACCGGGTATGCGAATGACTTCCATACGATCCAACAAGGGTGCTGGGATATTCATGGAATTTGCCGTCGCCACAAATAACACATTGGACAAATCATAATCCACATCAAGATAATGATCATTGAACGTATTATTTTGTTCTGGATCCAATACTTCCAGCATTGCTGAGGCAGGATCACCGCGAAAATCCATGGCCATTTTATCAATTTCATCCAGCAAAAATAAGGGATTTCTCACTTGCACTTTTGCCATTTTCTGCATAATGCGCCCGGGCATTGCACCAATATAGGTACGCCTATGGCCACGAATTTCTGCTTCATCACGCACACCACCCAGCGCCATGCGGACAAACGCACGGCCAGTTGCCCGCGCAATAGATTGACCCAGTGATGTTTTCCCCACACCTGGTGGGCCTACCAAACAAAGCACAGGGCCTTTGATTTTCTTCACCCGTGTTTGCACCGCTAAAAATTCGATAATGCGCTCTTTGACTTTTTCAAGACCATAGTGATCAGCTTCCAACACCTCTTCAGCAAAACGCAAATCATGTTTCACTTTCGTTTGCTTCTTCCAAGGCATCGACAATAAATAATCAAGGTAATTACGAATCACCGTTGATTCAGCAGCCATCGGCGGCATCATCTTTAATTTTCTTAATTCATCTTCTGCTTTTTTACGGGCCTCTTTACTCATCCCCGCTTTTTTAATGCGTTCTGCCAAAATGTCAAATTCGGTTTTTCCGGTTTCGTCAATATCACCGAGCTCTTTATGAATCGCTTTAATTTGTTCATGAAGATAATACTCACGCTGACTTTTTTCCATTTGCTTTTTAATATTACCGCGCACCCGCTTATCAACTTGCAACAAATCTACTTCAATTTCCATGTAGGCAATGAGGTGATCCATCATATCTAAAACATTGGTCATCTCAAGTAATTTTTGCCGATCTTCTAACTTGAGCGTCAAATGGGCCGCAACGGTATCGGCAAAACGCGCAGGATCATCAATAGCCGCAAGCGCCGGTAAAATTTCAGGGGGAATTTTTTTATTGTGTGAAATATAATTTTCAAAATGGGCCAGTACGGTGCGCGCCAGTAAACTCGCTTCTTTCTCATCAAAAGTAATATGAACCGGCGTTATTTCTGCTTCGAAGTAGCCACCCGCATTAACATGATGAATGGCAGATGCTTTAGCACGCTGTATCCCTTCCACCAAAATTTTTACCGTACCATCAGGAAGTTTGAGCAGCTGTAAAACGGTCGCGACAGTACCTACGCGATAAAGATCAGCAACAGTGGGGTCATCGTCCCCTGAGCTTTTTTGGGCAACCAGAAAAATTTGTTTGTCTTTTTATAATTTCATCTTTATGATAATTTTGTAATTATATTAAATATAGGTATGTAGCGCAAGGGCGTGGGCAAAAGATATTCGTTACGTCACCCATATTAAGCGTGAAATTAAGCGCGATCAACAGCGCCAGTAATTCTCATTTTGAGCAAAAAGAATTCAAAAAAACTTCCGTCATACTGCGGCTTGACCGCGGTAACCAGGTTTTTAGATATAATGCATTGCTTTTATAGGCTTAATCTAGCATTGGGCCGCTGGTTACCGCGGTCAAGCCGCGGTATGACGGAAGTTTTTTTATTCGGGGACGGGGTTTT
>JABDBO010000092.1 GCA_013288575.1 Alphaproteobacteria bacterium
AATCCTCTTGTTTTACTTCGATAATTTTGGCCATGTCATTCGCCGGAAAAGTCACCAGCGAAATCTCAAACAAATCAAGATCATTAATAATCCGAATGCCAGTTTTATGATCGAGCGTAAAATTTTTCACATTATAGCCAATGCTCAAACCGCGCACCGCGCCTGACTTCAAAAGCGAATAGGCTTCACGCCCTTTTTGCACATCTTGCTGAAGATACCCCTCAACATAAAGCCCGTGATTATCTTCCACAATATTAGTAAAATAGCCCACTGGCTCCTTAGGATCATGCTGCCACAAAAGCTTAATATCGCGCCCCTTTTTATTATCAAGCAGCGTCCGCTCAAACGCGCCGTGTAGAACAACATCATTCTGATTATCCACGTAATCAAACATGCTCGCATAACCCGCAAAATAGCCGCTATCGTGCAGAGATTTAACCTCCGCCGGAAAGTGAAGAATATCTTTCATAATCATTCCTGTTAGAAAATTTTTAAATCGTAGAAATTAAAAAACCCGCTTCTGATGAAACAGGTTGGTTAGTTATTTATCTCTACACGTCGCTTATAATTGCGTTAGATTCTGTAATTGCTTTAGAGGATCCCAATTTTCTGGTTTAGGATTTACACTGCTCCAGGGCATACCTTTTTCAATCCAATTTCTGCGCCACTGTTCAAATGTAATTCCACGATCATCATCTGAATGGCCATATTGATATCCACATGATGAGCAAATCTCAAACGATGGGCTTCCACTTTGATGATACGCTGGTTTAAATAAACTATCAAAACCACATACTGGACAAATATAATTCATAACTACCTACTAAACATATAGTAATATAAAATATTTATTCTAAAAAGAAATCGGTTTCTGGAATAGTTCCATCTTCTACGCTTGTTCCCACACCTTCAGTTTTTGGCGTAGGATTGATAACTTCATCTTGAGGTAATGGGTTAATTACTCTTCCACCTCGAAGCACATATTTATTAATCTGATTTTGAAAATAATTTTTACTAGGAGGTTTATAAAAAGTTGCTGTTGTACCATCGGTATTATAAACACCAAAGGTATTAGTTTCAGGATCATATGTACCTATTTCACCACCAGGATATTCTAATGCCGGTAATTTTTCTGTAATAGCCCTTAAACGAAATTCTTGAGCTTGGTTAGCATATTCTTCTGCCGATTCAGAATTAAAATCATCGCCATGTCTTTCAAAATGATCCTGAAGAGTTTTAGCATTCCCCCAATTAGTCTGCTCGGCTATTTCATCATTAGTTAACCCAGTAACCAAGCTATCTAATGCTTCGGCTACAACACCATCAGAACTTTCACTATCCGCAATTGCATCCCCACCATTAGTCCCTGTGCCAACAGTCCACTCACCCCCACCGTGGTTTCCAGCCGGAACTCGCGGCTCGTTAGGGTCATACTTCCTCTCCCACTTAGCCAACTCCGCCTTCAACTCATCCAGCCGATACATCATCAACCAATGCGATATGTCAGCCAAAATCGCCAGCGTCCGCAAACGCAGTGAACTCACACTCTCCATAACCCAAAACCAATTACAGTTTCAGATTCAGCATTTGCTTTTTCTCCTCAGCTGTGAGGAAATTTGAGTTGTTAATCCGGTTCCACATATCATCACGGCGCGGAGTTAGTGCCGCCACCGAATCATAATCCGGTTCTATAGTCACGCCTGTATCAAATTTCGGCGCAAGCCAATTATTAAACGCATCAATCAAGTGGTTCACGTGCGGAATCACCGTTTGTTCCCAAAACGCAAGCCGCGCTTCAGCCAAATTACTATAAGTATTATCTCCCGGAATTCCGAGCAGCTGCGGCGGTACACCAAATGCTAAGGCAATATCGCGCGCAGCTGAATTTTTCATTTCGACAAAGTCCATATCTTTAGGCGACATGCTCATCTCTTTCCAATCCATTCCGCCCTCAAGCAAAACTGGGCGCCCCGCATTTGCCGGGCCGCTGAATTGGTCGTCAATCTGCGCCTTTATCCTATTATACTGGTCTTCGCCCAACCTTCCGCCAGCCACGCCATCTTGCTTGATAACCAACGCTCCGCTTGGCCTTGCACCATTCTGCAGTAATGCCTGATTCCACGCACTCGCCTGGTTATGCTGATCAATACTATAAGCCGCTGCCTCAACCGGTGATAAGCCATACCAATCATCCAGCGGGCTGAAAAATTTAACATGCACAACTTTCGCCGGTGAGTAATCTTTATATTGGTTATTACCCAAAGAATATCTGTAAGCTGCCGGCATTTCATCGCGCCCGGCAATTATCGAAACGCGGTCTGGCCGCAATGTATAAAGTTCTTGCGGTGGCCCATCATTAGGCCCGAGTGCCAATACAAAACTATTTCCGGCAATTATCTTGAATGAAAAGATTGCCTCCATCAATTCGGCTCCACCTTGCGCAGGGTTTGGCGCACTTAATAATTTTGCCAAAGGATACTGCGCATCTAAAGTTACGCCAAAGCGGCGCACCTTATATTTTATGCTGCCTGCCGCCAATGCAATTTTTGCAATTG
>JABDBO010000093.1 GCA_013288575.1 Alphaproteobacteria bacterium
AATTTCGTATTTTTCCAAAACAAGGAACGACTCCTACAGAATATGCAAAAGCCTTAATAGAAAGAGGGGATAAAGCTCTTAAACAAGCTGGCCCTGAATATCAAACTAGTAATGACGCGTGGAAAGATCTTCATGCGAAAGTCTTTGGCGGCAAATAATACACCTGAATTTATTACGCTTTATCTAGTTTAAGCTAAAACTCTTGCCTTTGCGGGGAAATTATATAATTATCCCTCCCTCATGAAAGCAGAAACTATTTTAAAGCTCGAACAGAAACGCCAGCAGGCCCGCATTGGCGGCGGCGTAGAACGCACCGCTACCCAACACAAAAAAGGCAAACTTACTGCCCGTGAAAGATTGGAAGTTTTGGTCGATCCGGATTCGTTTGAAGAATTCGATATGTTCGTGGAACATCGCGGCACTAATTTCGGCATGGAAAAGAACATTACTTCCGGCGATGGTTGCGTTACCGGACATGGCACAATCAATGGCCGCCTGGTTTATGTTTACTCACAAGATTTCACAGTTTTTGGCGGTTCGCTCTCTGAAACCAATGCCAAGAAAATCTGTAAGATCATGGATATGGCGCTTCGTACCGGCGCACCAGTTATCGGCATCAATGATTCCGGCGGCGCACGAATTCAAGAAGGCGTCGATTCACTTTCCGGCTATGGCGATATATTCTTGCGCAACGTAAAAGCCAGTGGCGTTATCCCACAAATATCACTTATTATGGGCCCATGCGCGGGCGGCGCGGTTTATTCCCCTGCTCTTACCGATTTTACAATTATGACGCGTGGCACATCATATATGTTTGTGACTGGCCCGGATGTTGTGAAAACCGTAACGCATGAAGAAGTTACCCAAGAAGAACTGGGCGGCGCTAGTGTTCACACTACAAAATCTGGTGTGGCAGATTTGGCATTTGATAATGAAATTGAAACCTTGCTGCAAACTCGCCGCTTGTTCAACTTCCTCCCAAACAACAACAAAATTGGCGTGCCTTGGCGCCCAACTAATGACCCGGCAGATCGCGTTGAAACTTCGCTGAATGATCTGGTTCCGGCTGATACAAACAAACCTTATGATATCAAAGAGCTCTTAACTCGCATTGTCGATGAGTATGATTTCTTCGAGATTCAGCCTGAATATGCTTCAAACGTGGTTATCGGTTTTGGCCGCATGGAAGGTCGCTCGGTTGGCTTTGTAGCTAACCAGCCTTTGTCAAAAGCAGGTTGCTTGGATATCGACGCTTCGCGCAAAGCTGCCCGTTTCGTGCGTTTCTGCGATGCATTTAACATTCCGATCGTAACAGTTGTTGACGTTCCAGGGTTTTTACCAGGCATTGACCAGGAACATAACGGCATTATCAAACATGGCGCTAAATTAATTGCCGCTTATGCCGAGGCAACAGTTCCAAAAATTACATTAATCGTCCGTAAAGCCTATGGTGGCGCTTATATCGTTATGAGCAGCAAACACTTGCGCGGTGATATCAACTATGCATGGCCGAATGCCGAAATTGCAGTTATGGGCCCGAAAGGTGCAGTTGAAATTATCTTCCGCGGCGACAAAGATTTGGCCGCGCGCGAGGCAGAATATAAGGAAAAAATCGCCAACCCGTTTGTGGCAGCGAGCCGTGGTTATCTTGATGACGTCATCCGCCCGCAAAACACACGCTTCCGCATTTGCCGTGCATTGACACTACTTTCTGACAAGAAAGATGACACACCGTGGAAAAAGCACGATAATTTGCCGTTATAATTTAGGTATTTGTCATAAATTCACAACAAATCTTATTTAGAATACGTTTATGGACGATAAGATCAAGCTCATCAGAAAACGCCGCAAGTCTGGCACTTATAATATAATCCATCACGAATATGAGATGGAATTTCTCATCGATATTGAGATTGAATCAACACATAAAAAATCTGAGCGCACCGCCCTATCGTATTTTGAGATTCGCTATATAGATTTCTCGCAGTTCCAGGATAATAAAGACCAAATCCAGATCTGCACTTATGAGAGAAATTTTTATATTCAAGGCTACGGTTTACGAACAATTTATGATGCACTAATCAGCAAACGGCTCAAAAGCATTAGTTTAAGCAGAGATGATGACCCGGAATCCGACGTAAAAATTGCGCATATGTTTTATAACGAACGCGACCCTTACAAATCTACAAGCTCTGATACGACAGCTAGCACCGCCCACAAGGAAAATAATAATGCCTAGAAAAGAGATTACTGCTATATGCGCTGACGGTTTTGGAACTAGCTGGTGAATACTCCCTTTTGACTCATATATGTCATCAGCTGATTATTTAAAACGAAATGGAATTGAATTTCTTATTGCCTCACGGGTAATTTCTGCATCGACAAAATTATGACCAACAGCACGATTTAATCTGGTTGTATGGTTGGGATGATCTCTAAGAAATTCATCAAAATGCAAAAAAAACTCTCTCATCTCACCTGTGCCGGAGCCCTCATTTTCAAAATATTTTATTATCCCGCGTCCAGAATATTTTACCGCTACA